>JALVSR010000131.1 GCA_027024225.1 Hyphomicrobiales bacterium | reverse complement strand
GGCAAGCCCCCGATGCGCCAGACCGGGGCTGACCGCGGGGGGCGGAAGCCACAGGCGCCACAATGCTGCCGGAAGTGCCGCGCATGAAAAGCGCGCGAAGAGGCAATTTCAGGCTCGGGCTCATGACACTCGCGCGGCGCCATTCTGGCGCAGGATTTTCGGAACAGCATGTCATGCAGACATGGATGGCGTTTTGCGCCAGAATGATATTCGCGCCTTTCACGAGTTCTGGGCCCGGCCTGGAGATTGGAATTGTGGAGGCCGTACTTTCTGCTATCAGGCAGGCAAGGCGGCGGTATCCGGAACGGAACACCTACATGAGCACGACATTCATCAATCGGCGGGCAATGCGCAGGAGTGCCGCTCCCTTGCGGCGTTTCTGGCTGGCGGCCCGGTGGCTGGCGGCGCTTGGCCTGCTGGTCTGTCTGGCCGGCCTGATGGGGCCGGACATGGCCATGGCGAAGGATGCGGCCGGCAAGACGGCGCGCCTTGATGCAACCGCTGCGGAACAACGCCCGCGCATTCCGCCGGCACTGGTGTTCGACATGGACACGGGACGGGTGCTGCTCTCTCATGACGCCGGCAAGCCGTGGCACCCGGCGTCACTGACGAAGCTGATGACGGCCTGGCTGGTCATGTGGGCGGTGGATACGGGGCGGCTGTCCTTCGACCAGCAGGTGACCATCTCGAAGGCGGTGGTGCACGGGGTGAGGCGCGGGGCGGCCAAATATGGCGTGAAGCCCGGCGAGCGCATGAGCATCCGTCGGATGCTCACCTTTCTCATGGTGCGCTCCGATGCCGACATGGCGCTGGCGCTGGCCGAGGCGGTGGCGGGCTCCGAGCGCGCCTTCGTGGACCTGATGAACCGCACCGCGCGCCAGCTGGGCATGACGGGCACGCATTTCACCAATTGTCATGGCATGCACGACCCGGCGCAGGTGACCACCGCGCGTGACATGGCGGTGCTGGCGCGCGACATTCACCGGCGGTTTCTGCGCCGTCATCCCGACTGGTGGCGGTTCTTCTCGTTGCGGCGGGTGGAAAAGCGCGTGGTCGACCGCAAGACGAAGAAGCCGCGCCTGGTGCGGCTGAAAAATCGCAATCACCTCCTGTTCATGATGCCGGAAGCCAACGGCATGAAGACGGGTTTCATATGTGCTTCCGGGTTCAACCTGCTGGCCACGGCGAAACGCGGAGATGCGCTGCTGGGCGCGGTGGTGTTCGGTCGGCGCAGCGCTTTTAACCGCGCCAGCGTCGCCCGGGTGTTGCTGGAGGAAGGCTTCCGCCGCCGGCGTTCCGGCGCCGGCGCCCAGCGCGCCCCGAGCATTTACCACATCCGCAATGTCGGTGGGACGCCCACCAACATGACCACGCCCATCTGCCGCAAGCCTTCCCTGCCGCTGGTGCGGCCGCGCGCGCTCTTTGGATGGGCGGTGCTGCTGGGGCCGGTGACCTCGAACCTGCGAGCGGTGGCGCTGGCCGAGGCCGAGCTGCTGGCCGCCAACCTGGCCGAGGATACCCGCGTGCGCTATGGCGTCGGCGGCATGACGGGAAAAATGCTGCGTGCCAGCGGCCTGCTTGAAGAGTGGCGGCGCGTGGTGCGCCAGCACAAGCGACGCAGAAGACCAGCGCCCTTTGCCGCGCTGGTGTGGAATCTCACCGAGCCGGAGGCCATGACCATGTGCCTGCGGGCGCGAACGCATGGCGTGCATTGCGTCGTGCAGACGCCGCGGGAACTGCGGGAGCTGGCCGCCCTGTGGCCAGCGCCGAAACGCAAGGGCTCGTCAGGGGCGAAAAACGGAAAAACCGTGCGCAGGAATTTCGGCGCGGCGCCGCGGGCGGCGATGAAGGGCCAGAACAAGAAACGACGCGCCATGCGCCTGCAATGAGCCTGTCCGCATGGCGCAAGAATCGCGCAGCCGAACATGACTCCGGGGCGCAAATGAACCATTGCGACCAGGTCACATGGACGAACTGAACGCAAGAGGGTTCTGCAGGTGAAGATCGACGCCCCTTTCGCCGCAATGGCGCTGCCATTTCAAGAAGGGAGCGCCGATTTGCAGCCGAAAAGCGCCGAAGGAGCCTTGCGGGCAATTCGTTCATGCGGCCTTGCCGACAATCCGTGCTTGACTTCATCATACGGCCTGTCCTATTGCAGCGGCGGGCCACCCCTCCCCAACGAGGGGCGAACATCTGGAAGGATGTATTGACATGACCACTATCGAAAAGCCGGCCGTGAAGCCGGCCAATCCCCGTTTTTCGCCCGGTCCCACCACCAAGTTCAAGGGCTGGGATTTCTCCCTTCTCAAGAATGCGCTCCTGGGCCGTTCGCACCGGAGTCAAGAGGCGGTGGAGCGCGTCCGGCAGCTGCTGGCGCTCACCCGCGAGGTGCTGGAAGTGCCCGACGATTATCTCGTCGGCATCGTGCCCGGGTCCGACACCGGCGCGGTGGAAATGGCCATGTGGAACCTGCTGGGCCCGCGCCCGGTGGACGTGCTGGCCTGGGAAAGCTTCGGCAAGATGTGGGTCACCGACGTGTGCGACCAGCTCACCGTGGAATCGCGCGCCATGGTGGCCGACTTCGGCGAGCTGCCCGACCTCTCCGTGGTGGACTTCAGCCACGACGTGGTATTCACCTGGAACGGCACCACCTCCGGCGCGCGCGTGCCCAACGGCGACTGGATACCGGCCGACCGCGAGGGGCTGACCATCTGTGATGCCACCTCCGCCGCCTTCGCGCAGGAGCTGCCCTTCGACAAGCTCGATGTCGTCACCTACTCCTGGCAGAAGGTCATGGGCGGGGAGGCGCAGCATGGCATTCTCATCATCTCGCCGCGCGCCGTTGAGCGGCTGGAGAGCCACACGCCCTCCTGGCCGATGCCGAAGCTGTTCCGCCTCACCAAGGGCGGCAAGCTCATCCGCGAAATCTTCGAGGGCATGACCATCAACACCGT
>JALVSR010000130.1 GCA_027024225.1 Hyphomicrobiales bacterium | reverse complement strand
ACCAGCGCGATGCGCTTCTCGTGGTTGGCCTTGTGCTGCAGCCGGGCGTAGCGCGCCGCAAGCTCGGCGATGCGGTTTATGCCCGGCTGGTATGGCGCATAGCGCAGCAGGCGGCAGTGGGTGGCCTCATCGAAGGTATCGTCCTCCTTGAACGAAGCGGCGCGGGTGATGATGCGCCCGTCCAGCTCCGGCAAGGAGACGAGCATGGCGAGATCGCGCGGGCCAAGCCCTTGCGGGTTCTCCCGCCATGCCGCTGCGGAAGCGCCGGTGAAGAAGGCCTGCAACACCGGCGCGTCCGGCGCGCGCAAGGGGTCGTTCTCGCCGGCGGCGAAGGCGGTGGTGTCCACGATAACGGCGGGCGGGTGTGCCGCGAACAGCTCGTGCAGGAAGGCCCGCACTGCCGCGTCCTTCAATGACGAGACGAACACAGGCAGGGGGATGAGCCCCTTTTCCCGCAGGGCCTCGGCCAGCGCCGATATCGGCGCGGTGAAGCCGCCCTCCAGCAGGGCGCGGTAGAAGATGATGGGGACGTGCGGACCTGGTATTTCGTCACTCCCGCGAAAGCGGGAGTCCATGCCGCGCATACGTTTGCCTGAGCGTTTGCCGGTTTGTCTCATGGATTCCCGCTTGCGCGGGAATGACGGAGAGGACGGATGCTCTGGAGTGGCGCCCGGCTCATGGGAGCCATCTTCCATGAGCCGCAGTATTTTTTGCAAGTCCGTCACTACCAGCCCCCCCACCCACACGCCGGCGGCGGGGAAGGGGAGAGGCGGGACGATATGGATGGCCTCCGCGCGCACCTCGCCGAAGGGCAGGACGCTCAAGGATTTCGCCGCGGCCAGGATGCGCCGGGCGTTTTCCACCCCGCCGGCCACGAACAGCGCGCGCAAGCGCTCGCACACCTGCATGGGCAGGGTGGAGCGGCGCATGAGTTCCTCGTCCTGCACGTGCCCGCCGGGCAGCAGTGCGAGGTGAATGCCACGCTCGTTCGCCAGCCGCTGGAGTTCCTCCACGCCGTAGGGCCAGTAGGCGTGCCCGCCCAGCACCCGCGCGATGATGACCTTGGCGTGTTGCGCGGTTTTTTCCAGCCACATGTCCACCGACATGTGATGCCGCAGCAGCAGCAGCGAGGCCAGCCGCAGCTCCGGCGCCTCGTCCCCCAGCGCCGTGCGCGCCGCGGCCAGCGCGGAAAGCTCCGAATCGGCAGCAGAAAGCACCAGCACGTCTGCGGGCGGCTGGTCGAGGTCGATGGCCTCCTCGCCCTCGCCGATGGGCGCGGATGTGGCGGCCAGCAGATGCATGGTGATGAAACTCCTCTCGCGCTTACTTGGCTTGTTCTTTCAGGAATCATCCGTTGTGAACGGCACGGTCGGCCCGAACAGGCGCTCGAAGTGCTTTCGCAATGCCGCGTCCACCTCCGCCAGCGTGGCCGTTACTCCCAGCGCGTGCATGGAGGTTACACCATGTTCGCGCACGCCGCAGGGCACGATGGCGTCATAATGCGAAAGGTCCGGATGCACGTTCAGCGCGATGCCGTGCCGGGTGACCCCGCGCGAGACACGGACCCCGATGGCGGCGATTTTCGCCATGCCTCCGCCCAGACGCGCCGGAACATCCACCCACACGCCCACCAGCCTTTCCTCTCGCCGGGCGGAAATGCCGAAGTCGGCCAGCGTGTCGATGATCCACTGTTCCAGTGTGGCCACATAGCAGCGCACGTCGCGTCCGCGTTCCTTCAGGTTCAGAATCGGGTAGGCCACCCGCTGGCCAGGGCCATGATAAGTGAATTGTCCACCGCGCCCGATGTTGAACACGGGTAGCATGTCCGGGCGCAGCAGGTCTTCTTTTCGTGCACTGGTGCCGGCGGTGATCAGCGGCGGGTGTTCCAGCAACCATGCATGTTCGCCACGCTCGCCCGCCGCCACGCCTGCGGCCAGCGCGTCCATGCGCTCCATGGCCTGAGGATAGGGCACGAGGCCGGATGACACCTCCCATGCCACGGACTGCGCGCGCCAGAGCTTGCCGCGGGCCGTGCATGCGCCCGCCAGGCGGTCGCGCGTGTCGTCGCGGCCGTTTCCATGGCTTTTCGTCATCGGCCCATCCCTGTCATCACGCGGCTTGACGCTCGTTGTGTCCATTGCTCTCTTGAATGCGCGCGCGGCTCTTGATAAACACGCCAGCAGCATTACATCAATTGCTGGAATCGTGCGGCCGTGGCGGAATTGGTAGACGCGCAGCGTTGAGGTCGCTGTGGGGGAAACCCCGTGGAAGTTCGAGTCTTCTCGGCCGCACCATCAATCCTTTTTCCGCGCCGGGGGCGCTGCCCCGCGAGTGGCTGCGGAAGCGCGAGAGAACAGGGCGGCGATTCCATGCCGCCCTTTTTTCGTCGATGATAACGGCGTCGGAATTCGGGTTCACAGCCGCGAAACGGGCAGGGGCATGGCCGAGGCAGAGGTGAAGGACAAGGAAACCACACGGCCGGAGCGGCCGCCGGTGCGGGACGAGGATGGCGCCATCTCGCCGGAATTCCTGCACGCGGTGCAGCGGGCCATCGCGCAGGGCGATGCGCAGGCCTTGCGCGCGCTGGTGCGCGACCTGCACGAGGCGGACCTTGCGGATGTCATCGAGCTGCTTTCGCACGAAGAACGATTGCGGCTTATCGAACTGCTGGGCCGGCAATTCAACGTCGAGGCGCTCAGCGAGCTGGAGGATTCAGTGCGCGACGACATCCTCGAGTCGCTGCCACCCCAGATGATCGCGCGCGCCGTGCGCAAGCTGGAGACGGACGACGCCGTCTGGCTGCTGGAGGACCTGCCGGAAGAAATCAGGCGCAGAATTCTCGCCAGCGTGCCCAAGGCCGAGCGCGCCGCGGTGGAACGCGCCCTGCATTATCCGGAAAATGCGGCCGGCCGCTACATGCAGACGGACTTCGTGGCCGTGCCGGCGCATTGGACGGTGGGCGAGGTCATCGATTACCTGCGCACGGAAGAGGACCTGCCGGACGAATTCTTCGAAATCTACGTGGTTGACCCGCGCTTTCACGTGCTGGGCACGGTGACCACTGCGCGCCTGTTGCGCACCCCGCGCGAGACGAAGGTCATGGACATTGCTGAAAAGCCCATCAAGGTCTTCCACGTGCTGGACGATATCGAGGAAGTGGCGCGCCAGTTCGAGCATTACAATCTCGTTTCGGCGCCGGTGGTGGACGATTCCGGCCGGCTGGTGGGCTCGCTTTACATTGACGACATCGTGGACGTGCTGGAAGAGGAGGCGGCCGAGGACATGCTGGGCATGGCCGGCGTGCACGACGAGGACATCTCCGCCTCCGTATTGGAAACGGCGCGCGCCCGCTTTGCCTGGCTGCTGGTGAACCTCGGCACGGCGGTGCTGGCCTCCTGGGTCATTTCCTGGTTCGACGCCACCATTCAGCAAATGGTGGCGCTCGCCGTGCTCATGCCCATCGTCGCCTCCATGGGCGGCAATGCCGGCACGCAGACCATGGCCGTGACCGTGCGCGCGCTGGCCACGCACGAGCTGGGGCGGGCCAACATCTGGCGCGTGGTGTGGCGCGAAACGGCCGTGGGGCTCATCAACGGGCTGCTGTTCGCCGTCATCATGGGGCTGTTCGCCTGGTGGTGGTTCGGCTCGGACGACTTGGGCCTGATCATTGCCGTGGCCATGGTCATCAACCTGCTGGCGGCGGCGCTCTCAGGCATTCTCATTCCCATCGCGCTGGAAAAGATGGGGGCCGACCCGGCGCTGGCATCCACCATCTTCGTCACCACCGTGACCGACGTGGTGGGCTTTTTCGCCTTCCTCGGCCTGGCTGCCTGGTGGCTCGGACTGGGCGGCTGAATCCATGCGTTATTCCGAGCATTCCAGTGGGCGGTTCAGGGCCGTTTGCGCAAGATGGCGATGAAGAATCCGTCCGTGCCGTGAAGATGGGGGGACAGTTGCAGGAAGGGCGCATCCTCGGGCGCTTGCGGCAGACGGTTCAGCAAGGCCGCGTGGTTGCGCCAGTCCTCGGCGGCAAAACCGGACGCACGGTCCAGGAAGGCGCGCACTTGATCGACGTTTTCCTCCGGCAGCACGGAGCAGGTGACGTAAACGAGGTATCCGCCGGGGCGCACATGTTCGGACGCCTCGTCCAGCAATTGCGCCTGGGTTCCTAGCCGTTGTTTCAGGGTCTTTTCGCGCAGGCGCCACTTGATATCGGGCTTGCGCCGCCAGGTGCCGCTGCCCGAACAGGGAGCATCCACCAGCACCACGTTCATTTGTCCCTTCAGATTGCGCAATCTTTCCCGCTCGTGCGGGGCAATTAGTTCCACCATGTCTTCCACCCCTGCTCGCCGCAGCCGCTCGACGATGGGAGACAGGCGCGACAGCTCGGCGTCGTGGGCAAGGATGCGCCCCTTGCCCGACATGCGCGCGGCCAGCGCCAGCGTTTTGCCGCCAGCCCCGGCGCAATAGTCCAGCACCTGCATGCCGGCCTCGGCCGGGCAGAGCAGGGCGGCGACTTGCGAGCCTTCGTCCTGTATCTCGAACTCGCCGCGGTGAAAGGAAAGCTCGCTGGTCAGTTTCGGCAGGCGGCCGCGCCCGTCTTCATGAAAGCGCAGGCCCCAGGAGGAATGGGGCGTGGGCTCCGGATGATGCCGCGCCAATGCCTTGGCCAGCTCCTCGCGCGTGGTGCGCAGGGTGTTGGCGCGGATGTCCAGCGGCGCGCGGGTGGCCAGCGCCTGCGTGGCGGACACGACCTCTGCTTCCGTGCTGAAGGCGCGCAGCAGCGAAGGGTGCAGCCATTCGGGATAATCGCCGCGCACCCACGGCGGGGCATCATCCAGTGGGCGCGGACGGGCAAGGCGCTCTCGTTCCTGCGGCGAGAGCGGGCCGAAGCCATGACGCTCGCGGCCCATGCGCTCGATTTCTTCCAGCGGGTGCCCGGCATGAAAGCGCAGGTAAGCCAGCACCAGCGCGCGGGGCGTATCCTGTTGCATGCGCCAGGCGAGCGAGTTTTTCCGGCGCAGCGCGTCCAGCACGATATTGCCGATGGCGGCACGGTCGGCGCTGCCGGCGAAGCGGTGCATGCGGCCCCAGTCGGCCAACGCCCGCAGGGCGGGGCGGTGATGGCGCAGGATGTCTTCAAGCACCTCAATGGCTGCGGCGGCCCTGGCGCCGGGGGTCATGGCGTCGCTCCCTGGAAAAGGCGATCGTTTCCAACGAAAAAGCGCGCCCGAGAAGGCGCGCGAGGAATAATGTTCAAAAGAATGGCTGGGGACCCAGGATTCGAACCTGGACTTACGGAGTCAGAGTCCGCTGTCCTACCGTTAGACGAGTCCCCAGCAAATCGTGTGTGGCACATTGGCGAGCGGGCAATCATGCGTGCCGCTCACGAAGCGTTATTTGCATTATCCGCGCGCACATTTCAAGTCAAGCGCCCATCAAAAATCGTGACGCCGTACATGTGGTCGCCGGGCCTACTTCTCTCGGAAGCGCTTGAGCACCTCCTGCAGGGATTCGCGCAGCGCCTGACGAGCCGCCTCCTCGCCGTTGCCGGTGGTGGCCGGACGTTCTCCGTTCGGTGATTGCTGCGAACCACGTCTCGGCGGGTGCACCCCGCCCGGATTACCCGACGCCTGGCCGGAGGCGACAGAGGGTGGGGCTTCCCGTGCGCCGGTTGGTCCCTCCGTAATGGTGGGTGAATGCTGGCGGGCGGCGGCGTGCACATCCGCAGTGACGCGTTGCGGCGCGTGTTCCGCCGAGGCGATCCTGCCAGGCGGAACGGGTTGCGCGTTTGGTTGCAAGCGTTCGGTGGCGGAGGTGGCTCCGATGCGGTCCAGCGCTTCGGGCCGTGGCGCTTGCGCAGGCGCGCTTGCTTGTGGCGCATGGGATCCGGGCTGAGTGGACGCGTGCGAGGGCGTTTCCTCGGTTTCCTCCTGTTGCACCGGCTCCAGGTCCTGGTGCCGCCAGCGATTGACGATTTCCTGCAGGAATCGCGGATCGTCGATGTCCTGGCGCCAGCGCCTGGAAAACGATGCCGTGGTGGAGCGCGGCAGGAATTCCGGCGGCAACAGGTCGATGCGTATCCGCGTGGGCAGGGAGATGCCCTCGCCGAAGGCCACCGCCTCTCCCACACCCATGGTGGGCATGAAATCCAGCAGCGATGCGGCCGAATCGGAAATGCCGGCGCGCAGGATCTCCTGGTCTTTCTCGTTGCTCAGGCGCAGGGAGAAAATGGTGTTGCACTGCGAAAGAATGGTGGGATCGAGCTCCGAGGGACGCTGGGTGATGATGCACAATGACACGCCATATTTGCGCCCTTCCTTGGCGATGCGCGAAATGGCGCGGCGAGTGGGTTCGAAACCGGCGTTCTTGTCGTTGGGCACGTAGCGGTGCGCCTCTTCGCAGACGAAGGTGATGGGCACCTGGCCATGGGAATAGAGCGCGAAATCGAAGGCCATGCGGGCCAGCACGGACACCACCACGTTGATGATTTCCGAGGGCAGGCCACCCAGTTCGAGGACCGTGATGGGCCTACCGTCCACGGGAATGCGGAACAGGCGCGAGAGGATTTCCGTCAGGCTGTCGTGCACCGTCAACGAGCCGAACATGAAAGCGTAGCGCGGGTCGCGGGTGAGCGATTCCAGCCTGGCGCGGATGCGCTTGTAGGGGGCGAGCTGGTTTTTCAGCTCCAGCTTGCCCATGTGCTCGTCGATGATGGCCATGAGGTCCGAGGCGCGGTAGGGCAGGGGCACATCCACGCTGATGTTCTGCGCCTCGCGCTGCTCGGTGCCCTTGCGCGCGTTCACGTTCAGCCGCGATTTGCCGTTACCCAGCCTGTAGCGGGCTCGCGCCAGCGGAATGAGCTCGCGCAACACTTCCGTGTCGGTTTCGGCGTAGCTGTGGTTGCCAATCAGAACCTCGCAGATTTCCTCGAAGTTCAACAGCCAGAACGGCAGGTTCAGGTCTTCCGGCCGCACCACTTCCGCCATGTCGGAAAAGGCCGAGGCATATTCGCGGTGCATGTCCAGCAGCAGGATGTGGGCATGGGGGTTGCGCTCCAGGATGCGCCGCAGGATGAGCGCGACGGAGCAGGACTTGCCCGTGCCGGTGGTGCCCAGAATGGCGAAATGCTTGCCCAGCATCTCGTCAAGCTTCACCATGGCCGGAATGCTCTTGTCCTGGTGGATGACGCCCACGCGGATGGCCGCTTCCGCGTCCACCGCATAAACCAGCTTCAGCTCCTCGCGGTTGGCCAGCCCCACCACGTCGCCCAGGCTGGGATAGGTGGAAACGCCACGCCGGAAGCTCTTCGGCCGGCCGGTTTCGTCGCGCGCGATTTCACCGATGAATTCCACCTCGACGATGCGCACTTCTTCATTGTATTCGCCGGCGTCCGGGACCGGCATGGACATGCTGGAGACCAGCGCCAGGGCCACCGTTTCGCCCCGGTCCACTTTCAGAAGGGTGCCGATCTCGGGTGACTGTCCCTCCGGCATGTTGGCGTTGCGGTCGAGCATGACAACGGCCTTGCCGCCGGAAACCGCCACGATGCGCCCCAGGCGGTCGAAGGCCTTGTCGTCCTGGTGTTCCGGCCTGGCGATTTCTTCGATCCTGGCTGTGCCGGCGAATTGCTCGCTCATGTTCGTGCTCCGGTTTTTCCGTTGGCAGCCTGGCGGTGGGGCAGCAGAACGCGTATGCAGGTGCCTTCGCCCTTGCGGCTGCTGATTTCCAGCCGCCCGCCATGCATCTCTGCAATGGCGATGGAAATGGGCAGGCCCAGCCCCGTGCCTTCATGTTTCTTTTTCAGCTGGTCGTGAATCTGTTCGAAAGGCTCGCACGCGCGCGCCACTTCCTGTGGCGTCATCCCCTCCCCGGTGTCACAAATGCGGATTTCCATCATGCCCTGCTCTTCCAGCCAGGCGCAGGCGGCCGTGACCTCGCCGCCCCTGGGAGTGAATTTCACGGCGTTGGAGAGCAGGTTGAGGATGATCTGGCGGATGCGCGTCTCGTCGCCCTCGATCACCGGGAGGTCTTCCGGCAGCTCTTCCCTCATGGTGACGCCGCCTTCCGCGGCGCGCGGCATGATCAGCTGCAGGCAGTGGCGCACTTGCTCGGCCACGTCCACCTGGCCGATGGAAAGCTCCATGCGGCCGGAATGGATCTTTGAAATATCGAGCACCTGGTTGATGAGCTCCAGCAGATGCTTCGCCGCCTCGTTGATGTAGCCGGCGTATTCGCGCACCTGTTCCGGGTTTTCGGCGCTGCGGGTGCCCAGCAGTTCGGAAAAGCCGATGATGGCGTTGAGCGGCGTGCGCAGCTCGTGGCTCATGCTGGCGACGAACTCCGTGCGCGCACGCAGGGCCATTTCGCTTTCCATCCGCGCGGCCTTGAGCGCGATCATGGCCTTGCGGCGCATGATGGCCATGCCCAGATTGTTGGCGTACTCCGATATGAGCGTATCTTTTTTCTTCTGGCAGTCCTGGGACAGAGAAAAATAGCGCATGTTGTTCCTGTTCCGCCCGGCCAACTTGAAAATTCAGGTGACGCCCCCCGCTTTCTCCAGTGGCGGGCCATGCCTTGCGATGAAAAAAAATACCGCAGGGAACGTGAACAAGAGGTTTAGACTAAGGCGCCATGGATACCGCAGTGGCGGTATCGCACAACATATTGAAATATCGATGATTTGTTTGATCATGAAAAAATCTTGCGCCAACTCTTTCGGCATTCCGCTGGCGGCTTGTGGATAGTGGTGATAGATTGCCGGAGAAAAATGAAAGCCTGTTTGACGGCCGATGCCGGGCGGTCCGAGAGTGACGGGAAAGCCGGCACATGTCGCCAACAGGCCGGAAACGGAACGAGAGGCCCGGAAAGCCTGGACGCACGTGGACGGTCATGGCCAGGACGCGCACAAACCCGTCGCAGACGGCCGGCGCGGCACGTTCTTCGCGTTCGGGTCCGGGTGGGAGACATGATGAAGTTTGCAGGCAGGCGTCGCCCCGCGCGGGGTGGCACCAGGCTGGGCGGCGGGCCGGACAGGGCGGCGCAGAGGCTGCGCAATGTCCAGCATCTGCTGCACCTGCGCGAGGCCGGCGGTCCGTTTTATGGGGCGCTGGACCTGGGCACCAACAATTGCCGACTGCTCATCGCCCGGTCCGCCGGGGAGGGTGGATTTCAGGTGGTTGACGCGTTTTCGCGCATCGTGCGCCTGGGCGAGGGGCTGGCGCATACCGGCCGCCTGTCGGAGGCGGCGCAGGTGCGGACCCTGGAGGCCCTGCGCATTTGCGCCAACAAGCTGCGATTCTGGAATGTTTCGCGCATGCGGCTCATAGCCACGCAGGCCTGTCGGCGGGCGGAAAACGGCCCGGCGTTTCTGGACAGGGTCCGCCGCGAACTCGGCCTGGAGCTGGAAATCATCGATGCCGAAACCGAGGCCCGGCTTGCCGCCATGGGCGCGTGCCCGCTGATGGAGGAACAGGCGCGGCATGTGCTGGTGTTCGATATCGGGGGAGGCTCGACCGAGCTGTTGTGGGTGGAGCACGAGGGCGGTGGTCACAGAAAGGTGCGCGACTGGATCTCGCTGCCGGAAGGCGTGGTGACGCTTTCCGAGCGTCATGGCGGCGTGGATGTTTCGGAACGGGCCTATGCCGCCATGCGGGCGCAGGTGCGCGAGGCGCTGGCCGAATTCGCAGCGCGCCTGCAGGCCTCCGGTCTGCCGCAACGTCCCTGCCATCTGCTGGGCACCTCCGGAACGGTGACCACCATCACCGGGGTTGCACTGGGCCTGCCGCGTTACGATCGCAACCGGGTGGATGGCGCCTGGCTCTCGCGCGGGCAGGTGCACGAGATTTCGCAACGGCTGCGCCTGATGTCGCTGGCCGAACGCATGGCGGAAGGCTGCATCGGGCGGGAGCGGGCCGACCTGGTGGTGGCTGGGTGCGCGATTCTGGAGGAAATATTGGAAATCTGGCCGGTGGAGCGGATCCGCGTGGCCGACCGGGGACTGCGCGAGGGCATTCTGGCCACCCTGATGGAAGAGGACGGCTTGCCGGCAACCGGCAAGGACGACAAATCGCGACAGACGGAGGATGCCGAACATGACCGGGCCACGGCGACCTGACAGCTTCCGCCGCCGGGGCAGGGGCACCTCCGGCCGCGGCCAGCCCCGGCACCTGAAAACCCGGCTGAAGAAAAAACGCGGCCGCACCACCAGCCAGGCGCGCTGGCTGGAGCGCCAGCTCAACGATCCCTTCGTGCGCATGGCAAGGGAACGCGGCTATCGTTCGCGCGCCGCCTTCAAGCTCATTGGCATCGATGACGAGTTTCACATCCTCAAGCCCGGCATGAAGGTGGTGGACCTGGGCGCCGCGCCGGGCGGCTGGTCGCAGGTGGCGGCGGAAAGGGTGCGGGCGGAAAAGGGCGAGGGCAGGGTGGTGGCCATAGACCTGCACGGCATGGAGCCGATTCCGGGGGTCGTCATCCTGCACAAGGACTTCTATGACGAGGACGCGCCGGAAGCGCTGATGCAGGCGCTGGGCGATGCACGGGCCGATGTGGTGCTCTCCGACATGGCGGCGCATGCCACCGGGCACAGGCAGACGGATCACTTGCGCGTCATGGCGCTGGCCGAGGCGGCGGCGGACTTCGCCCGGCGGGTGCTGAAGCCTGGCGGCGCCTTCGTGGCCAAGGTGTTGCGGGGCGGCACGGAAAACGAACTGTTGCACGCACTGAAGCGCGATTTCGAGAAGGTGCGGCATTTCAAGCCCGCCGCCTCGCGCCCCGATTCGGCGGAGCTGTTCGTGGTGGCCACCGGCTTTCGCGGCGGCGAACGACGCAAGGATGAAGCGTGAGCGGTCTTTCCCGCGCCAGAGCGGGGTTTTCCGGCCCTCTCCCCTATCCAGCCATCGGTTTCTCTCTGCATGTTTTGCGCCAAGAAAGCTCACTTCGTTCGCTTTCACGCAAAACGGACGGTTCCGGCCCTTTCCCCCACCCAACCACCCGATATCATGTGAGCAAGGTGGTTGGGCGGGGGAGAGGGGCGGAGCGGCGCGCCATGGCGCAATAGAACTGTGCGAAAACCCGCGATGGCGCTTTATCCCGCGGGCCGGACGTGCTATCGGGAATCGCCAACCGACATCCCGCGCAAATTCATGATCACTGGCGAGGTTGGCATGAAAGGCCCGTTCGATTTTCCCGAGTATCTCACCTTCGACGACGTGCTGCTCAAGCCGCGCGAGAGCGACGTGCTGCCCGCGCAGACGGATCTTTCCACCCGCTTCACCCGCAACATTCCATTGTCCATCCCCATCGTCTCGGCGGCCATGGACACGGTGACGGAGGCGCGCATGGCCATCGCCATGGCCCAGGCTGGCGGCATTGGCGTCATTCACCGCAATCTGAGCCCCGAGGAACAGGCGGCGGAAGTGGAGCGGGTGAAGCGCTTCGAGGCCGGCATGGTCATCAACCCCGTCACCATCACGCCGGACGCCACGCTGGCGGAGCTGATGGACATAAAGCGCCGCTACAACATTTCCGGCATTCCGGTGGTGGAGAAGGCCGGGGAGGGGCCGCAGAAACTGGTGGGCATCATCACCAACCGCGACGTGCGCTTCGAGAAGGACATGAGCCGCAAGGTGGCCGAGCTGATGACCCCGCGCGAGTGGGTGGTGACGGCGCCGGTGGACATCACGCCGGAGGAGGCGCGCCGGCTGATGCAGGAGCGGCGCATCGAGAAGCTGGTGGTGGTGGACGAGCAGGACCGCGTCGTCGGCCTTATCACCGTCACCGACATGGAAAAGGCCGAGCTGTATCCGCACGCCTCGAAGGACGCCAAGCAGCGCCTGCGGGTGGCGGCGGCCATTTCCACCGGCGAGGACAGCTTCCGCCGCGCCGAGCTGCTGGTCGAGAAGGAGGTGGACGTGCTGGTGGTGGACACCGCGCACGGCCACTCGAAGGGCGTGATAGAGCAGGTGAAGCGCGTGAAGGCGGCCTTTGGCGAGCAGGTGGACGTGGTGGCCGGCAACGTGGCGACCAAGGAAGCCACCGCCGCGCTCATCGAGGCCGGGGCGGACGCGGTGAAGGTGGGCATCGGGCCGGGTTCCATCTGCACCACGCGCATCGTGGCTGGCGTGGGCGTGCCGCAGCTTTCGGCGGTGCTGGAATGCGCGGCGGAAGCGCGCAAGCACGACGTTCCCATCATTGCCGATGGTGGCATCAAGTATTCCGGCGACATGGCCAAGGCGCTGGCGGCGGGCGCATCATCGGTCATGATCGGCTCGCTGCTGGCGGGCACGGACGAGAGCCCCGGCGAGGTCTATCTCTACCAGGGACGTTCCTACAAGGCCTACCGCGGCATGGGCTCGGTGGGGGCCATGGCGCGCGGCTCGGCCGACCGCTACTTCCAGTCGGACGTGAAGGATGAGATGAAGTTCGTGCCGGAGGGCATCGAGGGGCAGGTGCCCTACAAGGGGCCGGTGGCCAACGTGCTGCACCAGCTGGTGGGCGGGGTGCGCGCCTCCATGGGGTACACGGGCGCGGCGACCTTGCCGGAGTTCGTTCAGCGCGCGCAGTTCGTGCGCATTACTTCCGCCGGCTTTGCCGAAAGCCACGTGCACGATGTGCAGATCACCAGAGAATCGCCGAATTATCAGCGCTAAGAGGCGAACCCTTCACGTATTGCATGAAATTGGGCGGCGAGATGCTTTTTCCGCCGCCCTTGTCTTTTTATGGGACATTTCTGCCTGCGCTATCCGCCGCTATGTGCCCCGCTCCCGCGCGATGGCGCGCCAGCCGATGTCCTTGCGGTAGAAGCCCTCGGGCCAGTCGATCTTTTCCACCGCCGCGTAGGCGCGCCTTTGCGCCTCGGCGATGGTGTCGCCCAGCGCGGTGACGTTCAGCACCCGCCCGCCGACGGCGATCAGTTCGCCCGCCGCGTTGCGCGCCGTGCCGGCGTGGAACACCTTCACCAGCGGGTCTTGTTCCGCGCGTTCGATGCCGCTTATCAAGCTGCCCTTTTCATATGCGCCGGGGTAGCCCTTCGTGGCCATGACCACGGTCAGCGCCGCCTGCTCGTTCCATTCGCTGGCGCCGCCGGCCAGATCACGCTCCACCGTGGCCTGCACAAGCTCCACCAAGTCGGATTTCAGGCGCATCATCAGCGGCTGGCATTCCGGGTCGCCGAAGCGCACGTTGTATTCCACCAGCTTCGGCCCTTCGTCCGTCATCATCAGCCCGGCGTAAAGCACGCCCTGATAGGGACAGCCCAGTTCCTTCATGGCCCGCACCGTGGGCTCGATGATGCGCTCCATCACCTGTTGCTCGGCTTTCGGCGTGAGCACCGGGGCGGGGGAATAAGCACCCATGCCGCCGGTGTTGGGGCCTTCATCGCCATCATAGGCGCGCTTGTGGTCCTGCGCGCCGGCCAGCGGCAGCAAATTCTCGCCATCGCACAGGGCGAAGAAGGAGGCCTCCTCTCCCTCCATCTTCTCTTCCAGCACCACCTTCGCGCCGGCCGCGCCGAAGGCACCGCCGAAAATGTCGCGGATGGCCGCTTTCGCCGTGGCCGCGTCGTCGGCCACGATGACGCCCTTGCCGGCGGCCAGGCCGTCGGCCTTCACCACGATGGGCGCGCCGTGCTCCCGAAGGTAGGCCAGAGCGTCCGCCTCGTTGTCGAAGGTGGCGAAGGCGGCGGTGGGGATGCCGTATTTGGCGCAGATATCCTTGGTGAAGCTCTTTGAGCCTTCCAGCATGGCCGCCCGCTTGCGCGGGCCAAACACGGCAATGCCATCTTCGGCCAGCGCATCCGCCATGCCCGCCACCAGCGGCGCCTCCGGCCCCACCACCACCAGCTTCACGTCGTTGTCCTTGCAGAAGCGCGCCACGGCGGCGAAGTCATTCACATCCAGCGAGACGCACTCGGCCTCCTCGCAGATGCCGGCGTTGCCCGGCGCGCAGAACAGGGTATGGCACAGCGGGCTTTGCGCCAGCTTCCACGCCAGGGCGTGCTCGCGGCCGCCGGAACCAATGAGCAGGATGTTCATGCCGTTGTTCCTCGGGTTCAGGACTGCTTACGGGATACGCCCTGTTTTTTCACACCCGTAACCGAGCTGGCAAGGGGGCGGATCTTCAGGAGACGGAAGGAGAGGAGGCCTGTCCCTTTTTGCGGAACAGGCCGCAGAGGAACCGCACGATGGTGCGCACCTGCGGGTCGTCGGACAAGGTGTAGAAAATCATCTTGCCCTTGCGATGGGTGCTCACCAGCCTGTCGCCACGCAATCGCGCGAGCTGTTGCGAAACAGCTGGTTGGCGCAGCCCCAGCAGCTCTTCCAGCTCGGAAACCGACTTTTCGCCTTTCAGAAGCGCGCACAGGATGATGAGCCGGCTTTCATGCGCCAGGGCCTTCAGGATGGTGCTGACGTGGCGCACCTCTTCCAGTTGGCCGGACGATGCATCGGGCCGGGCGGTGGTCCGGTCCGTCCCTCGCCGGCGCAGGGGCGGGATGTCTTTTTCCGATTCGGGGATGGTGCTGCCTGAGCCAACGGCCATCGCTTCACGTTCCGAAAGGTTGATTTTGGCCCGGTATCTACGGGAATCGGGCGGGCCAGGACCCGGAAGGATCATATTCCATCCCGCGCACACAGGCAAAAGCGTTGTTGTCGCAGCGGTATTCATTCACGGGCCCGGATTTGGCCGCACGGGGCGAAGATCCATGGGAAAGGGCCGAGGCTCCGGGCCGGAAAAACGCCCTGCAACCCTGGCCTTGGCATGGCTTGCGGGACGCGAGAGACGGGGGAGGAATGCCGGGTCCGGATGGTTGGCGTCGGCGGGGCCGGCGGAAGGAAAGGGCAGGCCTCAAGCGCCCTGCGGGAGCATTTGCGCCAGCCGTTGCAGGCCCTCGCGCAATCGGGAGACGCCCTTGCGGATGTTGTCCTCGGAAGTGGCGAAGGAGAGCCGCAGCGTTCCCGGTGCCGCGAAGGCGCTGCCGGGCACGGTGGCAACGCCATGTTCCAGCAGCAGCCATTCGGCCAGGGCAAGGTCGTCACGGGGCAGGCCCCCGGCGGCGTTGGCCAGCAGCGCGGAGACATCCGGCAACATGTAGAAAGCCCCCGCCGGCGCCTGCAGGCTGATACCCGGAACCTCCTGCAACAGCCGCAGCATCAGGGCGCGGCGCCGTTCGTACTCCCGGCGCATGCGCTCCACCTCGGCGGCGCCCTCCTTCAGCGCCGTGACGGCCGCCTTTTGCGAAAATGCGTTCACGCCGGCGGTGAAGGCCCCCTGCAATTTCGTCATGGCCACGCACAACTCTGGCACGGCCGCGGCATAGCCCAGGCGCCAGCCGGTCATGGCATAGGCCTTGGAGAAGCCGTTGATGGTGATGGTGCGCTCCAGCATGCCGGGCAGGGAGCCGATGGATACGTGCCGCGCGCCATCGTAGAGAATATGCTCGTAAATCTCGTCGGATATGATCATGAGCCGCGGGTGCGCGCGCACGATTTCCGCCAGGCTTGCCAGCACTTCGCGCGAGAATACCGCTCCGGACGGGTTGCACGGTGTGTTCAGGATGATGAGCCTGCTCCTGTCGGTAACCCTTTCCGCGATGTGCGCCACATCCGGCTGGAAGCCGCGGGCGGCATCGCCCGGCACCACCACCGGCACGCCGCCGGCCAGCTCCACCAGGATGTCATATGCGTTCCAGTAGGGGGCCGGCAGGATGACTTCATCACCCGGGTTCACCAGGGCCAGGATGGCGTTGGCCAGCGCCTGCTTGGCGCCGGCGGTCACCAGCACCCCCTGTTGGCCGTAGTCGAGGCCGTTGTCGCGTCGCAACTTCTCGGCAATGGCCTCTCGCAGCTCGGGCAGGCCAGGGACGGGAGGATAATGCGTGTATCCATCCTCCAGCGCGATGCAGGCCGCCCGCCGGATGATTTCCGGCGTGTCGAAGTCCGGCTCGCCCAGGGTGAGAGCCACGATGTCCGCTCCCCGGGCGCGCAATTCTCGTGTCAGTCGCGCCATGCGCAGGATGGCCGATTCGCGCATTTCGTTCACGCGGGAGGCGATTTGCGCTGCGGGGTCGAAACCGGACATGCCTTCTCCTTGTGCCGAGATGGGGCTTGCGCTATTCCGGAAGCACGTTTCACCACTTTCGTGAACGGCTGCCGGGAACATGGAGATGATCTACTCCCTTTATGCCAGATGTGCACTGTGCGCAATGTTGGGCGTGGGGACAGCCGCCTGTGCGACGCAGCCGGCGTCTATGCCCGATGGCGCCTCCGGCACCGATGTGAAAGAGAGCCGGGGTGGCGGCGGCTGGCGCACGGAGCCGGTCATTTTCAACGGTCGCCGCTATGCCGTCTCGTTCAGGAACAGCGGAAGCAGGACCCGGCAGGTGAAGGTATCGGCGCCGGGGCGCAAGCTTGGCGTCACAAGGGGCGATGGCAAGGTGGTGGCGCAGATCGCCAGCTCCACCGTGGCACACTTCACCTGCAAGAGCGGCAAGGCGCGGGTGCGCGCCGGCACGGCCCGACCCACAAATGGCCACTGGCGCATGCTGGTTGATTGCCTCTGACAATATCTCCTTGCATTTCCATTACTTTCCCCCCTTTCTGCACGTTTCCCTCCTGCTCGAAAGGCTGCCGGCAACCCTTTTGTCCGCTTCGTCGGGCCGGTTGGCATGCGCCCTGCAGCACTGCTTGCATCTGGTCACGAGGCGTGCCGTTCTGGCACACCCCGTGCCGCTGCCAAGAAATGATGGGTGAGGAAAATGAGCAGCATCATCGAATTTCCGGTGCACGTGCCCGACGAAAACGTGTTCTGGTACGAGGAAAGCAAGAAGCTCTACGGCGCCTGGCTGGGACTGGCGCGGCGGGAGGAGTATCCCGGTCTTGGCGCCTTCGCCCCGGGCAAGCTGGGGCGCTGGCTTTCCTGGTGTGGCGTGGTGGAGCTGGATGATGATCCGCAAGACCTGTTCTCGCAGGAGAAGCCCCGCTGGCGGCTGGCCGGCAGCTCCATCTGCAAGCTGGCGGGACGCGAGCTGGATGGCGAGGAAATGTTCGGCAACTGGGAGCGGTTCGAACGCTCCATGCTCAGGCGCATGATCCTGCGCACCTTGCGCGAAGGTCATCCCTTCGTGGCGCGTCTCGATCTGGGCATGTTGCCCGGTGAGGGAAGCTTTGGCCTGGAGATGCTGGCATTGCCGTTCGCCGATGGTGGCCGCACCGTGGCGCTGGTTTTTTTCCGGCCGTCCATGGACACCGTCACACTTGTTCCGGGCTTGCTGGAGCGCGCGCGGATGATCAGCCTGCGCACGCTGGACAGGCCGGAGCAGGCCTTGCGGCCGGTGGAGCGGCAACGGGAATCGGCGCAGGTCCTGCCCCTGTTCGTGGCGAACGGGGGACGGAGCTGAGGCCACACGGATGCTCCCGTGGCGGAGCGTCGGGGGAGAGAGAAGCGCGGCGTGCCGGCAATGGCGCGCCGCGTTTGCGTTGCCGGTGGGGGAGGTGCGAGCCTTCGGTCGTGCACGACCGGCCAGTTCTGGGAATCATGGGTTGAGAACGCCGCTGGCATGCGCGCTGTTCACGAGTCCCGGCCCTGGACAGGCTTGAGCAACACGTGGCGCTTCTTGCCGAAGGACAGCTTGATGACGCCGTTTTCGTTGATGTGCTCCGGTGTCAGCACCATGCGCTCGTCGGTCACCTTCGTATCGTTCACGCGCACGCCGCCGCCCTTCACCGCCCGCCTGGCCTCGCCGTTGGACTTCGCCAGTCCCGCCAGCACCATGGCGCGCAACAGGCCAAGGCCCTTTTCCAGCTCCGCGCGCGGGATTTCCACCGTCGGCAAGGCCTCGCCAAGCTGGCCTTCCTCGAAGGTCTTGCGCGCCGTCTCGGCCGCCTTCTCGGCCGCCTCGCGCCCGTGCACCATGGCCGTGGCCTCCGTGGCCAGAATTTTCTTGGCCTCGTTTATCTCCGCGCCCTGAAGCTGCTCCAGCCGCCGTATCTCGTCCAGCGGCAGGGTGGTGAACAGGCGCAGGAACCGGCCCACGTCGGCGTCTTCGGTGTTGCGCCAGTACTGCCAGTATTCGTAAGGGCTCAGCAGATCCGCATCCAGCCACACCGCGCCGGCGGCGGTCTTGCCCATTTTCGCGCCCGAGGCGGTGGTCAACAGCGGCGAGGTGAGCGCGAAGGCCTGCGCGCCTTCCACCCGGCGGATGAGCTCGATGCCGTTGACGATGTTTCCCCATTGGTCGGAGCCGCCCATTTGCAGGATGCAGTTCTGCCGCCGGTAGAGCTCCAGGAAGTCGTAGGCCTGCAGGATCATGTAGTTGAACTCGAGGAAGGTCAGCGGCTGTTCGCGCTCCAGTCGGCGCTTCACCGATTCGAAGGTGAGCATGCGGTTGATGGTGAAATGCCGCCCGTATTCGCGAAGGAAGGGGATGTATTTCAGCTCGTCCAGCCATTCGGCGTTGTTCATCATCACCGCGTCGGTGGGGCCCTCACCGAAGGTGAGGAACTTGTCGAACACCTTGCGGATGCCGGCGATGTTGCGTTCGATTTCCTCGTCCGAAAGCAGTTTGCGCGATTCGTCCTTGCCCGAAGGGTCGCCCACCTTCGTGGTGCCGCCGCCCATGAGCACGATGGGCTTGTGGCCCGTCCGTTGCAGCCAGTAGAGCATCATGATGGGCACCAGCGAGCCGGCGTGCAGGCTGGGCGCGGTGGCGTCGAACCCGATATAGGCGGTGATGCGCTCCGTGGCGGCCTTCTCATCCAGGTCTTCCGGATCGGAGATCTGGTGAATGAAGCCGCGTTCTTCCAGCACGCGCAGGAATTCCGACTTGTATGGCATGACACTGGCCCCATAGTGGTGCAAACTTGCAACGAATGAACACGTCGCGCGGGATAGCATGATGGGGGCGGTCTTGACCAGACAGCAAGCACGGCGCGGTGGCGGAGACTTCGGCAAGGAGGTGCTGGCGCTGGGGCTGATGAGCGGCACCAGCATGGACGGCATCGACGCCGCGGTGCTGCGCGCCGATGGCGAGGCGCGCTGGGAGGTGCTGGGGCATTTCCACCGCGCTTACGACGAGGCCATGCGCGCCTTGCTCACCCGCGCCATGGAAGATGCGCGCGGCTTGCAGGACCGCGCCGCTCGGCCCGGCGCTCTGGGGGAGGCCGAGGACGCCGTGACTCGCGCGCATGCCGAGTTCGTGAATGATATCCTGGCCATGAGCGACTGGCCGGTGGAGCTCATCGGCTTTCATGGCCAGACGGTGCTGCACGCGCCCGAGCGGGGGCTTACCGTGCAGATCGGCGACGGGCGGGCGCTGGCGGATCTCACCGGCGTGCCGGTGGTGTGGGACATGCGGGCGAACGACGTGGCGCACGGCGGGCAGGGCGCGCCACTGGCGCCCGCGTGGCACCTGGCGCTGGCGAAGAGGCTTTCCATGCGGCCGGTGATGTTCGTGAACATCGGCGGGGTGTCGAACGTCACGTGGATCGGTGAAGATGAAGACATGCCGCACGCCTTCGACACCGGCCCGGGCAACGCCCTGATGGACGACTTGGTGCGCGCGCGCACCGGCAGGCCCTTCGACGAATTCGGCGCGCTTGCCGCGCAGGGGCGGGAGAACGACGACCTGCTGCATATCCTGCTGGCCAACCCGGCCCTGCTGCGGCCGCCGCCGCGTTCCTTCGACCGCAACGACTTCGAGGTGGCCGCTGAGCTGGTGCGGGAGCTGCCTTTGCAAGACGCGCTGGCCACGCTGTGCCGCTTCACCGCGCGCTGCATCGCCGATGCCGCGAGCTGGCTGCCGAAGCCGCCGGCGCTGTGGGTGGTGGCCGGCGGCGGGCGGCACAACCGCACGCTCATGCGCATGCTGGCCGAGGAGGTGGACGCGCCGGTGGCCCCGGCCGAGGCGGTGGAGATGGACGGCGATCACATGGAGGCCGAATGCTGGGCCTGGCTGGCGGTGCGCTCGGTGAAGGGGCTGCCCATCAGCTGGCCCACCACCACCGGCGCGCGGAAGCCGTTAAGCGGTGGCGTGTTGTCATGGCCGAACCGGCATGAAGAGGGAGGCGCGGCATGACGCCGGAGACGCGCCGCGGGGCGGCCATGCACGATGGGCACAGGCACCGCAAGCGCCCGCTGCGGCTGCGCGTGCGCTCCGTGTTGGAGCACCCCACCACCAAATGGGGGCGGCGATTCGCCATATTCATCCAGGCGCTCATCATCCTGTCCCTGCTGGCCATTTCGCTGGAGACGATCCCGAACCTGCCCGCCTGGGTGCATGTGGCCCTGCATGCATTCGAGTGGTTCGTCATACTGGTGTTCACCGTGGAATACGCCCTGCGCCTGTGGAGCACGGCGCACCCGGTGAAATACGCCCTGTCATTTCACGGCCTGGTGGATCTCGCCGTCATCGCGCCGTTCTGGATCCTTGGCGCGGACGTGCGGGAAATTCGCGGGCTTGTGCTGTTGCGCCTGATCCGGGTGTTCAAGTTGGGGCGTTACGCCCGTTCACTGAAGCATTTCCGCATCGCCTGGCAGCTGGTGAAGGACGACGTGTTCGCCTTCGCCGCCATCGTGGGGCTGTTCATCTACATCGCGGCGATTGGCATCTGGCACTTCGAGCACACCGTGCAGCCGGAGAAATACACCACCGTGTTCGAGGCCCTGTGGTGGGCCGTCATCACGCTCACCACCGTGGGCTATGGCGATGTCTATCCCGTCACCACCGGCGGGCGGTTGTTCACCATGGTCATCGTGCTGCTGGGGCTGGGCCTGGTGGCGGTGCCGTCGGGCCTGCTGGCCTCGGCCTTCCAGGAAATCCGCCGCCGCGAGCGCGAGCGTCAGCTGCGCCGGCAGAAGTGGCACACGGAAAGGCCGGAGGAATGATGATGGCAGGAGCGGGCGGAGCGGTTTCGAGCAAGGCCGAGAAGGTTGCGTGGATCAATCCTTCTTTCGCCGCGCCTTTTCCTCCAGGCCCGAAAGGCCAAAGCGCTTTTCCAGCTCTTCCATGATGTCGGAGAAGGGGATCTTGCGCGCCATCAGCGCCACCAGGAAATGATACATCACGTCCGCCGCTTCCGCCCGCACATCCTTCTTCTTGCCGTCCACCACGGCCAGCGCCATCTCCACGCCTTCCTCGCCCAGCTTTTTGGCGATCTTGTGCTTGCCCTGATCCAGCAGCTTGGCGGTGTAGGATTCCTTGGGCGAAGCCTTGGCGCGCTCGGCCAGCGTGTCGATCAGGCGTTCCAGCACGTCCAGCCGGTGTTGCGTCATGTCGTTCCCCTCCGTGCCTTGCTCCAGACCCTTCTCCAAGCCTTTCTCCGAGTCTTTCTCCGAGCCCATCAGGCCGCCTGCTCGAGCCCGTCCAGCCGCACCGGCACGCCGTGCTCGGCCATGTAACGCTTGGCCTCGCCAATGGAATAGGTGCCGAAATGGAAGATGGACGCCGCCAGCACGGCGGAGGCGCCGCCTTCCTTCACGCCTTCCACGAGGTGCTCCAGCGTGCCCACGCCACCGGAGGCGATCACTGGTACGGGCACCGCGTCGACGATGGCGCGGGTCAGCTCCAGGTCAAAGCCCTTGCCGGTGCCATCCCTGTCCATGGAGGTGAGCAGGATTTCGCCCGCGCCCAGCGCGACCACTTCCTTAGCGTATTCCACCGCGTCGATGCCGGTGCCCTTGCGCCCGCCATGGGTGAAGATCTCCCACTTGCCAGGGGCGACCTGCTTGGCGTCGATGGCGACCACGATGCATTGCGAGCCGAATTTTTCGGCCGCCTCGCGCACGAAGTCGCGGTTGAACACCGCTGCGGTGTTGATGGACACCTTGTCCGCGCCGGCCAGCAGCAGCTTGCGGATGTCGTCAGTGGTGCGCACGCCGCCACCCACGGTGAGCGGCATGAAGCACTGCTCGGCGGTTTCCTTCACCACGTCCAGGATGATGCCGCGGTTCTCGTGGCTGGCGGTGATGTCCAGAAAACACAGTTCGTCCGCGCCGGCCTCGTCGTAGGCGCGGGCGATTTCCACCGGATCGCCGGCATCGCGCAGATTGACGAAATTCACGCCTTTCACCACGCGGCCGTCCTTCACGTCCAGGCAGGGGATGATGCGGGCCTTGAGCATCGCGTTCACTCTCTCGTCGCATTCCTGGGTGACTTTTGTCCCATGACATATATGATGCTTGCATGAAAAGCGAGGCTGCGGACACGAGAAAGCTCCGGCTTCATGGTTTCATGGGGCGCGGTGGTCCGAAATGGCCTCGTCGGAAAAGGCCGCTCTTCCTGAAAGCCGAAAGCGGTGAAGAAGCGGTGGAGGAAAACGCCCACGATGAAGCGCCCACAGGCACACCTTGCCCGGTCGGGAGGAGAAGGCGGGCCGGATCGGGAAAATCGGACCGTTTCCGGCATGATGCGCGTGGGCCTGTTTCATTCCCTGTCGTTCCGCCTTTTTCTGTTCACCATCGCTTTCGTGTTGCTTGGCATGATCACGGTGTTTCTGCTCACCATGGCCAGCTTTCGCGTGAACTGGCTGCAGGACCGCCTGTTGCTGGCCGAGGTGGCGGCGCTGGCCGTTATCGCGGCGGGCCCCGATGAGCGGGTAGAGCGGCCCATGGAGCAGAAGGTGTTGCGCGACGCGGGGGTGCAGGTCATCGCCGTGCGCGAGGGCAGGGCGCGGCGGCTGGTGCTGCAAAGCGAGAAACCTCCCATGGTCCAGGTCCGGCATGATTTGCGCCAACTCAGCATCTGGCGCTCGGTGCGGGAGGTGCTGGCCACGCTGTGGGCGCGTGGCGAGCGCGAGGTGCTGGTGGTGGGGCGTCCGCGCGCGCTGGAAGCGAGTTTCATCGAGCTGGCCATGCACGAACGCGCCCTGTATCGCGCCCTGCTGGAACAGGCGGGCGTGATTGGCCGCTACGCCGCGCTGCTGGCGCTGGCCGGCGGCCTGTTGCTGTATGTCGCCCTGCATGTCCTGTTCGTGCGTCCGCTGCGGCGGCTGCGCGGGGCGGTGCGGGCGTTTGGCGACGACCCGGAAAGGATTCCGGTGGATATCGTCTCCGGCAGGCGCGACGAAATCGGCGCGCTGGAGGTGGCGCTGAGCAGCATGCAGGCGCAGGTGCGCGAATCCCTGCAGGAAAAAAGCCGCCTGGCGGCGTTGGGCATGGCGGTATCGCGCATTGCGCACGAATTGCGCAACATGCTCACCGCCGCCCAGATGATCTCCGACCGGCTGAGCGAGCTGGACGACCCCACGGCACGGCGCCTGGCGCCGAAACTGGTGCACAGCATCGACCGCGCCGTTTCCTTCTGCACGGCCACGCTCAAATACGGCCGTCTGCGCGAACCCAGGCCGGCACGACGGGCTTTCAGGTTGTGGCGGCTGGTGGAGGATGTGTTCGCGGCGCTGCCGAAAGGAGAGAGGATCCGACTGGTCAACCGTGTGCCGGAAGACCTGGTGATGGATGCCGACCCCGACCAATTGTTCCGGGCGCTGTTCAACCTGGCGCACAATGCGGCCCGTGTGCTGGGGGCGCAAGACGCGGTTTGCATGGGGCGAGAGCCTTGCATTGTCATCGCCGCGACAAAACACGGGGATGGTGTGGAGATCAGGGTTTCGGACGATGGTCCGGGCCTGCCGGAGGCGGTGAAAGAGCGCCTGTTCGAGCCTTTCGCCCATGGAGCGGCGGCGGGTGGTGGCGCCGGCCTGGGACTGGCCATAACGAAGGAGTTGGTGGAAGGCCACGGCGGCACGATCGACTATCTCGAAGGCGAGTCCTTTCCCGTCGGGGAGGAGGTGGGCAGCGACGGCAAGCCGGCAAATGACACGATCTTCACGACCGGCGCCACGTTTCGCATCTTCATTCCCGGACGGCTGCGTGAAGTGAAGGCGGAAACCCCGATGCGGCACAGGCGCCAGGCTTGAAATCAACCGCGGGCGACCTATCTGGAAGGCTACCTTGCAAAATATTCCACTTGCCTTGCGCGGACAAATCCATTATCCAATGCCGCGTCGGGACGGAGGGTGTGGGTCGCATGCCGCTCCATCCCGCCTTGACGGTGAAAGCCGGCAACATGGGGCCATAGCTCAGTTGGTAGAGCGCCTGAATGGCATTCAGGAGGTCGGCGGTTCGACTCCGCCTGGCTCCACCATTTTCCTCCACGCCATATTCCATCTTCGTCATTTCCTGTTTTCGCGCGCATGAATTGCATGCGTTTCACATGCGCGATCGCTGGGTTGGCATGCATGCTCTACCGCCTTTTGCCGCCAGGAATTGCGCCCGTCATCACTTTCGCTCCATCGTCGCAAAACGGTTTTTCCGTTGGCATCCAACAAGCGCTCCATCATTCGCGAGACCTTGCCAGGAAAGCAAATTCTCACTTTATTACAAGGCCTTATGATAATCCTTGTAGAGGCTGCCCAGTTGCTCAAAAAAGTGGCGGATTCTCATTGGCTTGGAAGCGACGCCTTCTTGCCGGGCCGCTTGATCACATTTCTTCCCCATGT
>JALVSR010000129.1 GCA_027024225.1 Hyphomicrobiales bacterium | reverse complement strand
TGTTCCTGCGCTTGCGGCAAATCAAGCTTCACAAACCTGATTTTACCGTAAGTGCGGAACAATCCCGAGCTTTTTTGAGCCAAGGTAGATTTTTCTTGGACACTACTGCGCTTTCGCGGGGATGACGCGGTTGGGCTGGTTTTCGTTCTCTCCAAGCTACCGATTTCAATGCCGCAAGGTTGTGCTATGAAGAGAACACTGCCATGAGGTGCAAGAGATGAACGCAGAATCGCAAATCCGGCATATCACGAAGCTGGTGCGCAAAGGCGAACTGGCGGCGGACGTGGAAGTGCGGGTGGTGGAAAGATATGACCTTTTCGCTGGTGGCTCCTACCTGCCGCCGGAGGAGGCGAAAAAACTTGATGCTGTCCGCCGCGCCCTGCGCGCTGGCGACATCGGGACAGCTTCCCGGCTAGCAAAGCGTGTTTATGCGCTGAAGCCGGTGTCGGCCAAGGAGTAGGCTGCTGCCCCTGTCATGGCCGGACTTGCCTGCCCCGGACTTAATCCGGGGTCCCGGCTATCTAGAGCGGCAGGGCTATGTGCTGGATGGCTTTCTTGAAGGGGATACAATCCCCTTCGGAAATGTCCCGGAAGGGGTTGCAATCGCCTTTCTAGGGGAATTAGGTAGCAAACAAGGTAAGGAGTTGAAATTTACTATGATTCGATATAAACTTATACACATGTATATATTCGCAGGAGAGAAGATATGCGTGCCATTATACGCTTCAATATAAAAAGAGATACAAGCACATTAGAAACTTGCAGAGATGTAATCACGGGAAAAATACCAGATCAGTTTATACCTATTGACAATAATGAGGCCGAATTGAAAAGGGAAGAGATTATATCAGAGGCAGCAGATGAGGATAGGCCCATTTTAAGAAATGGGGTTTTTTACACAATATACCTAAACAATTATAGGACTTGGGGGATAATAAGTGAAGCAAGCAAGTGCTGTTTTGAAATAAAAATAAGGAATAAAAGGCCAAGAGATATTAAAAAGTCTTCAGAAGAAATTGTAAAATGGCTTAAAGATGCAAGGAAGGATATCAAGTCTATGAAAATTGAAAAGGAAATTGAGGT
The DNA here is from genome assembly GCA_027024225.1 of Hyphomicrobiales bacterium. Lineage (GTDB taxonomy): Bacteria > Pseudomonadota > Alphaproteobacteria > Rhizobiales > Aestuariivirgaceae > Thermopetrobacter. The sequence goes on along the minus strand of JALVSR010000129.1, from coordinate 7,914 downwards.
ATTTGAGCCAAGCTCCAATATACATGCCTTTGTGGGGGATGTTCTCCCAAAAAAATTGTTTAAGCGTGCTATAAAGGATAATAAGTCAGCTTTTTTTGTGTCGCTAGTTTCTCTTTTCTTTTTTCTTTTTACTGCATGGCTCTCATATCCTGGAAAATATTATCTACAACAGCTTGTAATGACAAATGAATGGTGGGTTGGTTTTTTTGAAAGGTTTTCAACTGCAATGATTGTAACGTGTATTATATCATTTTTCCCAATTATATACAGGTGGGCTGAGTTGAGAAGGGAGGGTCTTATCGAATGGCATCATTATTGAATTTTTAAAATATACTTTACTACTTGGAAAATAAAATTTTCCCTATCTGGAATGTTTTGGAAAGAGGGGGCAAGCTCCCGCCGGAAGGGGTTTGCAACCCCTTCCGGAATGTTACAGAAGGGTTTTCAGTCCCTTCGAAAGAAGAGCTTTCCCGAACCTCTCCCCTGCCACGTCCTGACCACCTCGATCGGGCAATCGGGATTGGCTGATGACCATTTCCAGCATTCGGCCCCTTCGACGTGGCTCTTCCGTACCGGGTTGTCATGGATGTAGTGCAGCTTCTGCAAGAAGAACCGTTCGTTCTCGATGATCTTCGGCTTGTTGTCCGGCTTCCACAGGCGAAAGCGGCCCGCCAGGATTTGCCAACGGTCATGGCGGTCGAAAACGTGATACCAGCACCATGCCGTGGACGTGATGAAATACGTGGCGGAAGCGGCGTCCTGCGGGATTTGCGCGATGGGCATGATGGCGCGGAGTGCAATATTCGCCGGTCTTGATTGGCGCTTCTTGCAAGGAGCTGGCAGGGGTTGAAAGCCTCCGCCGAAACGTCGGGTAAGGGGCTGAAAACTCTTTCTGGCGACGGAAGCTGTAACGCCACCCGCCGGTGGCGGACATCGCCACTCCGCACCCGCCGAGAACCCGGCGCCGGCGGTCTTGAGCCTCCGCAAGGGCTCACAGGATATACCGGCTGAGATCCGTATCCTGCGCCAGGTCGCCGATGCGGTCTTCCACGTATTTGGCGTTCACCACGATGGTGGCGCCCGCCGCGTCCGGCGCCTCGAAGCTGATTTCCTCCAGCACCCGCTCCATCACCGTCTGCAGGCGCCTCGCCCCGATGTTCTCCACCCGCTCATTGATGTCCGCCGCGATGCGCGCGATGGCCTCTATGCCGTCCTCGGTAAATTCCAGCTTCACCCCTTCCGTTTCCATCAGGGCCACGTATTGCTTCACCAGCGAGGCCTCCGGCTCCGTCAGGATGCGCTTGAAGTCTTCCTGCGTCAGCGCGGAAAGCTCCACGCGGATGGGCAGCCGCCCCTGAAGCTCCGGCAGCAGGTCGGAGGGCTTGGCCACGTGAAAGGCGCCGGATGCGATGAACAGGATGTGATCGGTCTTCACCGCGCCGTGGCGCGTGCTCACGGTGGTGCCCTCTATCAAGGGCAACAGGTCGCGCTGCACGCCCTCGCGCGAGACATCGCCGCCGCGCACCCCGGCCTCCGAGCGCGCGCAGATCTTGTCGATCTCGTCCAGGAACACGATGCCGGCGTTTTCCACCAGCTCGCGCGCCTGTGTAACGATGGCCTCTTCGTCGATGAGCTTGTCGCTCTCCTCGGCGATGAGCGGCTCATAGGCATCGCGCACTTTCATCTTCCTGCGCTTCGTGCGCGCGCCGAAGGCCTTGCCCAGGATGTCGGAGAGGTTGATCATGCCCACCGATGCCCCCGGCTGGCCGGGAATGTCCATCATGGGAAACGAGGCGGTGGAGGTGTCCGCCAGCTCCAGCTCCACTTCCTTGTCGTCCAGCTGGCCCGCGCGCAGCTTTTCCAGGAAGGCCCGCTTCGTCGTCTCGGATGCGCCCGGGCCGGTGAGCGCCTCCACCACGCGCATTTCCGCCGCCTCCCGCGCGCGGGCCTCCACCTCCTTGCGCTTCTGCTCGCGCACCAGCAGGATGCCCGCTTCCATCAGGTCGCGGATGATCTGCTCCACGTCGCGCCCCACGTAACCCACTTCCGTGAAGCGCGTGGCTTCCACCTTGATGAACGGGGCGTTGGCGAGCCGCGCCAGTCGCCGGGCGATTTCCGTCTTGCCCACGCCGGTGGGGCCGATCATCAGGATATTCTTCGGCATCACCTCCTCGCGCAATGGCGCGGGCAGCTGCTTGCGCCGCCAGCGGTTGCGCAGCGCGATGGCCACGGCCTTCTTCGCTTCCCGTTGGCCGACGATGTAACGGTCCAGCTCGGCCACGATCTGGCGCGGGGTGAGTTCCTTTTCCGGCAGGTCGGTCATGGTGGCTCCCGTGATTGCCTCTGGCTATGGCGCGAGATTGCATGAAGCACTCCCAAGAGGCAAGCATGGGAACAGAGCCTTTCGCGCATGTCACATAAAGAAGGCTTTATGTCTCCTTGCCGCCCCCGCCCGCCGGTGCTATAGCCAGTGGCCAGGAAATGCCCAATCGTCATACCGGCTTCTCTCGTCACCCCGGCGGAGGCCGGGGTCCAGGGCCGCTGGCTTATGAGTTTGCCGCACGAGATACCGGCTTGCGCCGGCATGACGATGAAGGACGAAAAACACGGACCAACCAATCAACGGATAAAGAGACGAAGCGATGAGCAACAACGACTACGTGGTGAAGGACATCGGCCTGGCCGATTGGGGGCGCAAGGAAGTGGAAATGGCCGAGGTGGAAATGCCCGGCCTGATGGCCTGCCGCGAGGAATACGGGCCCGAGAAGCCGCTGAAGGGCGCGCGCGTGGCGGGCTGCCTGCACATGACCATCCAGACCGCCGTGCTCATCGAAACATTGGTGGAGCTGGGGGCGGAGGTGCGCTGGGCCTCGTGCAACATCTTCTCCACGCAGGATCACGCCGCCGCCTACATCGCCTCGAAGGGCATCCCCGTCTTCGCCAAAAAGGGTGAGACGCTGGAGGAATACTGGGATTACGTCGATCGCATCTTCGACTGGGGCGATGGCGAAACGGCCAACATGATCCTCGATGACGGCGGCGACGCGACGCTTTTGGTGCTGCTGGGCGCGAAGGCGGAAAAAGACCCCTCCGTCATCGAGAACCCGCAGAACGAGGAGGAGGAATACCTCTTCGCCACCATTCGCCGCAGGCTCGAGAAGAATCCGGGGTGGTATTCCAAGGTGAAGGCGAACATCAGGGGCGTGTCGGAGGAAACCACCACCGGCGTGCACCGCCTCTACGAACTGGAGAAGAAGGGCGAGCTGCCGTTTCCGGCCTTCAACGTCAATGACTCCGTCACCAAGTCGAAGTTCGACAACAAGTATGGCTGCCGCGAATCGCTGGTGGACGGCATCCGCCGCGGCACGGACGTGATGATCGCCGGCAAGGTGGCCATCGTGTGCGGCTATGGCGACGTGGGTAAGGGCTCCGCGCAGTCGCTGGCGGGCAACGGCGCGCGGGTGATGGTGACGGAAGTGGACCCCATCTGCGCGCTGCAGGCGTGCATGGACGGCTACGAGGTGGTCACCCTGGAAGACCGCATCCACGAGGCCGACATCGTGGTCACCGCCACCGGCAACAAGGACGTGGTGACGCTGGATCACATCCGCAAGATGAAACACATGGCGATTTTGTGCAACATCGGCCACTTCGACAACGAGATCGACGTCGCGTCCTTGCGCAATTTCAAGTGGATCAACGTCAAGCCGCAAGTTGACCTCATCGAGTTCCCGGACGGCAAGCGCATCGTGCTGCTCTCCGAAGGGCGCCTGGTGAACCTGGGCAACGCCACGGGGCACCCCAGCTTCGTCATGTCCGCCAGCTTCACCAACCAGACGCTGGCGCAGATCGAACTGTGGAAGCACAACGACAAGTATGAGAACAAGGTTTACGTGCTGCCCAAGATCCTGGACGAGAAGGTGGCGCGACTGCATCTGCCGAAGCTGGGCGCGAAGCTGACGAAGCTCACGCCCGAACAGGCGGAATACATCGGTGTGCCCATCGAAGGCCCCTACAAGCCGGACTGGTACCGCTACTGAGGCGCCTTTCCGGCGGGGCCGCCCGCTGCGGCGGAGCGGGCGCTTGCCCTTGCTCCCCCACGAACGCCGTGAACACTAGGAAACGGGTCGGAGAGCCGCGCGCTCTTCGGCCCGTTTTCTCTGGGGTCGCAACAATCCGGCATCGCTCCCGCCCGCGCGTCTCGCGCTGGCGGAAACGCGCCTTTGCGCCGGGGGGCACGGTCGTGAACGCTGTTGACATTCCGCTTTTGTTCCCGTCAACTGCGGGCATGAACGAGCGGAAATCACAACAGGCCCTGTTCTCGGTAATGGCGGACGAAGCGCGCGAACGGCTGGGCGGCACGAGCGCCGCGGACGATGCCCGCCGCCCGCTGGCCGACGCGCTGCGCCCGAAATCGCTGGAGGAGGTGGTGGGGCAGGAGCACCTCACCGGCCCGGAAGGCGTGCTGACGAAGTTTGTCAAGGGCGGGCGGCTGCCCTCGCTCATCCTGTGGGGGCCGCCGGGCACGGGCAAGACGACCATCGCCCGGCTGCTGGCGCAAGCCTCCGGCGGGCACTTCGAGCAGCTCTCGGCCATCTTCTCCGGTGTGGCCGACCTCAAGAAGGCCTTCGAGCGCGCCCGCAAGCGCCGCGCGGCGGGCGAGCACACCGTGTTGTTCGTCGATGAAATCCACCGCTTCAACCGCGCGCAGCAGGACGCCTTCCTGCCCGTGGTGGAGGACGGCACCATCACGCTCATTGGCGCCACGACGGAAAATCCCAGCTTCGAGCTGAACGCCGCGCTGCTCTCGCGCTGCCAGGTGCTGACGCTCAAGCCGCTGGATGCGGCGGCGCTGGAAGAGCTGCTGCGCCGGGCGGAGGCGCACATGGGCCGTCCGCTGCCGGTGACGGAGGAGGGCAGGGTGGCGCTGATTGCGCTGGCCGACGGCGACGGGCGCTATCTACTCAACCTTGCCGAGGACATCTACACCGCCGTGCCGGAAGACGCAGAAAAACTTGGCCCGGACGAAGTGGCCACCATCGCCCAGCGCCGCGCCCCCATCTACGACAAGGCGCGTGACGGGCACTACAATCTCATCTCGGCGCTGCACAAAAGTGTGCGTGGCTCGGATGCGGACGCGGCGCTCTACTGGCTGGCGCGCATGCTGGCCGCCGGCGAAGACCCGCTATACATCGCCCGCCGCGTCATCCGCATGGCCAGCGAAGACATCGGCCTGGCCGACCCGCAGGCGCTGCAACAGGCGCTGGCCGCGCGCGATGCCTACGAGCAGCTGGGCAGTCCGGAAGGCGAGCTGGCCATCGCCCAGGCGGTGGTGTATCTGGCTACCGCGCCGAAGTCGAACGCGCTCTACGCGGCCTACAAGAAGGCCATGAAGACGGCACGTGAGAGCGGCTCGCTCATGCCGCCGAAGATCATCCTGAACGCTCCGACCAGGTTCATGAAAAAGGAAGGCTACGGCGAGGGCTATCTGTATGACCATGACCAGCCCGACGCCTTCTCCGGCCAGGACTATTTCCCCAACGAACTGGGCCGGCAGACCTTCTATCAGCCGCCCGAGCGCGGCTTCGAGCGCGAGATCAACAAGCGCCTGCGCTACTGGGCCAAGCTTCGTGGACAGCGGAAGAAGGAACGGGGGGAATGAGCATGGCGGACATGCCGGAGCTGGGAGAACTCAGAGAAGTCGATCTGCGACAGGTGTGGCGGCACGAGGCGCAGGACTTCACCCCGTGGCTGGCGGAAAACCTGCAGCGGCTCTCGCGCGCCGTGGATATGGAGCTGGAGCTGATCGAGACGGAAAAGGCGGTGGAAAACTTCGCCGCCGACATCCTCGCGCGTGATGTCGCCAGCAATTCGCTGGTGCTCATCGAAAACCAGCTGGAAAAAACCGATCATTCCCACCTTGGCCAGATCCTCACCTATCTCGCCGGGCTGGAGGCGAAGGCCGTCATCTGGATTTCTCCACGGTTCCAGGAACCGCACCTTTCCGCCATTCGCTGGCTGAACGACCATACATCGGACGAATTCGCCTTCTTCGCCGTGCGGGTGCGCGCGGTGCGCATTGGCGACAGCCCCATCGCACCGGTGTTCGAAACACTGGCGCGGCCTTCCGAGTGGGAGCGCACCCTGCGCCAGCGCGCCGGCGGGGCTGACGCGCACTCCCAGACACGCCTGCGCTTCTGGACACTTTACTGCGAGCGCCATCCGGCGGCGGTGGCGGACGGGCTGAAGCCGAACCGGCACTGGAACGCATGGTTCCAGGTAAACGAGGACATCTGGATCACGCTGGGCATCGGCGCTTCCTTCGCCAGCGTGTTCGTGCGGGGCGACTGGGGCGAGCGCAAGTTCAGCGCTGGAGCGGTTGCGCCCCCATCTGGGAGAAATCCGCGCGCGCCTGCCCGAAATAGAGCTCTACGAGAATCATCGCGAAGGCTGGGTGTTCGGCGAAACGAACCGGAATTTTTCCTACCTGAACGAGGAGCAATGGCCGGAAATGAGCGACTGGCTGGAGAAACGCCGCCAGCGCTATGCCCACATCATCCGCAAGGTGCTGGAAGAGCGATGATGGAAGACGGCCCGCCGCGCCCCCATATCTAGTCGGGGAGCGAAGCGGGAAGCATGGGAGTGCGGAGGGACGTCATGAAACCGAACAGCGGCGCCTGGCTCAGGCCATACCTGTTCCTGTTGGTTGTGGTGTTTGTCTGCGCATGGACGCGCCCGGTCATGGCGGCGGAAATGCTGCATAACATCGCGGCGGAGCGCGCTGCGCGCCTGTTCGACGCCGGTGGCAAATACAGGTTTTCCTGCCCCGTGTTCGGCACCTGCAACCACCGCATCGTCGGTATTTTCAAGACCCGCCGCGCCGGCGTGCCCGAAGCCTGGATCGTCGCCGCTATCCCCAACGAGGAAAGTTGCCACGCCTGCACCTCGCGCCTGACGCTGGAAGTGTATCGCAAGCGTGGCGGCAAGTGGCGCAAGCACCGTGTCTGGCGCAACTTCGACGAGGCGGGCAGCTGGGGCCGTGTCAGCCCGGCGTGGGTGCGCATGGGCAAGATAGACGATGAGCGCATGATGCTTTTCGTGCACACCCCCTTCCTGCAGATGGGTGAGCAGACGGAAAACCTGCAAGTTTATATCATTGACGATCGGGACGTTTCGCCTGCGGGGAGCTTCTGCCTGTCTTACAGCAACGAGGGCGCCATTCTGCCCGACAGCGGCATGCAGATGTTCGAATGGGAGGCGGACTACACCCTGGCCTCTTCGGATGGGCGGCCGAAACTGGTGTTCAGGATACGGGGCAACGCCGGCCCGGCCAGAAACACCGTCGTTTATGACATCGTGGGCAAGGGCCTGCGCCTGGCCTCTTCGCCGGATCCCCGGCTCAATAGTCTTTGCGGTGCACACCTGTATCAGTGAGCATGCCCTGAAAGTGTATCGCACCGGCCTTGATTGAACTCGTCACCCCGCCTTCCGAGCAGGCCTTTGAGAGGGGAGAAACGGACATGCGCGCACCCGTGGCCAGCAAATCTTCACGTGCTGTTGGCGCCAGCGAAGGCGTGCCGGCGCTGAAGCGCACGCTGGGGCTTTCCCTGCTCGTGCTCTATGGCCTGGGCACCACCATCGGCGCGGGCATCTATGTGCTGGTGGGCAAGGTGGCGGGTATTGCCGGCGTGCATGGCCATTACGCCTTCCTGCTGGCGCTCATCGCCGTGCTGCTGCCGGCGCTGGCCTATGCCGAGTTCGTCGGCCGCGCGCCATACGCCGCCGGTTCCGCCCGCTACGTGGCACAAGGCCTGCGCAGCCCCTGGCTGGGCACGCTGGTGGGGCTGGCGGTGGCCTTCGCGGGGCTAACCTCTTCCGCCGCCTTGTCATTGGGCGCGGCGGGGTATCTGGCGC
>JALVSR010000128.1 GCA_027024225.1 Hyphomicrobiales bacterium | reverse complement strand
GCCTGGTATCCCTTTTCGCGCCGCGCCACGTCACACACGATGTAGGCGCCTTCCGGCGGTGCGTCGAAGCCGCTTCTTTTCAGACAACTCAGATGCAGCAGAACATCCTGTTGCATGCCGTTGTCCGGCACCATGAAGCCGAAACCGCGCGCATCATCGAACCATTTCACGTATCCGCTGATCCGATAAAGCGTCACGTCTTCGTCCGGTGGCGGCCCAAGCACGATCTTTTGAGCGCTCTCGCGCAGCTCCCCGGCACTGCCGCCAGACTTGTTTTCAAGCCTGTGCAGCGTAAACTGTCCCTTCTTTTCCCCCGGCATGAACACATCCTCTGAGCAGCAACATACAAGAAGAAACATCCCGCTTTTCCAAGAGAACGATTCGCAGGAATCGTCCTGACGAACAGGATGCTACAATATGTCTCCCTTGTATAGAGCAGAATACCGCAACCAGTGGATTACTCATCTGCAGCAACGCAATGAATTCGACTTTTTCCTGGTCCATCCAATTTGCAACCAGGGGTGTGGGTGGTGACGGCGTGCAATGCTCATCCCGCCCGTTAATGCTTTGATTACCATGATTCGGCAAATTGGCTGAGGGGACGTGCGTCTTCCGTCCGTGGCGAAGTGGTGGCAACTGGTGGGCAAAAAGGACAGGGATGATGAATTCGGGCAGCACGGTAACGCAGGAATCCACCCCCGGTGCGGTCAGTCTGGCGGAAGTCATGCGCAACGTCTTCCAGCGGCGCAAGAAGCTGGTGGTATTCACCACGCTTCTATTCGTTCTGCTGGGATATTTCGTCATCACCTTCGCCACGCCGAAATACACCGCGGAGGCCCAGGTCATCGTGGAAAACGACGAAGTGCCCTATACCCGCACCGGCGTGATGCAGGCCGCGCCGCCGCCCCGCCCGGTGGACGAGCGCGACGTGCGCAGCCAGGTGGAGGTCATCCGCTCGCATGACCTGGCGCTGAAGGTGCTGCGCAAGCTCAATCTCATCGGCACGCGGGAGTTCGACCCGCTGAAAAAGGGCATTGGCCCCATCGGCCGGTTGCTCATCAAGTTCGGTTTCAAGCCCGATCCTCGCAAGCTGACGCCAGAGCAGCGCGCGCTCACCGTCTGGAACAAGCGACTGAAGGTTTACAGCCTGCCCAAGACCCGCATCATCGTCATCGAATTCAGCTCCGTCTCGCCGAAAACCGCCGCCGCCGTGGCCAATGCCCTGGCCGAGGCCTACGTGGAACAGACCCGCTCCACGCAGCTGCAGCGCACCACCGAGGCGCGCGAATGGTTGAAGCAGCAAATCGAAAAACTGCGTCAGAAGGTGGTGGAAGCGGAGAAGAAGGTGGAGGCCTACCGCGCCCGGGCCGGCCTGTTCCAGGGCACGCAGGCGAAGTTGCACAACCAGCAGCTCAGCGAGCTGGCCGCGCAGCTGGTGAAGGTCACTGCCGAGCGCAGCCAGGCCGAGGCCAAGGCAAAGGCCATCCGCGAACTGCTGAAAAAGGGCGACGTGGAAAAATCGGTCGATGTGCTGCGCTCTCCGCTGATCCAGCGGCTGCGCGAGCAGCAGGTGCGCATTCGGCGCCGCCTGGCCGAGCTTTCCGCCATTTACCTGGACAACCATCCGCGGGTGAAGGCGGTGCGCAAGGAGCTGAGCGACCTGAAGCGGCAAATCAACATGGAAGCGCGCAAGATCGCCGAGGCTCTGGAGCAACAGGCGAAAATCGCCGCCGCGCGCGAAGCCGAGCTGCGGGCGCGCATGGCGAAGTTCAAGAGCCAGGTGAGCGCCGCCTCGCTGGACGAGGTGAAGCTGCGCGAACTGGAGCGCGAGGCCAAGGCGCAGCGCGCGTTGCTGGAGAGCTTCCTGGCGCGCTATTCCGACGCCATGACGCGCGATGCCAAGCAGTCGCTGCCAAGCAAGGCGCGCATCATCACCCGTGCCATGGAGCCGGCCATGCCGTCCTTTCCGCGCAAGGGGCCCATTCTGCTGCTTTCCACGCTGGCGGGGCTCATGCTGGGTTTTGGTCTGGCCTTCGTGCTGGAAATGATGTCCGCCGCCAGCCGTCCGGTGGCGGCGCAGATTCCCGCGCGGTCGGCGGCGCTGATGCATCCGGCAACGATCGAAGGCGCAGCGGCACAGCCGCAGCAGGCTGCCCCGGCCTTCGCGCCGGGGGAAAGCGACCCAGTTGCCGCCGCGGCCGCGGCTCCTTTCACGCCGGCGGAGAAGAAGGCCGGCGCGGCTGCGCAAGCTGGGGCCTTGTCCGCCACGCCCGGCGAAAGGGCGGAACGGGAACGCGGTGATGAACGGCCCGCCGCCGCGGCCGCGGCGCAAATGCAGCACTGGCACGAAAACCTCAATCTGCAGGTCATGGCGTCTGCGGTGCTCCCGGGCATGCCGGAAGACGGGGCCGAGCTTGTGCTGTCCACGGCGCGCCTGCTGGCGGCTCGGCACCGGGTGATGTTGCTGGACGCTTCCGGTCCGCGCAGCCCGTTCAACCGGTTGACGGGGTATCGGGGCTTGAGCGAATTGCTGGTGGGCAAGGCGGAATTCGCCGAGATCGTGCATTCCGACTCCGAGGTGCGGCGTCTGCACGTGGTGCCCTCCGGCCAGGATGACTTTGCGGATGGCCGCCTGCACGGCGAAACCATGCGCCACCTGCTTCAGGCCTTGCGCGAGAATTACGAAATCGTGCTGCTGTTCGAGGGCGAGCCACGGTATCCGTTGCGGCGTGAGGAGAGCGTCTTGCCCCACGCCGAGGGGGTGGCGCTGTTCGTCCCCGCGGCCATGGCCGGCGTGGCGGAAAGCCTGCGGAGTGCGCTGATGCAGGGGGGCGTGCGGGAAGTGGCGGTTGTTTCGCACGATGCGAAATCGGCCGCGTCGTGGGAGAATGCGGAGCCCGTGCAAGCGCGATCCGACGTCGTCGCCTGAGGTGGCCATATCCGCAAGATGAACGCCTTCTACCAGAATGCATAAAGGATGACCGGCGCAAGCC
>JALVSR010000127.1 GCA_027024225.1 Hyphomicrobiales bacterium | reverse complement strand
GCGCACATGGGCGCGGGCAAGCTGGCCGGAATGGTCCTGATGGCGCTGGCGGCGCTGTTCGCCTGGCGCTGGCTGCGCGGACGGGCGGGCACGAACGGCCAAGGGGGCCCCGTGATGCGGCGCGGCGAAGATGCGCCCGCCTCCCGCACGGCTCGTCGCGGGGATGAAGACATCATCACGCTGGAGCAGGATCCGCAAACCGGCGTGTTTCGCCCGCGCGACTCCCGCGAATCCGACAATGGCAAGGGCTGAAAAGGCCAAGGGCTGAGGGGGGTGGAAAATCCCATGCACACAACGCACGAACGGCGCGAACTGAACCCGAAGAAGTCGTTTCAGGATCTCATCCTGACGCTGCACGACTACTGGGCGCGGCAGGGCTGCGTCATCCTGCAACCCTACGACAAGGAGGTGGGCGCGGGCACCTTCCACCCGGCCACGACGCTGCGCGCCATCGGCCCGCTGCCGTGGCGCGCGGCCTACGTGCAGCCCTCGCGCCGGCCCACCGACGGCCGCTATGGCGAAAACCCCAACCGGTTGCAGCACTATTACCAGTATCAGGTCATCCTGAAGCCCTCGCCGGACGACCTGCAGGAGCTTTACCTTGGCTCGCTGTATGCCATCGGCATCGATCCGCACGTGCACGACATCCGCTTCGTGGAGGATGACTGGGAAAGCCCCACGCTGGGCGCATGGGGGCTGGGCTGGGAGGTCTGGTGCGACGGCATGGAGGTGAGCCAGTTCACCTACTTCCAGCAGGTGGGAGGCCTTGACTGCGACCCCGTCTCCGGCGAGCTGACCTATGGGCTGGAGCGCCTGGCCATGTACGTGCAGGGCGTGGACAACGTGTTCGACCTCAACTTCAACGGCCTTGAAGGCGAGCAAAAGGTCACTTACGGCGACGTGTTCCGCCAAGCCGAGCAGGAATATTCGCGCTACAATTTCGAATACGCCGACACCGAAATGCTGTTCCGCCACTTCGACGACCACGAGCGCGAATGCCACCGCCTGCTGGAAGAGGGATGGCAGGAAGGTGGCCCGCACCTGCTGGCGCAGCCGGCCTATGACCAGTGCATCGCCGCCTCGCACGTGTTCAACCTGCTGGACGCGCGCGGCGTCATCTCTCCCACGGAGCGGCAGGCTTATATCCTCCGCGTGCGCAAGATGGCACAAGGGTGCTGCGAGGCCTGGGCCACCACGGAGGCTGGTGGCGGCCTGCGCACCAGGAAGACGAACGCCGAGGAGAAAACGGCCTGAAGCGCCGAACAGCACGGGAGGAGAGACGACATGTCCGAGAAGAAGTGCGACCCCGTCATCGCCGCGAAGCGCGCCTTTCCGGTGCAGGTGAAAAAGGGCGAAACCTACTGGTGGTGTTCGTGCGGTCGCTCGAAGGAACAGCCCTTCTGCGACGGTTCGCACGAGGGCACGGGCTGCGAGCCGCTGGAATGGACGGCGGAAGAAGACGGCCTGGTGCTCTTTTGCGGCTGCAAGCACACCCATACCCCGCCCATTTGCGACCAGACGCACAAGAAGCTGTGAGGATCGCCCGGACGTCGAAGGCTGTTATCGCATTCCTGCGCGCTGCCGAACAGGCCAGGCTGCCGCTGCCGGTTCCACCCGGCTCCGCCCTGCCCTTGACATTCGCGAGGGCGTGAAAAGAATGGCGCCCAAGCGCCAATGGCGAAAGGCCGCCATTGGCGTTTCTCTTGATCCCGTTCAACCGATGATCATGCCCATGAACGACGCTCCGACCATTCTGAAAGCCACGCCCTCCACCCGCCTGAAGGGCGATGTGCGGGTGCCGGGCGACAAGTCCGTCTCGCACCGCGCGGTCATGCTGGGCGCGGTGGCCATTGGCGAAACGCGCATCCGGGGCCTGCTGGAGGCGGCGGACGTGATCCGCACGGTGCAGGCCATGACGGCGCTGGGCGCACACATCGAGCGCGACGCGGACGGCACCTGGTCGGTGCAGGGCACGGGCGTGGGCGGCTGGCGGGAGCCTGAGGGCACCATCGATTTCGGCAATTCAGGCACCGGCGTGCGGCTCACCGCCGGGCTGGTGGCCACCACCCCCATCAAGGCGATCTTCACCGGCGATGAATCGCTCTCGCGCCGGCCCATGGGGCGCATCACCGACCCGTTACGACGCTTTGGCGCGAAGATCGACACCGCGCCGGGCGGCACCCTGCCCATGCGCATCATCGGCGCAAAAGACCCGGTGCCCATCGAATACGAACTGCCGGTGCCCTCCGCACAGGTGAAGTCGGCCGTCTTGCTCGCAGCCCTGAATGCGCCGGGCACCACCACGGTGATCGAACCCGTCATCTGCCGCGATCATACCGAGCGCATGCTGAAGGCCTTCGGCGCGGACGTCGAGGAAGAATGGAGCGCGCGCGGCAGGCTTGTCCACCTGACCGGCCAGAAGGAGCTGAAGGCCTGTGACATCGAGGTGCCGGCCGATCCCAGCTCCGCCGCCTTTCCGCTGGCCGCGGCGCTGCTGTGCGCGGACAGCCGGGTGACGGTGCGCGACGTGCTGCTCAACCCCACCCGCACCGGGCTCATCGAGACCCTGCACGAGATGGGCGCGGAAATCCGCATCCTCGAGCCGCACCAGTCCGGCGGTGAGGTCATCGGCCACTTGCAGGCCGAGACGTCGCGGCTGCGCGGCGTCGTCGTTCCGGCGGAGCGGGCGCCGTCGATGATCGACGAATACCCCATCCTCGCCGTGTTGGCGGCCTTCGCCGAGGGCACCACGCGCATGGAAGGGCTAGCGGAACTGCGCGTGAAGGAATGCGACCGCCTGCAGGTGACGGCCGAGGCGCTCGCCGCCTGTGGTGCGGAGGTGAAAACCGGCGAGGACTGGATGGAGATCACCGGCACAGGCGGCAGGCCCTTGAAGGGAGGGGCGGTCATTGACGCCCACCATGATCATCGCATCGCCATGAGTTTCCTGGTGCTGGGGCTGGCGGCGCAAGAGCCGGTGACGGTGCGCGGGGCGGAGATGATCGCCACCTCGTTCCCCGGCTTCGTCTCGCTCATGCGCGAACTGGGCGCGGACATCGCGCGGGTGGAGGCGGCCGAAGCCTGAAGGCCCTGGCTTTTCGGAAAGAAGCGCCAATGGCAATGAAGTGTCCCGCAATGGCCGGCCTTTAGCCATTTTCATGATGCGCGGGTGATTTTTGCGCCTGATGATGGTATCACCGGGCAGCATCGCGGAGCCTTCCGCGCTTGAACAACGTTTGAATGCAGGGAAGCGGGCCCATGCGCAGCGCCAGCCTCAGCCGCAAGACGAAGGAAACCGACATCGAGGTATCGCTCGCCATCGATGGCACGGGCAAGAGCGACATCGCCACCGGCATCGGCTTTCTGGATCACATGCTGGACCAGATCGCGCGGCACGGACTGATGGATCTGCGCGTGCGGGCGAAGGGCGACTTGCACATCGACGCCCACCACACCACCGAGGACGTGGGCATCGTGCTGGGCCAGTGTTTTCGCGAGGCGCTGGGCGAGAAAAAGGGCATCGTGCGCTATGCCAATGCATACGTGCCGCTGGACGAGGCGCTCACCCGCGTGGTGGTGGATATTTCCGGTCGTCCGTGGCTGGTATGGAAGGTGGACTTTCCCACCGAGAAAATCGGCACCTTCGATACCGAGCTGGTGCACGAGTTTTTCTATGCTTTCGCGACAAACGCAGGCCTGACCCTGCACGTGGAAAATCTGTATGGGCGCAATTCGCACCATATCGCCGAGACATGTTTCAAGGCATTGGCGCGCGCCCTGCGCGCGGCGGCGGCAATCGATGCGCGCGCCGCCGACGTGATACCGTCCACCAAGGGAGCGCTGTAATTGGCGCAACCGGCAGGCCTGATCGGGAGCGGATCTGTCATGCGCGTCTATCATGTGTTGCGCCGCGAGCGCCTCACGGACACGACGGAAACGGAAGAGGATGTGCTGCTGGTGCCGGAGCGCTTTTCCTGGGCGGCGTTTTTCCTTGGTCCGTTCTGGTTTCTGTGGCACGGCGCCTGGCCGCTGGCCGCGGCGCTGGGCGTGGCCTGGTTGGGAATGCTGGCCCTGCCGCCCTTGCAGGGGGGCGTGCTCTCGTTTTTGCTGTCGCTGCTGGTGGGGCTGGAGGGCCAGGCCTGGCGGCGCTGGTATCTGCGCTGGCGAGGATATGAAGAGGTGGACGTGGTGCTGGCCCATGACGCGGACGAGGCGCTGGCCCTGGCGCTGGGGCACCTGGACAACCGGCCTGAAACGGCCTGATGCGAGAATGATGGAGCATGTGGCATGAAGGTGGCCATTGTTGACTATGGCTCCGGCAACCTGCGCTCGGCGCAGAAGGCGTTTGAGCGGGCGGCGGCGGAAGCGGGGGTGAGCGCTGACATAGAACTGGCGCGATCGCCGGAAGAGGTGCTGCGGGCAGACCGCGTGGTGCTGCCTGGCGTGGGCGCCTTTGCCGACTGTCTTTCCGGTATCGAGGCCATCGAGGGCATGCGCGAGGCCATCGAGGAGGCGGCGCTGAAGGCGACCCGCCCGTTCCTGGGCATCTGCGTGGGGATGCAACTGATGGCCACGCGCGGGCTGGAACACGGCGTGACGAAGGGCTTCAACTGGATACCGGGACAGGTGGAGCCCATCCAGCCGAAGGACCCGAATCTGAAAATCCCGCACATGGGCTGGAACGAGCTGCAAGTGGTGCAGCCGCACCCGGTGCTGTTGCCGCTGCTGGATGCACCGCACGGGCGGCATGCCTATTTCGTGCATTCCTACCATTTCGTGCCGGCCGATGCCCGCCATACGCTGGCACTGGCGGAATACGGCGTGCCCATCGTCGCCGCGGTGGGGCGTGACAATCTGTTGGGTTTTCAGTTCCATCCGGAAAAAAGCCAGAGGCTGGGGCTTGATCTCATCGCCTCCTTCCTGCGCTGGAACCCTTGAGGCCATCACGGGCGTGCACGGTGGCTCCTTGCAGCGCTTTCCAGCTCTTCTTGCCGGCGTGAAAAGGCTTTTCATCGCGCCGGCGCTTGACACGGGGCCAAAAAGCGGAAACCTGTGCGCAACATCTGCCACAGGGAAATCACGTTCATGCCTGAATTGCTGCTGGAGCTGTTTTCCGAGGAAATTCCCGCGCGCATGCAGAAGCGCGCAGCGGAAGACTTGCGCCGCCTGGTCACGGATGGGCTGAAGGAGGCGGGCCTGGAAATCGGCGAGGCACGCGCTTTCGCCGGGCCGCGTCGGCTGGCGCTGGTGGTGGAAAACGTGCCCGCGCGCACTCCCGACGTGGTGGAGGAGCGCCGGGGGCCAAGGGTGGACGCACCGGAAAAGGCCATCCAGGGATTCCTGCGCGCCACCGGGCTGACGCTGGATGAGTGTGACATCGTCGATGACCCCAGGAAGGGGCCCTACTATGTGGCGCGCATCGAAAAACCCGGGCGCGAAACGGCCGAGGTCCTCTCCGAGCTCATTCCCCAGGTCATCCGCAAGTTCCCCTGGCCCAAGGCCATGCGCTGGGGGGCACGCAAGCTGAAATGGGTGCGCCCGCTGCATGCCATCATCTGCCTGCTGGACGGGCGGGTGGTGCCGTTCGAGATCGAGGGCATCGCCAGCGGCAACACCACGCGCGGACACCGCTTCATGGCGCCGGAGCCGTTCGAGGTGGCCTCCTTCACCGAATACGAGGAAGGCTTGCGCCAGCGCCACGTGATCCTGGACATGGGCGAGCGCGCCTCCATCATCCTGGCGCGCGCCAAGGCGCTGGCGGAAAACGCCGGGCTGGAGCTGGTGGAAGACCCCGGCCTGGTGCAGGAAACCGCCGGGCTGACCGAATGGCCGGTGGTGCTGATGGGCACATTCGACGAGTCGTTCCTGGACGTGCCGGAAGAGGTGATCATCACCGCCATCCGCGTCCACCAGAAGTGTTTCGCCCTCCGCCACGGACGGGAAGAAGGCGCCCGGTTGAGCAACCGCTACCTGCTGGTGGCGAACATCGAGGCGGCGGATGACGGCGCCGCCATCATCGAGGGCAACAACCGCGTCATCGCCGCGCGTCTTGCGGACGCCCGCTTCTTCTGGGAGCAAGACCTGTCCACCCCACTCATGGACCGGGTGCCCGAGCTGGACGAGATCACCTTCCACGCCAGGCTGGGCTCGCAGGGCGACCGCGTGCGGCGCATGGAGGCGCTGGCGCGCGACATCGCGCCCTTCGTGGACGCGGACGAGGAAGAGGTGGCGCTGGCCGCGCGCCTGTCCAAGGCCGACCTGGTGACGGAAATGGTGGGCGAGTTCCCCGAGCTGCAGGGCATCATGGGCTTTTATTACGCGAAAAAGAGCTGCGTGCCGGAACACATCGCCCGGGCCATCGCCGACCACTACAAGCCGCGCGGCGCATCGGACGAGGTGCCGCTGGCACCCATCTCCATCGCGGTGGCGCTGGCGGATCGCATCGACATGCTGGCGGGCTTCTGGGCGGCGGGAGAAAAGCCAACCGGCTCGCGCGATCCCTTCGCGCTGCGGCGCGCCGCGCTGGGGCTCATCCGCATCATCCTGACCAACCGCCTCCAGCTGCCCCTGGCCGCCCTCATCGAGAACCAGGTGCGCCATTCCCCCGCGTTCGAAGGAGATGAGGAGAAGGCGCAGGAGATCACGCAGGATCTGCTGGCCTTCATTCGCGAGCGACTGAAGATTCACTTGCGGGATGAAGGTCACCGGCATGATCTGCTGGATGCAGTGTTCGCCGCCGGCGAACAGGACGACCTGTTGCTCATCCTGCTGCGGCTGGAGGCGCTGGAGCGCTTTCTGGACACGGAGGATGGGGCAAACCTGCTGGCGGGGGTGAAGCGGGCGCTGAACATCCTGAAAATCGAGGAAAAGAAGGACAAGCGCACCTATCGGTGGCCGCCGCTCAATCAGCTGCTCATAGCGGGAGAGGAAAAGGCGCTGTATTCGGCCATTTCACGGGCGCGGGCAAAGGTGGAAAAGGCCATCGCCGCGGAGGATTACGAGGCGGCGCTGGCGGCGCTGGCGCAGCTGCGCGGCCCGGTGGACGCCTTCTTCGAGCGGGTGACGGTGAACGCCGATGACCCAACGTTGCGCGAAAACCGCCTGAAACTGCTGGCCGGCATTCGCGACGTGGTGCGGCTGATTGCCGATTTCTCGAAAATCGAGGGATGAGCCACCGCGCCGGGCCACCGGTGCGACGCATTGCGCAAGGCATTGTTCTTGCGCGTACGTGGATGCCCGCCTATGCTCTGGAAGCATTCCAACTTCTCAGGACATCGTCGGTGCGGAGTATTTTTCGTGAGCAAGAAAGGCGTCATTGTTCCGTTCGAGGGCGCATGCGAGGAGCGTCCCGCCTCTTTGCAGCCGCTGCTGGACCTGGTGGCGGACGACATGGACAGGCTCAACCGCCTGATCCTCTCCTATGCCGAGGCGCACGTTGAGCTGATCCCGAAGCTGGCGCGGCATCTCATCGATGCCGGCGGCAAGCGCCTGCGTCCGATGATCACGCTGGCGGCGGCCAACTTGTGCGGCTACGGCGGCGAGGAACACATCAAGGTGGCTTGTGCGGTGGAGTTTCTGCACACGGCCACGCTGCTGCACGATGACGTGGTGGACGAATCGGATGTGCGGCGCGGGCGCAAGGCGGCGCGGCTTCTGTGGGGCAACCAGGCCACGGTGCTGGTGGGCGATTACCTGCTGGCGCAGTGCTTCCGCATGATGGTGGAAACGCGCGATCTGAACGCGCTGGACATCATGTCCAGTGCGGCGGCGGATATCGCCGAGGGCGAGGTGTTTCAGCTGACGCTGCAGAACAACATCGCCACCACCGAAGACGACTACATGCAGATGATCGAGTGGAAGACGGCCACGCTGTTCGCGGCGGCGGCGGAGCTGGGCGCGGTCATCGCCGGCCGCGCGCGGCAGGAGCGCGACGCATTGCGTTCATATGGGCGCAACCTGGGTATCGCATTTCAGCTGGTGGATGATGCGCTGGACTATGGCGGCTCTTCCGCCCGCATGGGCAAGAAGGTGGGTGATGATTTTCGGGAGGGAAAAATAACCTTGCCGGTGGTGCTGGCCTGGCGGCGCGGCAACGAGGAAGAACGCATCTTCTGGAAGCGGGTCATCCAGGACAAGGATCAGCGCGAAGGAGACCTGGAGCACGCGCTGGAGCTGATGAAGAAGCACGGGGCGATTGCGGACACCGTGGAGCGTGCCCGGCATTACGGTGGCATCG
Source organism: Hyphomicrobiales bacterium (assembly GCA_027024225.1). Classification (GTDB taxonomy): domain Bacteria; phylum Pseudomonadota; class Alphaproteobacteria; order Rhizobiales; family Aestuariivirgaceae; genus Thermopetrobacter. Next base: position 859 of record JALVSR010000127.1, on the reverse strand, counting down.
CGCGGGATGCGTTGGCGGCCTTTCCGGTCCATCCGGCCCGCGAGGCATTGCTGGAGGCGGTGGATTTCTGCATCGCCCGGGCTTACTGAAAGGCCCGGTGGCGGCGCGCTTGACGGGCGGAAAGGGGCACCCAATATATGCCCGTGATGCAAGGCGGCTTTCTCTTGCGCAAAGCACGCCACTTTGATACAGACGTTTTTGCGATGCTTGGCATCGGTGGTGAAGGCCCGTAGCTCAGTTGGTAGAGCAGCTGACTCTTAATCAGCGGGTCCGGGGTTCGAGTCCCCGCGGGCCTACCATCTATATCGTTTTTTCCTTCCTTTCCCTTTCCCGTCGGAACATGTGTTTTAGCATGCTGTTGGCCGTTGCCCGCCTTTGCAGTTCCAGGAAAGCGTTCTTTTCCGTCCTCCGTGATGTATTCATAATGCACTGATATTGTTGTTATATTTTTCGTCTCGAAGTAATGGATTTTGCAGGAAGACGGCATTTTTTGCTGATTTGCTTGCAAATTGATCGGGCGGGTTTTTCGTGATTCACTCTCCCTGAAGCATGAATTTCGGGGAGGAGGTCATGAAGCCGAGAGAACCTGTGGATGATGGTCAGCAGGATTTGTTCCGCGCCCGGCTGGATCAGATCATCGACATGAAACATCCCAAGGTTGTGCTGGCGCAGGCCATTGATTGGGACTGGCTGGCCGAGCGGATTGGCGCCGTTTACAAAGATGGCCGGGGCTATCCGCCCTTGCCGGTGCGGCTGATGGCGGGCCTGCACATCCTCAAATACATGGACAATCTCTCCGACGAAGAGGTGTGCCGCCGCTTCGTGGAGAACCCCTATTACCAACACTTCTGCGGCGAGG
>JALVSR010000126.1 GCA_027024225.1 Hyphomicrobiales bacterium | reverse complement strand
CACGTGCGGCAGCGAGGCCGTGCCCAGCATCAGGCAGAAGATCAGCGCAAAGAAGTTGAACGGATCATAGGTGTGGAACGGCTGGATGTGCGGCTTCACGCCGGCCAGCACCTCCTTGGTCTGCTCAAGCTGCGTGATCTGCTCCAGCGCCTGGCCGTACATGATCTGCGGAATGGGCACGCCGGTAAACTTGTAGGACATGATGACCACCGGCACCAGGTAGGCGATGATGAGCACGATATATTGCGCCACCTGCGTCCACGTCACCGCGCGCATGCCGCCCAGCATGGAGCAGAACAGGATGCCCGCCAGACCGACGAACACGCCGATGTTGTAGGGAATGTCCAGGAAGCGCTCGGCAATCAGGCCGGTGCCGCGGATCTGCGCCACCACGTAGACGAACGAGGCCGCCAGCAGCACGATGATGCCGATGAAGCGCGCCACGTTGCCGCCAAAGCGCGCGGCCAGGAAGTCGGGCACCGTGTAGGCGCCGAACTTGCGCAAGAACGGCGCGATCAGCACCGCCACCAGCACGTAGCCGCCCGTCCAGCCCACGACGAAGGCCATGCCGTCGTAGCCCAGCAGATACAGCGTGCCGGCCATGGCCAGGAACGAGGCGCCGGACATCCAGTCCGCGGCCGTGGCCATGCCGTTGTAGACGGCAGGCACGGAGCGGCCCGCCACGTAATATTCCGACACCTGCATGGTGCGCGACAGCACGCCGATACCGGCATAGACGGCCAGCGTTAATCCGACGAACAGAAAGCCGATGATGCGCTCCGGCACGCCGAGCTGTTCCAGGATGCCGAGGAACACCACGAAGGCCAGAAAGCCACCGGTGTAAATGCCGTAGATCTTGCCCAGATTGGCCAGAAACGGGCTTTTGGTGCTTGTTTCACTCATGTTCTTGCCCCCCTCACTCGTCCTCGGCCACGCCGTATTTCTCATCAATGGCGTTCTGACGCTTCGCATACCAGAAAATCAGCAGCACGAAGACGATCAGCGAGCCCTGCGCGGCCATCCAGAAACCCAGCGGGAAACCGAAGATGACCACCTTGTTGAGCACGTTGACGAAAGCGTGGACGACGAAGGCGAACACGAACCATATGGCGAGCACCTGGAACATCAGGCGCTTCGTTTCCTGCCAATAGCCATTCATGGATCTGCCTCCCCTCTGTGTGCCGGCTTCGCCCCCACTCGCCGGCATTCTTGCAGATTGCACGCGGCGAATGCCCCGTGTCCCGTGGAGCTTATCCGCCGCCTGATTTTTCAGCAACAATCTTTTCCGCGAAAATGACGCCAAAGACACAATCTTGAGTAAGAAAAACAAAACCTGCGATATCTGCCATGGCCCGATGCTTCAACAGTGAATGGCACAGCCCCGTGAAAACCTCCCTCGTCCGCCTCCCGTTCACATCTTCCTTTCACATCAATGTGAAATCCCTGCATGGGAAAGAATTTCGGTGTATTTTGTCGGCAGATTGCATCGCTGCAAGACAAGGAACCCATCATCTGCAGAAGGCCGGACTGCCGGGCAACACAATGATCAAGAGGCATGAACGGAACTGAAAATGAATCCGCAAAGAACCATCATGATCGTGGATGACGATCCTCTGCTGCGCGAAATGCTCGTCGAGCAATTCGCCCTGCACGAGGAATTCCGGACACGCGAAGCCGAAACGGCGGGCGCGGCCATCGCGGCACTGAAGGAACAGTTGTGCGACCTGGTGCTGCTGGACATAGGTCTGCCGGACATGGACGGGCGTGAGGCCTGCCGGATCATGCGGCGCAATGGCTTCGCCGGCCCCATCATCATGCTCACGGCCAACGACACCGAGGCCGACACCATCCTGGGGCTGGAGGCCGGCGCAAACGACTACGTCACCAAGCCATTCCGTTTCGGCATCCTGCTGGCGCGCATCCGCGCTCATTTGCGCCAGTACGACCAGAGTGAAAACGTGACCATCCGTATCGGCCCCTACACCTTCAAGCCGGCGGAAAAGCTGCTGCTGAACAAGGCGGGGGAGAAAATCCGCCTTACGGAAAAGGAGGTGGCCATCCTGAAATACCTCCACCGCGCTGCGGGCAAGCCTGTGGGGCGCGACGAATTGCTGGCGGAGGTGTGGGGATACAATTCCGGCGTCACCACCCATACGGTGGAAACCCACATCTACCGCCTGCGTCGCAAGATCGAGCCCGATCCATCCAGCGCCCAACTGTTGCTCACCGACCAGGGAGGCTATTTGCTGGCGCCCTGACGCCCTCGGACACGGGCCCGCACCGGCCGCAGCACCCTCCGTGTCGCCGACATCGTGGCCATGAGCGGCAACCGTGCGGCGGGCCCGGTCGTTGGCGACGAGCTCGCCTCAGCCCTCGAACGGCACGTCCGCAATGCCCGGCACCTTGGCCGAATCGGGCAGCTGCGCATAGGCATCATGCAGGGCGTTCTGCAGCCCTTCCTCGATGACCGGGTGATAGAACGGCATGGCGATGAGGTCGGCCACGGTCAGCCCCTGCTCGATGGCCCAGGCCAGCTCGTGCGCGATGTGCTCCGCCCGCGGCATGCACATTTCGGCGCCGAGCAGCTTGCCGTCTTCCATCCGCGCGTAGATGTGCAGCACGCCGCGGTTGGCCTGCATCACCCGCGCGCGTGCCTGGGTGGAAAAATCGCGCTCGCCCACCACGAAGCCCTCGTCCTCGCCCAGCGTGGCGTCAAGGTGCGCGAAGGTTTCGCCCACCATGGCGATGTTGGGGTCGGAGAAGACGATGGCCAGCGGCACCTTGCGCCTGAAGCGGCGGATATCCTCGCCCTTCGCCAGCGACGCGGCGTTGAACCCTGCGATGCGCCCGTCATCGGCGGCCTCGTGCAATATCTGGCGATAACCGTCGGCGTCGCCGGCGATGAACAGGTGCGTCTCGCCGATGCGCTGGGTGGCGGGGTCGAAGTCGGGCACACCGCGCTCGTTCAGCTCCACGCCGGCGGCGGCCAGGTTCAGCCCGTCGAGGTTGGGCTTGCGGCCCAGCGCCACCAGCACCTTGTCCACCACCTTCTCATTCTCGCCCGCCTTCACCAGAATGCGGCCATCGGGGGCCTCTTCCAGCGCCGCCGCCGCGCCCAGCCAGATGGGGAATTCCTCGCGGAAAATGCCCGTGGCCGGATAGCTCACGCCATCATCCGTCAGCCCGCCCACGGTGTCGGCCATGTCCACCCCCACGATGTCGATGCCCAGCCGAGAAAGCGCCTGGCCCATTTCCAGCCCGATGACGCCCATGCCGATGATGGCCATGCTCTCGGGCAGGTCCTCCTGCTCGAACAGGTTTTCCGTCGTCAGGATCCTCTCGCCGAACTTCTCCACCCACGCGGCGGGCACCACGGGCTTCGAGCCGGTGGCAATGACGAAGGCCTTCGCCTCCACGCGTTCGCCGTTCACCTCCACCGCGTTGGCGTCCACGAACCTCGCCGCGCCGCGGATGAGCTTGCCGTGGCTTTCCAGCTTTTCGGCCTTGCCGGCGGGACCGGAGGCGAAGCCGTCGCGCATCTTGCGCACATGGGCCAGCACGGCGGGAATGTCGGCCTTCACCTGTTCGCCACCCGTAATGCCCGCCCTGGCGAAGGCATGGTGGGCCTGATGCACGTATTCGGCCGCCTGGATGAGCACCTTCGACGGCATGCAGCCCACCCGCGCGCAGGTGGTGCCCAGCGGACCCGGATCGATGACAAGGAAATCCTTTGTCTTGCGCGCCACCTGTCCGGTGGCGTACAGCCCCGCCGAACCGGCGCCCAGAATGCACACATCCACCTTGCGCGTCATGATTTTCCTGACTCCCTGTTTCGATGGAAACCGTTGAACGATCTGTTGGGCAATATGCCGGGATGGTGGCGAATTTCGCCGCCCCCGCTGGACATGCGCGCCCGCTACCCTATATGAAGTCGGCAGAAGCTATAACATATTCTTCATGATGGCGGGAGCAAGCAAATGAGCGGGGATGCCATTCAGATCGTGTGCGCCGCCTGTGGCGCGGTAAACCGTATTCCGGCCGACAAGCCGGCGCAACAGGCAAAATGCGGTCGTTGCGGCGCAAAGCTGTTCACCGGTCAGCCGGTGGAGCTCAACGACGCCCTTTTCCCGAAATTCGTGCAGAAAACCACCATCCCTGTGGTGGTGGACTTCTGGGCCGAATGGTGCGGGCCATGCAAGATGATGGCGCCGGAGTTCGCCAAGGCGGCAAGGGAGCTCGAGCCGCAGGCCAAGTTCGTGAAGGTGAATACCGAGCGCAACCAGATGACGGCCATGCAATATGGCATCCGCTCCATCCCTACCCTGATGATTTTCCGGGAAGGCAAGGTGGTGGCGCAGCAGGCGGGCGCCATGCCGGCCTCGCAGATCGTGGAATGGGTGAAGACACATCTGTAAACGGCGCCGGTCCGCGCCACGAGGGAGCGGATCGAATACTCAAATCGAATACGGGAACAAGCAAGGATTTTTCAGACCATGAGCGGCAAGGACAACAGCAAGGACCGGGACTGGATGAACGGCGGCTCCGCCAGCTTTTCCATGGGTGGCAACGCCAGTGGCCAGGCCGGCCTTGGCGGCATGGGCGGCGATGGCGGCGGCGGCGCCAACAGCGGCAAGCCGCCGGCGGGCGCCATCATCAAGGATTCCGACACCCAGCATTTCATCGAGGACGTGATCGAGGCCTCGCGCGAGGTGCCGGTGCTGGTGGATTTCTGGGCCACCTGGTGCGGGCCGTGCAAGCAGCTCGGCCCGGTGCTGGAAAAGGTCATCGAGAGCTACGGCGGCAAGGTGCGCCTGGTGAAAATCGACGTCGACCAGAACCAGGCGCTGGCGCAGCAGCTGCGCATCCAGTCGGTGCCGACGGTGTACGCCTTCGTCAACGGCCAGCCGGTGGATGCCTTCGCCGGCGCTCTGCCCGAAAGCCAGATCCGCACCTTCGTCGAGAAGGTGATGCGCATGGGCGGGCCTGGCGCGGCGGTGGAGGAGCTGCTGAAAATGGCCGATGAAGCCGCGCAGAAGAAGAACTGGGAAGAGGCGCTCGCCTTCGCTGCCCAGGCCGTGCAGATGGATTCGCAGAATCCCAAGGCCATCGCCACGCTCATCCGCACGCAGGTGAACATGGGGGACATTGCGGGCGCGAAGGCGGTGCTGGAGCAGCTCTCCGACGAGATGAAGGAAACCGACGAGGTGAAGGCCGCCATCACCGCGCTGAAGCTGGCCGAAACGCCGGTGGACGAGGGCGAAATCGCCGAATTGCGCAAGAAGGTGGAAGAAAATCCCGACGATCTGCAGGCGCGCTTCGAGCTGGCCGAAAAGCTCAACGCCGCCGGCCGGCGCGAGGAAGCGCTGGAGCAACTGCTGGCCATCATCAGCCGCGACGCGCAATGGAACGACGAGGCCGCGCGCAAGAAGCTGCTGGAATTTTTCGAGGCCTGGGGCCCCAACGACCCCGTCACCATCGAGGGACGCAAGAAGCTCTCGGCCATCCTGTTCGCCTGAGCGAAACCGGGCCGCACGCGAAAAGGGAGAAGTGTCATGAACACGGCACAGGAGACTGTCCGGCCGGATCCGAAACTGCTGGAGCTGCTTGTGTGTCCGAAAACGCGCACACCGCTGGAGTATGACCCGCAGCGCAACGAGCTCATATCCCGCGCCGCGAAACTGGCCTATCCGATTGTGGATGGCATTCCCATCATGCTGGTAGAAGAGGCGCGGGAACTGTCGAAAGAGGAGCTGCGGGCCTGAAGCGCACCGCGGGCCATTTCCGTTCAAACAAATCGCATGTCTGGAGCCAAAACCATGAGCGCGGATACCAAGGACTTGGAAGCCTGGCCGGAGGAAATCCGGTTGACCGACGAGGGCCGCAAGCTGATCGTCCGTTTCGACAATGGCGAATCTTTCGAATACACCGCCGAATTCCTCCGCGTGACCAGCCCCTCGGCGGAAGTGCAGGGGCATCATCCCTCCCAGCGCAAGACCGTGCCCGGCAAGCGCCACGTAAAGATCGAGAAAATCGAACCTGCGGGCAATTATGCCGTGCGCCTGTTCTTCGACGACGGGCATGACACCGGCATTTTCACCTGGGACTATTTCCTGGAGGTGGGCCGCAACATGGACAGGCTGTGGGAGGATTACCTGGAGCGCCTCAAGCGCGAGGGCCTCTCTCGCGACCCCATGGCCCCGTGATTCCATGTGCGCCAGGGGGCGGGCGGGCCGGTCCACGCCTCGCCCGCTTTTCAATGGCCCATCCCCAGCTTTCATGACATTTCGGCGTCGAACCGCAAGCCGCGCCCTTGCCGCGCAGGGGGCAGCGGTCAGTCACATTGTCAGCCCGAACCATGATCGCTCGCAGTGGCTCGCCATTCACCAGGTCCGCCGACGCGAGCGTCGAATGGTTTTTCCGCCGGGGAGGGGTTTTGGCCGAGACATCGCCGCCTGGTCCCGTAGAACGGTCTTGGACGCATTCATGTCCGGTTGATACCGGAAGGCGCGGAGAACCACCTGCCGCGCTGCAGTCACCTCTCGCCCCCAAGTTGTCAAGAGCAAGGCTCGGGGCGCGTGGCTGTCTGCTCCGCCCGGCCTTCATGCAAGGTGGCATGACCCGCAAGAACGCCGATGCCTCCATCGGAGCCATCGGCGCAACCGTGTTTTCGGATACTTGATGCCGAGTCGCTACTCGCGCAGGGCCTTGATGATGTTTTCGATCATCTTCTTGGCGTCGTCGAACAGCATCATGGTGTTCTCGCGGTAGAACAGCGGGTTGTCGATGCCGGCATAACCGGGCGACAGCGAGCGCTTGATGAACAGCACGTTGCCCGCCTTCCACACCTCCAGCACCGGCATTCCGTAAATGGGCGAGTTCGGGTCTTCCTTCGCCAGCGGGTTGGTGATGTCGTTCGCGCCCACCACCAGCACCACGTCGGTGTCGGCGAACTCGGAGTTGATGTCCTCCAGCTCGAACACCTCGTCATAGGGCACGTTGGCCTCGGCCAGCAGCACGTTCATGTGTCCCGGCATGCGCCCGGCCACCGGGTGAATGGCGTATTTCACCTCCACCCCGCGCGCCTTAAGCTCATCGGCCAGCTCGCGCAGGGCGTGCTGGGCCTGCGCCACGGCCAGGCCATAGCCGGGCACGATGATCACTTTCCGCGCATTTTTCAGCAGGAAGGCGGCATCTTCCGCCGAGCCGACGCGCACCGGTTTTTCGCCTTCATCGGCCGGACCGGCCGCAGCAGCCGCACCGAAACCGCCCAGGATGACCGAGATGAACGAGCGGTTCATGGCCTTGCACATGATGTAGGAAAGAATGGCGCCGGAAGAGCCCACCAGCGCGCCGGTAATGATGAGCGCAACGTTTTGCAGCGTGAAGCCGATACCGGCGGCTGCCCAGCCGGAGTAGGAGTTGAGCATGGACACCACCACCGGCATGTCCGCGCCGCCGATGGGGATGATCAACAGCACGCCCAGCGCCAGCGACACCAGCACGATGAGCCAGAACACGGCATGGCTTTCCGTCTTCACGAAGGCGACGATGAGCACCGCCAGCAGCACGCCCAGCGCGATGTTGATGACATGGCGCATGGGCAGCATGATGGGCTTGCCGGACATCAGCGCGTGCAGCTTGGCGAATGCGATGAGCGAGCCGGTGAAGGTGATCGCGCCGATGGCCGCGCCGAGGCTCATTTCCACCAGCGAGCCGGCATGGATGTTGCCCGGCGTGCCGATGCCGAAGGCCTGCGGCGCATAGAGCGCCGCGGCCGCCACCAGCACCGCCGCCAGGCCCACCAGCGAGTGGAAGGCCGCCACCAGCTGCGGCATATGGGTCATGGGGATTTGCCGCGCGATGTAGGCGCCGATACCCCCGCCGATGGCAAAACCGGCGATGATCATGAACCACGTGCCAATGCCCAACGAAGGCATGATCAGGAGCGTGGTGACGATGGCAATCGCCATGCCGGCCATGCCGAGATAGTTGCCCAGACGCGAGGTGTCCGGATGCGACAGTCCGCGCAGGGCCAGGATGAACAGCCCGCCGGATACGAGATAGAGCAGAATGATGAGTTCCTGCGACATGTGGCCCGCCCCCCGTCAGTGTTTTTTCTTGAACATGGCCAGCATGCGCTGGGTGACCAGGAACCCGCCGAAGATGTTCACCGCCGCCAAGATGAGCGCGATGAAGCCGAAAGTGGCCGCGGCGCCTGAATAGAGCGCGCCCGCACCCACCGCCAGCAGCGCGCCCACCACGATGACCGAGGAAATGGCGTTGGTCACCGACATCAATGGGGTGTGCAGCGCCGGCGTGACCGACCAGACCACGTAGTAACCCACGAACACCGCCAGCACGAAAATGGCGAACAGGTAGATGAACGGGTCGGCTCCGCCGTGCGCCAGCGCCGCGCCGGCGGCCGCCGTTGCGGCTTCGGCCACCTTGCCACCCGTCTGCGCCACGGCCTGTTGCGCCGCCTCCGCGGCGGCCGCGGCGTCCTGCGCCGCCTGCCGGGCGACCTCGGCCGCCTGTTTCGCCTTTTCCGCCAGTCCTTGCAGATCCTGCATGGTGCCTGTTCCTGTCGTTGTATTCCGTTCGTCGTGTTCCCGCCCGTCTTTCGCCCGACTTTCGCCCGGGGCGAAAGCCTCTTGCCCGCTCAGGCCTCGGCTTTCTCGGCCTTCTCGCCTGCCGCCGCGCCGCCAAACTTCGGATGCACCAGTTTGCCGCCCCGCGTCAGCAGCGTGCCGGCGATGATCTCGTCCTCGGTGTCCACCTTCAGCCCGCCATCGTCGGCCGTGAGCAACTTGAGGAAATTGCGCAGGTTGTTGGCATACATCGCGCTCGCATCCTTGGGCACGCGGCCGGGCATGTTGGTATAACCGATGATGGTCACGCCCGCATGCTCCACCACCTCGTCGGGCTTGCTCATTTCGCAGTTGCCGCCACGCGCGGTGGCAAGATCGACGATGACCGAACCGGGCCTCATGCTCTCCACCATTTCCTTGGTGATGAGCCTTGGCGCCGGGCGGCCGGGGATGAGCGCGGTGGTGATTACCACGTCCATGTCCCTGATGTGGTTGGCCACCAGCTCGGCCTGCAATTTCTTCTGTTCCTCGGTCAGCTCCTTGGCGT
>JALVSR010000125.1 GCA_027024225.1 Hyphomicrobiales bacterium | reverse complement strand
CCGCCCTCGCCTTCCGCGCCTTCCGGCGCCGGGGCGCGGAACTTCGCCGTCCACTTGCGGCTGTCCGGGTCGTGGCCGTTGAGCAGATCGGCCGCCAGCACGGCGGTCATGTCCTCCTCGTGCAGCGGGTTCATGATGGCGCTGGTAAGCCCGTGCGAGGCCGCCATGGCGATGAAATGCGCCGTCAACGCACGCCGATTGGGCATGCCGAAGCCGATGTTCGATGCGCCGCAGGTGGTGTTCACCCCCAGCTCCTCGCGCAGCCGCCGCACCAGTTGGAACACCTGCACGCCCGCCGTGTTCACCGCGCCGATGGGCAACACCAGCGGGTCCACCACGATGTCGTGCGCCGGAATGCCGTGATCCGCCGCGCGCTCGACGATCTTCTTCGCCACCGCGAAGCGCACCTCCGGATCTTCGGAAATGCCCGTCTCATCGTTACAAATGGCCACCACCGGCACGTCGTGTTTCTTCACCAGCGGCAGCACGGTTTCCAGCTTTTCCTCCTCGCCGGTGACGGAATTCACCAGCGGCCGGCCCTTCGCCACCTCCAGCGCCGCGGCCAGCGCAGCCGTCACCGAGCTGTCGATGCACAAGGGCAAATCGGAAACCTCCTGCACCACCTTCACCGCCTCGCGCAGCAGCGGCGGCTCGGTCTCGTTGGGATCGACGGCGGCGATGCCCGTGTTCACGTCCAGGATATGCGCGCCGGCCTCCGTCTGGCGGATGGCGTCGCGCTTCACGGTGTCGAAGACGCCTTTCTCCAGCTCGGCGGCGAACTTCGGCCTGTTGGTGGGGTTGATGCGCTCGCCGATGATGGTGAAGGGCTGATCGAACCCGATCACGTGTTCCTTCGTTTCCGATGCAACGATTGTCCTGGTCATGATGCCTGATGTTCCCGAATGTGTCCGATGATGATCGTTCCGGCCGGAAAGTCGCCCGAGTTCAGCCAGCGCACAAGCGCCTGTCGTCCTGTTTTTCGCCGTCTGGGGCCAGCAACAGCGCGCGGCAGACGGCCTCGGCCATGTGTGGCCGGTTCATGGTGTACAGATGAAAATGCCGAACCCCGCGAACGGCCATGTCCAGCACCTGTTCCACGGCGAACGATGCCGCCAGCATGCGGTGCACCAGCATGGAATCCCTGTCCTTCTTGCCACGCAGCCCGGCAAACCGCGCCTCCAGCCAGTCCGGCACGGTGGCCTTGCAACGCACGGCGAAGTTCTTCACCTGGAAGAAATTGGGCATGAGCATCACGCCCGGAAAGACGGGCCCTGCCACCCCCGCCGCGCGCGCCTGTTCGAGAAAGTCGAAGAACAGGTCGTTGTCGAAGAAGAACTGGGTGAGCGCGTCATTCGCGCCCGCCTCGAACTTGGCCTTGAGGTTGTCGAGATCAGCCTCGCGCGAGGGAGAATCGGGATGCATTTCCGGGTACGCGGCCACGGATATGCGCAGCTCCGGCCAGCGCTCACGCAGCGCGGAAACCAGCTCCGCCGCGTTGGCGAAACCTTCCGGATGTGGCGTGAAGGCCGATTCGCCTTCCGGCGGGTCGCCGCGCAGCGCCACGATGTGGTTCACGCCGGCCTCGCGAAACTGCTCGGCCACGCGCAAGGTATCCTCGCGGCTGGCCCCCACCACGGTCAGGTGCGCGGCAATGGGCGTGTCCGTGACCTCCTTCAGCGCACGAATGGTGGCCAGCGTGCGCTCGCGGCTTGACCCCCCGGCCCCGTAGGTGACGGAAATGAACTCCGGATTGAAAGGACGCAGCCGCCGCGCCAGATCTTTCAGCGCCGCCAATGCCGCCTCGTCATGAGCCGGAAACACCTCCAGCGACACCTCAAGGTCCCCTCGGATATCGGCGTCCGCCACCTGCCTGAAACTCGTCGTCATGCGTCCAGTCCCGCCACTCGCGAAAACACATAAGGATTTCTTTATGTCCGCGGGTTCAATCAGAAGGCCAGCTCCTTGTCAAGCCAAATGACGGCTCCGGCGGCGCGGTTCGCGCATTGCGTGCAATCTCGTCGCTCTTCCATTTTCATGGATGATTTTCCGAAAATTTGTGTTAAAGTTCACGCCGACGGACAAAGGGTAGCTCGAACTCCGCGAGAAGATCGGGAGAAAACGTCATGCCCGGACATGCACCTGCCAGGTCACCCGCATTTCTGCCGGTTGTTCTGTCGTTTGCTGCATTCCTGCTATCCTTCCTCCTTATCGACATCGCGCCCGCCAGCGCCCGTGACGCGGCGTCCTGCCCATCGGCAACCGTCGTGATGCGCGCCGCGAAGGATTTCATGCGCGCCGGAAGGGTCGGCTCCGCGGCGGCCATGGCCGGAGCGCTGAGAAGGCACGTGCACATGCGCCGCGTCATGATGTTCGCCCTGGGCCGGAACGCCCGCAAACTCTCCCCGGCGCAAGAGGCCATTTACATGAAGCGCGCAACCAGGTACGCGGCGCGCCAGCTGGCTCGCATGGGCAGCAGCGTCCGGGGCGGAAAGGTCAAGGTGCTATCCTGCAGAAAGGGCAAGGTCGTAACCCGCATCGGCCCCAACAAGGTCACCTGGAAGGTTCGCGGCGGCCGCGTGGTGGATGTCAAGTTTCGCGGCATGTGGGTGGCCCACCTGTTGCGTGACCATTTCCGCAGGCTCATGCGGGCATCCAATAACAATGTCGAAACCTTCCTCGCCCGCCTGAACTGATGGCGCGCGGCACGTTGAACCGGCACGCGGGAAATGCGTGGCGAGGTGAAACTCCGGGAAGACGGGTCATGAAATTGCCCAGCTTTCTCCTCTCAGTTTTCATATATGAATAATTGTATATAATCGTTTCGTTGGTTTCGTTGGACATACCGGAACAACGCGACCAGAGGCCTTCAACCAGACAACTGACAGGAGGGAGAAACGTCATGAGAAGGATCTTGGCCATCACTATGGGTATCGTATCGGCGGGAGCCATCGCTGCCACCGCGCTGGCCGCCAGCATGGATGACATGGTGGGCAAATGGAAGTGGCAGGACTTCGTGGTGGAATGCGTCAAGGGCGGTGAACATGGCATTTCCTGCAAGGTGGCATCCGGTCCCAAGAACGTGGGCATGGAAATGATCATGTCCCCGTTGAAGAAGGAAAACGACCATTTCGTCGGCAAGGTCAAGCACCCGGTCAACGAACAGGTTTACAACACCAAGATCTCCATGGCGGACAAGGATTCCTGGCGCCTGGATGGCTGCACGGATGATGGCGCTTGCGCCTCGGGCACCTTCGTGCGGGTGAAATGACCCTGGCGCACCCTTGCAAGGTTTGATTTTCTGGCACACCAACCGGAATTTCTCGCATACCGACCAGAAACCGACCAGAAATCGAGGCCGGCCTGCACGAATGGGCCGGCCTCTTTTGCTCGTTCCGACCTTTCGCTCCGACTTCCACGTTCCGAAGACGGCGCATCTTGTCCATTTCAGGCAAAACGCCGGCGCTGAATGAATTTCAGCACCCCTGCCCCGGCCAGCATGGCGATGCCAAGCTGCCAGAACGGCACCAGGATGAATTCGAACTTGCTGGAATCGCCAAAGTTTATTTTCGGCTCCGCTCCCAGCCACATGCCCATGACCTGCGCCGCGACGAAAAAGACGCCTATGGCCACCAGCACCCGAAAGGCGACGCGGGCGAAGCTGCGCCCTCCCTCCACCTTCGCCAGCGACAGCGCCAGGCCAAGGACGAACGCCGCCAGCGCCAGCCAGACCAGCGGTTTCATCATGGGCATCATGGCCGTCATGACCTGGATGAGAAATGCCTTCATGCGCCTTTCCTCCCTCGCCATCTCCCCTTGCTCGAGCAGTATGAAGGAAAGCAGAAAAACAGCCACCCGGCCAGAGGGCCGAACGGCTGGCAGATCACGACATGGCGCGCCCCTCGAACATTACCGGGACAGATGCAGCTCCGCAAGCTGGCCGGCGATGTTCTCGAAAGCTCTCACCAGGCCACCACTCTTCACATCATAGGAGCCCAGCGTGGCGCATTGCTCCATCAGTTGCTTGATGGTCCTGTTCCTGATGTTGAAGGTGATGGTGATGATATCGGCATTGCGCCGTCCCGTCGCGGGATTGACCGCGGTGATGTTGGCGCAAACTTCTTTCGTCAGCCGATTGGCATATCTACTATCACTCGAGATGTGGTCCTGGTAATAATACCTGGACGAATTCCTCGCCGGCGCGCGCGTGTTCGCGCCATCCGTCATCAGAACGATCACCTTGCGGACATTGAGCCGCTTCACCTCATCGGCGTCCGCCCCTTCCGTAAAGGGAGCCTGCGGAGACAACACCCGCCACCCCCAGATCAGCCCGGCAGGTATATACGTGGAGCCCCATGCCCGGAAGGAATCGATCGTCCGTTTCAGCACATGTTTGTACGTGCGCACGCTTTTCAGGGGCATGAGGGGTGATGGGCAAGAATTTCTTCCATACCAGTTGATCTCGTAGCCTCCGTATTTTCTGCGGGCGTAATTCATCACTCCGGGCACCCTGAACCCGTAATTTTCATCTTTCACATTGAGCGGATAATTGCGTGACCCGACGCATCCCTCCCATCTGATGGCAACGCTTCTTCTTTCGTATATCCATCTCCACCCTATCCATCTCCAGAAATACCCCACTGCCTTGGTATTTCTTGGCACGCGGATCCAGGGATCATGCCGGTGATTCAGGCCCACGTTCACGTATTGGGCGAAGGGCACGATGGCCACCTTGAAGGCGTCCGGGTCGTCATTGCCGAACTTCCTGTCGATTACCTCGATGAAATTTTTCGCCGCCTCTTTCAGCTCACGCAACTTGCGACCGCTCATCGACCCCGTCGTGTCGAGCACCAGCGCCACTTCCGTGCGGCTGTGCGAAGTCTTGGCCTCGGCAACCGCGGCGATATCCATGGTCTTGTAGGACGCCAGGGCGAGAAAATGCGTTTTCACCTCGGCGCTCGTCACCGCGCGGTAGGTATCCTTGTCGACTTTCACCAGCTGCGCTTTCTTCAGCTGCACGCCCTTGTTCTTCAGCCTGTTCTTGAAACGCCAGGCGAATTCCCGCTCGAAATGGCTCTGCAGCGTCCGAAGAGACGCGTTGGGATGCTGCTTCTTGTAACTCAAGGTGGCCAACAAGGCGGCGTCCGCTATCGACTGCAGCTTCACCTGGGCGTCATTCCTTTTCGCATAGTCCACCGCACCCCCGCCCAGCAGGATAAGCACGGGCAAGGTCACACCAACGACAATGCTCACCGCTCCCCTGGAGTCCTGTCTCCAACCGCGTATTCTGGACATGCACATGGTCATCGTTAACCCGCTTTGTTGGCTTTGCCATCATCGCCCAAAAATCACCGCGCGGACTTAAAACGAGTTCAAGAAAATTGGTTAACGGGAAATTTTTTGCCCCTGAGTTCCCCGGCATGCCGCGCATCCCCCGTCTCCTCGCCCCCTGCGTATTGTGCGGACCTTCCCTCGCCGCATGCCGGCATGTTGCGCCGTCATTCATTCTTCGAGAACGAGGCCCAAGCGCCCCCTGGACGCGCCAGAACTTGACAACACGCCGCCCCGGGGCCATGCCGCAAGCAGATCTTGTCATACATCTGGCGTCACAGGAGGTTCATCCCATGATCCCGCGCTATACCAGGCCCGAAATGGCCGCCATCTGGTCGCAGGAAACCAAGTTCCGCATCTGGTTCGAGATCGAGGCCTACGCGGCCGAGGCCCAGGCCGAACTGGGCGTCATCCCGAAGGAAGCCGCGAAGGTCATCTGGGAAAAGGGCTCGAAGGCCACCTTCGACGTCGCGCGCATCGAGGAAATCGAGGCAGAGGTGAAACACGACGTCATCGCCTTCCTCACCCATCTTGCCGAAATCGTCGGGCCGGAAGCGCGTTACGTGCACCAGGGCATGACGTCATCGGACGTGCTGGACACCTGCTTCAACGTGCAACTGGTGCGCGCCGCCGACATCCTGCTGGAAGATCTCGACATAGTGCTCGCGGCGCTGAAGAAGCGCGCCTTCGAGCACAAGGACACCGTCTGCATCGGCCGCTCGCACGGCATTCACGCCGAGCCCACCACCTTCGGCCTGAAGCTCGCCACCTTCTACGCCGAGTTCTCCCGCGCAAGGGAGCGGCTTGAGTTCGCGCGCGATCAGGTGGCCACCTGCGCCATCTCCGGCGCCGTGGGCACCTTCGCCAACATCGACCCGTATGTGGAGGAATACGTGGCGAAGAAGCTGGGGCTGAAGCCGGAGCCCATCTCCACCCAGGTCATCCCGCGCGACCGGCACGCCATGTATTTTGCCGCGCTGGCCGTCATCGCCTCGTCCATCGAGCGCCTGGCGGTGGAAATCCGCCACCTGCAGCGCACCGAGGTGCTGGAGGCGGAGGAATATTTCTCGCCCGGCCAGAAAGGCTCTTCCGCCATGCCGCACAAACGCAACCCCATCCTCACGGAAAACCTTACCGGCCTTGCCCGGCTGGTGCGCATGAGCGTCATCCCGGCGCTTGAGAACGTGGCGCTGTGGCACGAGCGCGACATCTCGCACTCCTCCGTGGAACGCGGCATCGGCCCGGACACCACGGTGCACCTGGACTTCGCGCTCAGGCGCCTGGCGGGCGTGGTGGACAAGCTGGTGGTCTATCCCGAGCGCATGGAGAAGAACCTGAACCTGCTGGGCGGTCTTATCCATTCGCAGCGCGTGCTGCTGGCGCTGACGCAAGCCGGCATGAGCCGCGAGGAGGCCTACCGCGTGGTGCAGCGCAACGCCATGCCCGTGTGGGAGGGAAAGGGCGACTTCCTCACCCTGCTGAAGCAGGACGAGGACGTGAGGAAATACCTCTCGGACGAAGAGCTGGAGAGCCTGTTCGACCTGGGTTATCACACCAAGCACGTGGACACGATCTTCCGCCGCGTTTTCGGCGAGGCCTGACCCGCTCGTCATTCCGGCGAAAGCCGGAATCTCGCGCGGCTGTTTCCGGAGCGTGCGGCCCGGGCCCCCGGTTCAGCGTCGGGGGTGACGTGCATGGCCAGGAGCGCTGTTGACATGACGGAAAAGCACGACAAGCAAGCGGAAGCGGCCCGCTCGCCCAAGGCGGAGGCAGCGGAGAAGAAGCCTGTGCGCGTGCTGTTCCTGCCGTCTGGCCGCCGCGGCGAGGTGCCGGCGGGCGAAACGCTGCTCGCAGCCGCCCGCCGACTGGGCGTGGACGTGGATTCGGCCTGTGGTGGCCGCGCCATCTGCGGGCGCTGTCAGGTATTGATTCAATCCGGCAGGTTCGACAAGGAAGGCATTGAATCGACTCCGGAACACGTCACGCCTTCAACCGAGGCCGAAAGAAAATACGACCAGCTGCGCGGGCTGAAACCCGGCCACCGGCTGGCCTGCCAGGCACGCCTGTTGGGCGACGTGGTGGTGGACGTGCCGCCCGAAAGCCAGCTGCACCGCCAGCTGGTGCGGAAAGAAGCCGATACCCGCCCGGTGGAGGTGGACCCGCTGCTGCGCGCCCTGCCGGTGGAGGTGGAAAAGCCCCGGCTGGACGCCCCTTCCGCCGACTTCGACCGCCTGGCACAGGCACTGGAAGAAGAGTGGAACCTGCACGACCTCGTGCCCGACCCGGCCGTGCTGCCAAAGCTGCAAGCGGCCCTGCGCGAGGGCGGCTGGCAGGTAACCGCCGTCATCCACCAGCCGCACCTGGATGCCGCGCCCGTGCTGGTGGACGTGCGCCCAGGCGTGGACGAAACCCTCCTCGGCCTGGCGCTGGACATCGGCTCCACCACCATCGCCGCGCACCTGACCGACCTGCACTCCGGCAAGGTGCTCGCCGCCAGGGGCGCCATGAACCCGCAGATCCGCTTCGGCGAAGACCTCATGAGCCGCGTCTCCTACGCCATGATGCACGAGGATGGTGCGGCGGAAATGACGGCGGTGGTGCGCGAGGCCATCAACCGCCTGGCGAAGGAGGCGGCGGAAGAGGCGGGATACACCACCGCCGACATCCTCGACATCGCGGTGGTGGGCAACCCCGTCATGCACCACCTGTTCCTTGGTATCGATCCGAAGGAGCTGGGCCAGGCTCCCTTCGCGCTCGCCGTCTCGGACGCGCTGG
Source organism: Hyphomicrobiales bacterium (assembly GCA_027024225.1). GTDB lineage: Bacteria > Pseudomonadota > Alphaproteobacteria > Rhizobiales > Aestuariivirgaceae > Thermopetrobacter. Next base: position 16,910 of record JALVSR010000125.1, on the reverse strand, counting down.
AAATGCCCGCGCGCGACGCGGGGCTGAATGCTCCCGCCCCCGCCGCACGGCTCTACACCCTGCCCTGCATCGCCGGCCACGTGGGCGCGGACGCCGCCGCCGTGGTGCTGGCCGAGGCCCCCTACGCGCGCGATGACATCTCGCTCATCGTGGACGTGGGCACCAATGCCGAGATCATCCTGGGCAACCGCCATCGCCTGCTGGCCTGTTCCTCGCCCACCGGGCCTGCCTTCGAGGGTGCGGAAATCTCCCACGGCCAGCGTGCCGCGCCGGGCGCCATCGAGCGCGTGCGCATCGACCGCAAGACGTTACAGCCCCGCTTCAAGGTCATCGGCTGCGACCTGTGGTCGGACGCGGAAGGGTTTGAAGAGGCCATCAAGGACATCGGCATCACCGGCATTTGTGGCTCGGGCATCATCGAGGCCGTGGCGGAGATGTTCCTGAGCGGTATCATCGACGCCAACGGCCGCTTCAACGCCGAGCTGGCTGGAAAAAGCCCGTGGGTAGAGGCGCGCGGCCGCAGCTTTGCCTACATCCTCTACCGGGAAGGAGATGCGGCGGGCCGTAGCGAAAGCGCCTCAGCGCAAGACAAAAAGGCCCGATCCCCCGCCCGGCCTCTCGCGGACAATATCGGGAGGCCGGGAGAGGGAGTGGGCCGGAGCGAGAGCACCTCAGCGCAAAAGGAAATCGTCATCACGCAGGAAGACGTGCGCGCCATCCAGCTGGCCAAGGCGGCGCTATACGCCGGCTGCCGCCTGCTCATGGACAGGCTGGGCATCGACGCGCCGGATCGCATCCGCCTCGCCGGCGCCTTCGGCGCGCACATCGACCCGCTCTACGCCATGGTGCTTGGCATGATACCGGACTGCCCGCTGGAGCACGTGAGCAACGCCGGCAACGCGGCGGGCACCGGCGCGCGCATGGCGCTGGTTTCCCGCACCGCCCGGCGCGAGGTGGAAGACGTGGTGCGCAAGATCGAGAAAATCGAGACGGCCACGGAAGAACGCTTCCAGGAACATTTCATCGCCGCCATGGCCTTTCCGCACAAGACCGCGCCGTTCAGGCACCTGGCCGGAGCCATCGACCTCCCGGACCCGAATGTCGCTTCCGCGTCGCCTGAACGCGCTGGCCGCAGACGCCGCCGTCGCGGCCGTGGAAATTGACGCATCAGTGCAATAGCGTTGGCACCGCCAGGTAGCGCCCGTCCAGCCCCTCGAAGCCCATCCGGTAATGGCGCACGAGAACGACGTAGCGCGGCTTGCCGGTCGGTGGCGCGTAATGCACCACGTCGGCCAGCTCGTAATGCGCCGGGCACAGGCGCGGATGAAACGCCAGCCGACGCAGGCCATCGTCGGCCTCCCTCCTCCGCCGCGGTCAGCCCTGCAGCCAGGCGCGGACCTGAGCCGGCGTCGGCACGCTGCCCACGTGCACGATCTCGCCATTCAGCGCCACGCCCGGCGTGGACATGATACCGGCGGCCATGATCTCGGCGGTGTCGGTGACCTCCTTCACCTCCACCGGCACGCCCATCCGTTCCGCCTCCTGGCGGATCAGGTTCTTCGTGTTGTCGCAGTTGCAGCAGCCGGAGCCGTAAACGGTGAACTCCTTCATGGTTTTTCTCCCTCTGGTTTCCAACCTAGGCGAACAGGGCGTTGAACAGGTAACCCACCACGATGAAGGCCACGAACAGGATGCCGGCAAAGGCGCCGATGAGCTGGGGCTTGAGCACCTTGCGCAGGATGATCATCTCGGGCAGTGAGATGGCGGCCACGGACATCATCAGGGTCAGCACCGTGCCCACCGGCACGCCCTTGGTGAGCAGGCTCTCCACCACCGGGATCACACCCGAGGCGCTGGAATAGAGCGGAATGCCCACTAGCGCCGCCAGCGGCACCGCCAGGAAATTGTCCGCCGCCGTCTGTTTGGCCAGCCATTCCGCCGGCACATAGCCGTGGAGGATGGCGCCCAGCGCAATGCCGGCCAGCACGTATTTCCAGATGCGGCCCACGATCTCACGCACCTCGCGTTTGGCGAAATCGAAGCGGCCCTTCCACGAGGTATCCGCCTTCGGCAGGGCCACCTTGCCCATGCGGATCTGCCACACGTAGTCCTCCACCCATTTCTCCAACCTAAGCGCCTCGATGAGCAGGCCACCGAGAACGCCCACCGTCATGCCGGCGGCGACGTAGAGCGCCGCCACCTTCCACCCCAGAATGGCCGCCAGCAGCACCACCGCCACCTCGTTGATCATCGGCGAGGCGATGAGAAAGGCCATGGTCACGCCCAGCGGAATGCCGGCCTCGAGAAAGCCGATGAACAGCGGCACCGACGAGCACGAGCAGAAAGGGGTCACCGAGCCCAGCATCACCGCCAGCGGGTAGGAGACGAAGCGCGGCTTGCCGGCCACCAGCTCGCGCACCTTCTCCGGCGCGATGAGCGCGCGCAGGAAGCCCATGGCGAAAACGATGACGACAAGCAGGGTGAAGATCTTGGTGGTGTCCTCGACGAAGAAATGCACCGCCTCACCGAAGCGCGAGCCGGGCCGAAGCCCCAGCCACTGCCAGGTGACGGCATCGGCGAGCCACGTGAAAATGGCGAACATGGGCGTGCTCCCCGTCGTTGAAAAAAGCGGAAATGGGCGTTTCAGGCGAAATGGAACATCAGCAGGCGCGGCGCACCGGCGGGCGGCTTTCCTCCTCCATGCCGGCCAACCGCGCCGCGTCCGCGGCATATGGCGCCCTGCCCTTCAGCCCGCGCAGGGCCGAGTGCAGGATGTCCAGCGCCCAGTCCGGCAGGCCGGGATGAATGGAATAATGCACCCACAGGCCCTGCTTGCGCGCCTTCACCAGCCCGCCCTTGCGCAGCGCCGCCAGGTGCGAGGAAATGCGCGGCTGCGCCAACGCCAGCGCGTGCACCAGCTCGCACACGCACAGCTCGCCCTGCTCCGTCAGCAACATCAGTATGCGTCGCCGCGTCGGCTCCGCCAGAGCGGAAAAGAGCGCCTGTTCCATCACTGGCCTCCGGGTTCCATTTTTCATATCCGACGGCGACTATATACTCACACAAATATATACATGGCAAGAGATATATTTGCCCCCCGGCGCACTTCTTCTCGCGCGCCCTACCCCGGCGGCGGAAACAAGGAGGCCCCGCGACGCCCAAGGTCGCGGGGCCTGTCTGGTTGTCAGGAATGTCGCCAAACGGCGCGGAGGATCACTCCTCCTTGCCCTCGGCCCCGCCTTCATCGGCTCCGCTTTCAGGGGCGTCACCTTCCGGAGCCCGGGCTTCAGGAGTCTCGATTTCCGTGGCTTCGCCCGCTGGCGCATCGCCCTCGGGCGCATCGCCTTCAGGCGCCCCGAAAAGGGCCTCCGGCTCCGGCAAGGCCTCTTTCTCCGCCGCAGCGGCCGCCGCGGTGGCCTCGGCCTGCTTGCGGCGCTCCTCCAGGATCAGCTGGTCACGCCGCTCGGCGATATGCCGTAGCGCCCGCATGGCCCGGCCCGTGCCTGCGGGAATGAGCCGTCCGACAATGACGTTCTCCTTCAGGCCTTCCAGCCGGTCCACCTTGCCTTGCACCGCGGCTTCGGTCAGCACGCGGGTGGTCTCCTGGAACGAGGCGGCGGAAATGAACGAGCGCGTCTGCAAGGACGCCTTGGTGATGCCCAGCAGCACCGGCTTGTATTCCGCAGGCTTCTTGCCCTCGGCCTCAAGCCGCTTGTTCACCTCGAACAGCTCCCACTTGTCCACCTGCTCGCCGGCGATATAGCTGGAATCGCCCGGATCGGTGACTTCCACCTTCTGCAGCATCTGCCGGACGATCACCTCGATGTGCTTGTCGTTGATGGTCACGCCCTGCAGGCGATAGACTTCCTGGATCTCGTCGATCAGGTAGGTGGCCAGCGCCTCCATGCCCTTGATCTCCAGGATGTCCTGCGGCGCCGGATGGCCATCGATGAGGTATTCGCCCTTCTCGATCCAGTCGCCTTCCTGCACCTGCAGATGCTTGCCCTTCGGGATCAGGTACTCCACCGGCTCGCCCTCTTCCGGCACGATACGAATACGCCGCTTGTTCTTGTATTCGCGGGCGAACTCCACCCGGCCGGAAACCTCGGCGATGATGGCGTGGTCCTTCGGCCGGCGCGCCTCGAACAGCTCCGCCACCCGCGGCAGACCGCCGGTGATGTCACGCGCCTTCGCACTCTCCAGCGGAATGCGCGCCAGTGTGTCGCCGGCCTTTACCTTCTGCCCCGGCTCCACGCTCAGGATGGCGTCCACGGACAGCAGGTAGCGCGCCTCCACGCCACGCTTCGTCTTCACGATGTCGCCATTCTCGTCCTTGATGACGATGGCCGGACGCAAGCTGGCGCCGCGCGGGCTGGCCCGCCAGTCGATGATGATACGACGCGCAATGCCCGTGGCCTCGTCCACCACCTCGTGCACGGACACGCCTTCCACCACGTCCTCGAACTCGACGATACCGTCGGCCTCGGTCAGGATCGGGCGGGTATGCGCGTCCCACTCGGCCAGGCGCGTACCGCGCTTGACCACGTCGCCATCCTTCACCAGCAGCTTGGCGCCGAAGGGCAGCTTGTGCTCGGCGATCTCGTTGCCATGCTCGTCCACGATGAGCAGGCGAACGTTGCGGCCCGTGACCACGGTATCGCCATTGGAGTTCACCGCCAGCTGATCCTTTTCCGGGATCTTCACGATGCCGTCGTAGGCGGCCTCCATGTAGCTTTCCGAGATCACCTGCGCCGCGCCGCCGATGTGGAAGGTGCGCATGGTCAGCTGCGTGCCCGGCTCGCCGATGGACTGCGCCGCGATGACGCCCACCGCCTCGCCCATGTTCACCGGCGTGCCGCGGGCAAGATCGCGGCCATAGCACTTCGCGCACACGCCATAGGGCGTCTCGCAGGTGAGCACCGAACGGATGCGCACCTCGCGGATGTTGGCGGCCTCGATCCTTTCCGCCACCGCCTCGGTGATCTCCTCGCCCTTCTTCACGATGATCTCGCCAGTGGCGGGGTCTTTCACGTCCTCGGCGGAGGTGCGGCCCAGGATGCGCTCGGCCAGCGACACCTTCACCGAGCCGGACTCGATCACCGCCCGCATGGGCAGCGACTGCTCCGTGCCGCAGTCTTCCTCGATGACGATGGAATCCTGCGCCACGTCCACCAGGCGGCGAGTCAGGTAGCCGGAGTTGGCCGTCTTCAGCGCCGTGTCGGCCAGGCCCTTGCGCGCGCCGTGGGTGGAGATGAAGTACTCCAGCACGCTCAGGCCTTCCTTGAAGTTCGAGATGATCGGCGTTTCGATGATCTCGCCGGATGGCTTGGCCATCAGGCCGCGCATGCCGGCGAGCTGCTTCATCTGCGCGGGCGAACCACGCGCGCCGGAATGCGCCATCATGTAGATGGAGTTCACCGGTTTCTCACGGCCCGTCTCCTCGTCGATCTCCACTGAAGAGATCTCGGCCATCATCTCCTCGGCCACCTTGTCGGTGCACTTCGACCACAGGTCCACCGATTCGTTGTAGCGCTCGCGCTCGGTAATCAGGCCGTCGAGATACTGCTGCTCCAGCTTCTTGATCTTCTCGCGCGTCTCCTCCACCAGCTTTTCCTTGGACTTGGGCACCACCATGTCGTTCTTGGAGAACGAGATGCCCGCCCGACAAGCCTCGCGGAAGCCCAGGCCCATGACCTGGTCGCAGAAGATGACCGTCTCCTTCTGCCCGCAGTTGCGGTAGACGGCGTCGATCATCTTCGAGATCTCGCTCTTGGTCATGAGCTTGTTGCACAGCTCGGGCGAAATGCCCGGCTTCTTGGGCAACAGCTCGGCGATGCGAACCCGCCCCGGCGTGGTCTCGATGAGCTGGCTCACTTCCTCGCCCTTCTCGTCCAGCCAGCTCATGCGGATCTTGATACGGCTGTGCAGCGTTACCGCGCCGGCGGCCAGCGCGTGCTCCATCTCGGCCACGGAGCCGAACACCATGCCCTCGCCCGGCTCGTTCTTGCGCATCATCGAGAGGTAATAAAGGCCCAGCACGATGTCCTGCGTCGGCACGATGATGGGCGAGCCATTGGCCGGGTGCAGCACGTTGTTGGACGACATCATCAGCACCCGCGCTTCCAGCTGTGCCTCCAGTGAGAGCGGCACGTGCACGGCCATCTGGTCGCCGTCGAAGTCGGCGTTGAACGCGGTGCACACCAGCGGGTGCAGCTGGATTGCCTTGCCCTCGATGAGCACCGGCTCGAACGCCTGGATGCCGAGGCGATGCAGCGTCGGCGCGCGGTTCAGCAGCACCGGGTGCTCGCGAATGACCTCGTCAAGGATGTCCCAGACCTCGGGCTTTTCCTTTTCCACCATGCGCTTGGCCTGCTTGATGGTGCCGGCATAGCCCTTTTTCTCCAACTGGCCGTAGATGAAGGGCTTGAACAGTTCCAGCGCCATCTTCTTCGGCAGGCCGCACTGGTGCAGCTTCAGCTCCGGACCCACCACGATGACCGAGCGGCCCGAGTAGTCCACGCGCTTGCCCAGCAGGTTCTGGCGGAAGCGCCCCTGCTTGCCCTTCAGCATGTCGGAGAGCGACTTCAGTGGGCGCTTGTTGGTGCCGGTGATCACGCGCGAGCGCCGGCCGTTGTCGAACAGCGCGTCCACCGCCTCCTGCAGCATGCGCTTCTCGTTGCGGATGATGATGTCCGGCGCCCGCAGTTCGATCAGCCTTTTGAGGCGGTTGTTGCGGTTGATCACGCGGCGGTACAGGTCGTTCAGGTCCGACGTGGCGAAGCGCCCGCCATCCAGCGGCACCAGCGGCCGAAGCTCTGGCGGGATCACGGGAATGACGGTCAGGATCATCCATTCGGGCCGGTTGCCGGACTGGATGAAGGCCTCCACCAGCTTCAGCCGCTTGGCGATCTTCTTGGGCTTCAGCTCCGACTTCGTCTCCGCCAGCTCGCGCTTGAGCTGATCACGCAGCCGCTCCAGGTCGATCTTGGCCAGCAGCTCGCGAATGGCCTCCGCGCCGATGCCGGCGGTGAAGGTATCGAAGCCCAGCGTCTCCTGGTAATGCAGGTATTCCTCTTCCGTCAGCAGCTGGCCCTGCTGCAGATCGGTAATGCCGGGGTCGGTGACGATGTAGTTCTCGAAGTAGAGGACACGCTCGATGTCCTTCAGCGTCATGTCCAGCATCAGGCCGATGCGGCTGGGCAGTGACTTGAGAAACCAGATGTGCGCAACGGGAGCGGCCAGCTCGATATGGCCCATGCGCTCGCGCCGCACGCGCGAGAGCGTCACCTCCACGCCGCACTTTTCGCAGATGACGCCCTTGAACTTCATCCGCTTGTACTTGCCGCAGAGGCACTCGTAGTCCTTCACCGGGCCGAAGATGCGGGCGCAGAACAGCCCGTCGCGCTCCGGCTTGAAGGTGCGGTAGTTGATGGTTTCGGGCTTCTTCACCTCGCCCGAAGACCACGATCGGATCTTCTCGGGCGATGCCAGCGCGATGCGGATGGCATCGAACGACTGGCCCTGGGAATCGGGTCCGAAGAAGTTTGTCACGTCCTGATGCATGACCGGGATACTCCTGGATGCCTGCTGTCGAATTCCGTTTTTTCTCCGGGCCTTTGCCATCTCGTGTTCGGGCAGGCCCGGGAATCGTTCCTGTAGCGCCGGTCTCGGGATGACCGGCGGGCGCGGGCCGCGATGCTTCGATCATGCGCGGCCCGCGCCGTCGTCGGCTGCGTCAGTTTTCCTTCTGCTGCTCCAGGCGCCTGCGCTCCAGCTGTTCCAGATCTTCCTCCGAAACCAGCTCCACGTCCAGCGCCAGTGCCCGCATTTCCTTCACCAGCACGTTGAAGCTTTCCGGAATGCCGGCCTCGAAGGTGTCGTCACCGCGCACGATGGCCTCGTAGACCTTGGTGCGGCCAGCCACGTCGTCCGACTTCACGGTGAGCATTTCCTGCAGCGTATAGGCGGCGCCATAGGCCTCCAGCGCCCACACCTCCATCTCGCCGAAGCGCTGCCCGCCGAACTGCGCCTTGCCGCCCAGCGGCTGCTGCGTGACCAGCGAGTACGGGCCGATGGACCGGGCGTGGATCTTGTCGTCCACCAGGTGGTGCAGCTTCAGCATGTAGATGCGGCCCACCGTCACCGGCCGGTCGAACGGCTGACCGGTCCGGCCGTCATAGAGCGTCACCTGCCCGTGCGGCTCGTGCCCGGAGAGCTTGAGCATGCGGTCGATGTCCGGCTCCTTGGCGCCATCAAACACCGGCGAGGCGAAGGGCACACCCTCCTTGAGCTCCTTGGCCATCTCGACGAGCTCGTCATCGGACAGGGCCTTGATCCGCTCCTGTTCCTCCGGCTTGTCGTAGATGTCCAGCAGCTTCTGGCGCAGGTCTTTCAGAGCCTGCTTCTTCGCCTCGGCCAGGTATTCGTCCACCATGGCGCCGATCTGCTTGCCCAGGTTGTCCGACGCCCAGCCAAGGTGCGTTTCCATGATCTGCCCCACGTTCATGCGCGAGGGCACGCCCAGGGGGTTGAGCACGATGTCCACCGGCGTGCCGTCCTCCAGGAACGGCATGTCCTCCACCGGCAGGATGCGCGAGACCACGCCCTTGTTGCCGTGCCGGCCGGCCATCTTGTCGCCGGGCTGGATCTTGCGCTTGATGGCGATGAAGACCTTGACCATCTTCATCACGCCCGGAGGCAGCTCGTCGCCGCGCTGGAGCTTCTCCACCTTGTTCAGGAAACGCTCCTCCAGCGCCTTCTTCGAGCTTTCGTATTGCTCACGCAGGGCTTCGAGCTCGGACATCGCCTTCTCGTCCTTCAGCGCGATGTCCCACCACTTCATGCGCGGAATATTGTCCAGCGCCTCTTCCGTGATCTCGCCCTTCAGTTTGTGTCCCTTCGGTCCGGCCACGGCCTCCTTGCCGGTGAGGAACTGTTTCAGCCGTTCGTAGGTGTTGCGGTTGAGAATGTCGAGCTCGTCCTGGCGGTCCTTGTCCAGGCGCTCGATCTCCTCGCGCTCGATGGCCAGCGCGCGCTCGTCCTTTTCCACGCCGTAGCGGTTGAACACGCGCACCTCCACCACCGTGCCCTGCACGCCCGGCGGCACGCGCAAGCTCATGTCGCGCACGTCGGAGGCCTTCTCGCCGAAGATGGCGCGCAGCAGCTTCTCTTCAGGCGTCATGGGGCTTTCGCCCTTCGGCGTGACCTTGCCCACCAGGATGTCGCCGGGCTTCACCTCCGCGCCGATGTAGACGATGCCGGCCTCATCAAGGTTCTTCAGCGCCTCCTCGCCCACGTTCGGAATGTCGCGGGTGATTTCCTCCGGCCCCAGCTTGGTGTCCCGCGCCATCACCTCGAATTCCTCGATGTGAATGGAGGTATAGACGTCCTCCTTCACGATGCGCTCGGAGAGCAGGATGGAGTCCTCGAAGTTGTAGCCGTTCCACGGCATGAAGGCCACCAGCACGTTCTGCCCCAGCGCCAGCTCGCCGCGGTCGGTGGAGGGGCCGTCGGCGATGATCTCGCCGGCCTGCACGTAGTCGCCCTTCTTCACCAGCGGCTTCTGGTTGATGCAGGTGTTCTGGTTGGAACGCTGGAACTTCGCCAGGTTGTAGATGTCCACGCCCGGCTTCGTCGGGTCGGTTTCCTCCGTGGCGCGGATGACGATGCGCCGCGCGTCCACCTGGTCCACGATGCCGGAGCGCCGCGCCGTGACGGCCGCGCCGGAGTCGCGCGCCACGCGCGCCTCCATGCCCGTGCCCACCAGCGGCGCGGAGGTGCGCAGCAGCGGCACCGCCTGGCGCTGCATGTTCGAACCCATGAGCGCGCGGTTGGCGTCGTCGTTCTCCAGGAACGGAATCAGCGAGGCCGCCACCGAGACGATCTGCTTCGGGCTCACGTCGCAATAGGTGAGCTTCTCCGGCGGCACCATCATCACGTCGCCCCTGTGCCGCGCCGGCACGAGATCGTCGAGGATCTTGCCGTTCTCGTCCACCTTGATGTTGGCCTGACCGATGTAGTGGTCGTTTTCCTCCATGGCGGTCAGGTAGTGGACTTCATCCGTCACCTGGCCGTCCTTCACCACGCGGTAGGGCGTCTCGATGAAGCCATACTTGTTCACCCGCGCGTAGGTGGCCAGCGAGTTGATCAGCCCGATGTTCGGCCCTTCCGGCGTCTCGATGGGGCAGATGCGGCCATAGTGCGTGGGGTGCACGTCGCGCACCTCGAAGCCCGCGCGCTCGCGCGTCAGGCCCCCCGGGCCCAGCGCCGAAAGACGCCGCTTGTGCGTGACTTCCGACAACGGGTTGGTCTGGTCCATGAACTGGGAGAGCTGCGAGGAGCCGAAGAACTCGCGCACCGCCGCCGCCACCGGCTTCACGTTGACGAGATCGTGCGGCATGACGGTGTCGAGATCCACCGAGCTCATGCGCTCCTTCACCGCGCGCTCCATGCGCACCAGGCCCACGCGGAACTGGTTTTCCAGCAGCTCGCCCACCGAGCGCACGCGGCGGTTGGAGAGGTTGTCGATGTCGTCCACCTCGCCCTTGCCATCGCGCAGATCGTGCAGGGTCTTCACCACCGCCACGATGTCTTCCTTGCGCAGGGTGCGCACGGTGTCCGGCACGTCCTTGAAGCCAAGGCGCATGTTCATCTTCACCCGGCCCACGGGCGAGAGGTCATAACGCTCCGGGTCGAAGAACAGGCCGTGGAACAGGGCCTCGGCCGCCTCCTTCGTGGCCGGCTCGCCCGGGCGCAGCACGCGGTAGATCTCCACCAGCGCCTGCTCGTAGTTTTCCACCTTGTCGCTTTTGAGCGTGTTGCGCAGCCACGGGCCGGTGCGCACCGGGTCGATGTCCAGCACGCGGATTTCCTTGTATCCGGCCTCGCGCAGGCGGTCGAGCAGCTCCTGCGTTATCTCGTCGCCCGCCTCGGCGTAGATCTCGCCGGTTTCCGGGTTCACCAGCTCGTCGGCAATATACTGGCCATAGAGATCCTCGTCGGTGAGCAGGATTTCCTTCAACCCTTCTTCCGCCAGCTTCTTCGCCCGCCGCGGGGTGATCTTCTGCCCGGCCTTCACCACCACCTCGCCGGTATCGGCGTCGATCAGGTCGTGCGAGGGCTTCATGCCCTTGAAGCGCTCCGGGTCGAAGGGCGTGCGCCAGCCCTTCTTCTTTTCATCCCACTTGTAGGTGATGGTGTCATAGACCGAGTGCAGGATCTCCTCCGAATCCATGCCCAGCGCGTAGAGCAGCGTGGTCACGGGCAGCTTGCGCCGCCGGTCGATGCGGACATACATGATGTCCTTGGCATCGAACTCGAAATCCAGCCACGAGCCGCGATACGGAATGATGCGCGCGGCAAACAGCAGCTTGCCGGAGGAATGCGTCTTGCCCTTGTCGTGGTCGAAGAACACGCCCGGCGAGCGGTGCATCTGCGAGACGATGACGCGCTCGGTGCCGTTGATGATGAAGGTGCCCTTTTCCGTCATCAACGGAATGTCGCCCATGTAGACATCCTGCTCCTTGATGTCCTTGACGGTCCTGGTTTCCGTCTCCGGGTCGACATCGAACACGATCAGCCGCAGCGTCACCTTGAGCGGCGCGGCATAGGTCATGTCGCGCTGCTGGCACTCGTCCACGTCGTATTTCGGCGGCTCGAACTCGTAGTCGACGAAATCGAGCTGCGCGCGGCCCGAGAAGTCCTCGATGGGAAACACGGACTTGAACACCGCCGGCAGGCCCAGGTCTTCCTGGCGGCCATGCTTGTCCATCTGCAGGAACTGGTCATAGGACTGCCGCTGCACATGAATGAGATCGGGCATGTCGGCCACTTCCTTGATGCGGCCGAAATTCTTGCGAATGCGCTGTATTCTCGTCATCGCTGCTCTTTCTTCGTTCTGCCTCCGCCACTGCTGGCGAAAACCGTTTCCAACTGCCCCGAACCACGGAACCACGCCGGCACCCAGCGCCCGGCATGAATCCGCTCTTTAACGCATGGTGGCGCGGCTCGATGAACCGCCCGCCGCTCGTGCCTCGCCATGCCGACGAGGAATTATTTCCTTCACAAGGCGCAAGGCCAAAAAGGTGAAACACGCTTCCCCACCTCCCATCGCCCTGTTTGCCAAGGAGGTCGGAAAGAGCGTTTCACCGCCCGCATCTGTCTGTCTTGTCTCGCAATACCCAATTCAGATGGAATTGCCTGCGCCAGCTGCCCAAGAATTTTTCCGCCACGCCGATTCGGCACCCTGTGCATGCATGAAGCACGATAGCACCATTTTCGCCGCATGCGGAGAGCGTTGCCGAAGCGGCGCTGGCTGGCCGCTCCGGCAACGCGATGGTGCATGATTACTTGAGCTCGACGGTCGCGCCGGCTTCCTCGAGCTTCTTCTTGATCTCCTCGGCCTCTTCCTTGGAAACGGCCTCCTTGATCACGCCGCCCTTTTCCACCAGCTCCTTGGCCTCCTTCAGGCCCAGACCGGTGATGGCGCGGACTTCCTTGATCACGTTGATCTTCTTGTCGCCGTGGTTCACCAGCACCACGTCGAACTCGGTCTTCTCTTCCGCGCCACCTTCGGCGCCACCGGCGGCGCCGGCCACGGCGGCCACGGCCACCGGCGCGGCGGCGGAAACGCCCCACTTCTCTTCCAGCATCTTGGCCAGCTCCGCCGCTTCCAGCACGGTCAGAGAAGACAGCTCTTCGACAATCTTTTCCAGATCAGCCATTGTTTCGGTTCCTCGTCAGGTCGGTTTGAACGGTTGCCTTCAGATTGCGGCCTGCCCCGTCTCAGGCACGGAGCACGCCCGTGTCGTCTCGAAAGGCTCAGGCGGCCTCCTGCTCGCCCCGGGCCGCCAGCACGCGCGCCAGTTGCCCCGCCGGGGCCTGGGTGACGCTTGCCAGCTTCTGCGCCGGCGCCTGGATGACGCCGATGAGCTTCGCCCGCAGCTCGTCCAGGGAGGGCAGCTCCGCCAGCGCCTTCACGCCGGCGGTGTCCAGCAGCGATTCGTCCAGCATGCCGCCCAGGATCTCGAACTTCCCTTCGTGATCCTTGGCGAACGCGGCCGCGACCTTCGGCGCCGCAATGGCGTCCTCGGAAAAGATCATGACCGTCGGGCCGCTGAACAGTTCTGCCAGGCCTTCCCTGGGCGTATCCGCAAGAGCGATTTTGGCCAGGCGGTTCTTCACCACCTTCACCATGCCGCCCGCCTCGTACATGCGGTCGCGCAGATCGGTGATCTCCGCCACCGTGAGGCCGAGGTTGTGCGCGACGACGATGGAAGAGGCCTTCGCGAACACCTCTTCCCTCAGCCACTTCACGACCTCGCGTTTACGGGCTCTGTCCACTGCTTCACTCCTTGCAGACATGGCATTCGCCAGAAGCGGCGCACGCCGCCATGCCGAATGCCGGTTGCCCAACATGCCGCGGCGTTTGCGGGCTTTCGCCCACGTCCGCCACGACGCTACGGCAAGGCCTGTCCGCTTGTGTCACGCCGTTCGCCCGCTTGCCACGGAGCGAAACGACGCCGGTTCAAACCGACCGCTCTAGACCACCTGCGTGGCCCGCCATGTCCATGACGACACGATCCGAGCGATCCGTTCTTCCCGTCTATTGCGGGCCGGTCATCGGGGCGCGCCCCCTTCGACCATTTGAGTCCGCGGCCGTCTCCGGCCTTGGACACCCGCAGTCTCGGACAGGACTTGGCTCCGCGGCGCCTCCCGGCCCTTCCGGACCCAGGCGCACCGCATCTCCGGGCCGTTGGGAAGCGGCCCGGAATTCCATCGTCTTCAGGCCGATCCCGTGATGGACCCCAAATCCACCTTCACGCCCGGGCCCATGGTGGAAGACAGCGCCACGCGCTTCACATAGGTGCCCTTCGCGCCTTCCGGCTTGGCCTTGATGACCGCGTCGACGAACGCGCGTACGTTCTCGGCGATCTTGTCCTCGTCAAAGCTCGCCTTGCCGATGCCGGCGTGCACGATGCCCGCCTTTTCCACGCGGAACTGCACCGCGCCGGCCTTGGCGCGCTTCACCGCCTCCGCCACGTTGGGCGTCACCGTGCCCACCTTGGGATTGGGCATCAGCCCGCGCGGGCCCAGGATCTTGCCCAGCCGGCCCACCAGCGGCATCATGTCCGGCGTGGCGATGGCGGTGTCGAAGTTGATCTCGCCTTTCTGAACCTGTTCCACCAGGTCCTCTGCGCCCACGATGTCCGCGCCGGCCTTCTTGGCCTCCTCCGCCTTGTCGCCCTTGGCGAACACCGCCACGCGCACCGTCTTGCCGGTGCCCGCCGGAAGCTCGGCCACGCCGCGCACCATCTGGTCCGCATGGCGCGGATCCACGCCCAGGTTCATGGCGATCTCGATGGTCTCGTCGAACTTGGCGTTGGCGCGCTCCTTGATGAGCTTGATGGCCTCGTCCAGGCTGTAGACCTTGTTGCGGTCCAGCCCCTCGACATTTTTCCGATAACGTTTTCCGTGCTTCGGCATGGCGCTCACTCCACCACCTCAAGGCCCATGGAGCGGGCCGAACCCTCGATGATCCGCATCGCGGCGTCGATATCACGCGCGTTCAGATCCTTCATCTTCAGCTCCGCGATCTCGCGGATCTGGTCCTTCGTCACCTGGCCCACGATGTTGATGCCCGGCTCCTGAGAGCCCTTCTGGATCCCCGCGGCCTTCTTCAGCAGGTAGGACGCCGGCGGCGTCTTGATCTCGAAGGTGAAGGACTTGTCCTGGTAGATGGTGATGATAGTGGGCACCGGCGCGCCGGGCTCCATGTCCTGCGTCCTGGCGTTGAACGCCTTGCAGAACTCCATGATGTTGATGCCACGCTGGCCCAGCGCCGGACCCACGGGCGGCGAGGGGTTCGCCTGCCCCGCCGGCACCTGCAGGCGCAGGTAGCCTTCGATCTTCTTCGCCATTTTTCCTTACCTCTTCATCCGTGGCGCCGGGCCCGTAGTCCCGACACCGGTTCTCTCTCTGACAGAGGCCGCCGCGGTCTGGCCCGGAAACGGCTGGCGAGTCCGACGCCAGGCCTCCCGCGACGCGCTTTCACGGCTCAGGCGGAAACTTTCTCCACCTGGCCGAATTCCAGGTCCACCGGCGTTTCGCGTCCGAAGATGGACACCGACACCTTCAGCCGCTGGTGCGCCTCGTCCACCTCCTCCACCACGCCCTCGAAGCTGGCGAACGGCCCGTCGATGATGCGCACCATCTCGCCGACCTCGAAGGTGACGCCCGAGCTGGGAGCCTTCACGCCTTCCTTCACGATGCCCAGGATGCGCGCGGCCTCCTCCTCGGAGATCGGCATGGGCTTGTTGCCGCGCTCGGATCCGAGGAACCCCGTCACCTTGGGCGTGTTCTTGATGAGATGAAAGGTGGCGTCGTTCATCTCCATCTTCACCAGCACATAGCCGGGAAACAGATGCCTCTTCTTCACCACCTTGCGGCCGCCGGGCTTGACCTCCACCACTTCCTCGGTGGGCACCAGCACCTCCTCGAAGAAGTCGGAAAGCCCCTGCAGCTCCGCCTGATGACGAATCTCCTCCGCCACCTTGTCCTCGAAATTCGAGTAGGCGTGAACGATATACCAGCGTTTGGCCATGAACTGTCCGCCCCGTGACGACTGCCGCCTGAAATCCTGTTGCGCGTTGTTATCCGGATATGACGCCGCACCCCGGCAGGTCAGATGCCATAGATGAACGTGTCGACCAGCCACTTCAGCACCGTGTCCACCAGCAGGAAGAACAGCGCGGTGAGCGCTACCATGATGATCACCATGATGGTGGTGATGAGCACCTCCTGCCGGCTGGGCCAGGTGACTTTCGCCGCCTCCTGCCGCACCTCGCGGATGAACTGCATCACGTTGACTTTCGCCATGTTTCGTGAACTCCGTATCCGCGCCGCGAACTACCCACCCGTGGTGCGGGCCGGCGGCCGCCATCCATGTGCCGACGCCGTCCGTGAAACCTCTGGAAGACGGGAACACGAAGACGGGGCGCATAAACCAAACGTTCCTTGCACCCCGGACACACTTCCGGCTCCCTGTCTGGCGGCCTTGATTAGCCCAATTCCCGCGCCCGTGCAAGGGGCATGAAGGCAAAAAGCGTGCCAGTCGCGCATGCCCGCCATGCGCCGGGCACATCACCCAGCCCCGCACTTCCCCGTGATAAATGACGCCCCGCTCCCCCTCTCCACCACCCCTTGCGCACAATACCGAAGGTGGTGAAGAGGGGAGCGGGAAGGGCCGGTTGGACGCCCCAAGGAATCCCGTGTTGGGCGGGGGAGCGGGCCAGAACGACGCACTTCCATGCAAAATCACGAGACCGGCGGGGCCTGCCCCCGTGAAGAACGCGGATGCCCCCCTAACGTCGGACAAAAGTTTTGCGCTAACGCGCAAATACTTTTGTCCGCGATATCGATATGCTCTGGGTGCAACAAACAAGGCCCGCTGCCCCGCCCAACCACCTCGCCTTCACAATATCGGGTGGTTGGGCGGGGGAGCGGGCCGGTGCGACGCGCTTCAGCGCAAAAAATGGCAGGGGCGGAGAGACTCGAACTCCCGACCTGCGGTTTTGGAGACCGCTGCTCTACCAACTGAGCTACGCCCCTGCATGACGGAACATTGCCCGCCGACACCCCTCATATATAGCCAAAGCGTGCTGATGAAAAGGGGCTTTTCCCCGCAAGGGTTTGCAACAGGCTAACGGCCGGATTGCACGAAATGAAAGGGGCGCCCCAACGACAGGGGCGCCCCCGCATTTCGCATGCCTGGCGATTCGCGGAATTACTCGATGATCTCGCTCACCACGCCGGCGCCGACGGTGCGGCCACCCTCGCGAATGGCGAAGCGCAGGCGCTCCTCCATGGCGATCGGCGTGATCAGCTCCACCTCGAACGTCACGTTATCACCC
>JALVSR010000124.1 GCA_027024225.1 Hyphomicrobiales bacterium | reverse complement strand
GGCGCGTTGGTGCCGGAGCTCGGCGGAGCGGGCGTTATCGACGATGCGCTGGCCCGGCGCAACGCCATCATCCTGGCGGTGGCGCAGGCGCTGTTCTCGCTCGCCAGCATCAACATGTTCACCACCGCCTCCATCGCCGGCAACATGCTGGCCAGCCATCCACAGTGGGCCACGCTGCCCATCACCACCTACGTTTCCGGCACCGCGCTGTTCACCTGGCCGGCGGCGTGGTTCATGCAGAAATACGGCCGCCGCATTGGCTTTCAGCTGGGCACCTTCATGGGCGTGCTCGCCGCCGCATTGGCCGTGCTGGCGCTGTTCCGCGCCGATTTCACGCTGTTCTGCGCCGCCACATTCCTGCAGGGCATTTACCAGGCCTTCGCGCAATATTACCGCTTTGCCGCCGGCGACGTGGCAAGCCCCGCGTTCCGGCCAAAGACCATCTCGTGGGTGCTGTTCGGCGCCATCGCGGGGGCCCTGTTCGGCCCCGTGCTGGTGAAGGAAACGCAGGATCTGCTGGCCCCCGTCTCCTTTGCCGGAAACTTCGCCGCGGCCGGGGCCATCACGGCACTGGCCTTCATCGTCGTTTCGCTGGTGCGCCTGCCGAAGCCGGGCGAGGCGGGGCAGGGACATGACGAAGAGCTTGAACCCGCCCGCCCCCTTTCGGAGCTGTTGCGCCAGCCGCGGCTTGTCACCGCCATCCTCGGCGGCATGCTGGCCTATGGCATGATGAACCTGCTGATGACGGCCACCCCGCTGGCCATGATCGCTTGCGGCTTCACGGTGGAGCAGTCGGCCTGGGTCATCCAGTGGCACGTGTTGGCCATGTTCACCCCTTCGTTCATCACCGGCGCGCTCATCGCCCGGCATGGCGCGTCCAGGATCATGGCCATCGGCTTCCTGCTCATGGCCGCCTCCGGCGTCATCAACGTGCTCGGCCAGCGCATGGAGAACTTCGGCTTCGGGCTGGTGCTGCTGGGGCTGGGCTGGAACTTCGCCTTCATCGCCGCCACCACCATGGTGGCCGAATGCCACCGACCCAACGAGCGCGCGAAGGTGCAGGGCTTCAACGACCTGATGGTTTTTCTCACCGTGGCGGCCACCTCGCTCGCCTCCGGTCAGTTGCTGGCCGGTTTCGGGTGGAGCGGCGTGAACGCCGCGCTCGCGCCGATGCTCATCGTGGCGGCGCTGGCGCTGGCCTGGCACGCGCTGCATCTGAAACGCGCGGCCGCCAATGTGGCTGGAGAATGACGCCGCCGCCTGGCCACCGCATCCCGCTTTCATCTCCTGACCAGATTTTGGGCATTTGACGCATGTCAGTTGTCAGTTGCCTCTTCCTCTGGCACATTGCCAGCCCAAGAGCGGCGGCAATGGCGGCAATTCCCATGCGCCCGTCGGGAGAGAGTGCGCAAGGGAGCCATGCATAGGCTGTGGTTCAAGCTCCACCCATGATGATCATGGAGGGTCTCGCCGCTCTGGAGGGGTAAACAGGAGAGGGGAATCAATATGAGTGGCACGTTGTGGATCGTCATACTCGCGGCCCTGCTGGCCGTGGGCTATGCCTACAAGACCATCAGGGAGCTGCTGGAGGCGGACGCCGGCACGCCGCGGATGCAGGAAATCGCAGCCGCCATCCGCGAAGGCGCGAACGCCTACATGCGGCGGCAATACACCACCATCGCCATGGTCGGCGTGGTCATCTTTTTCGTCGTGGGTTTCGCCCTGTCGTGGGCGGCGGCCTTCGGCTTTGCCATCGGCGCCATTTTTTCAGGCGCCGCCGGTATCGTCGGCATGATGGTTTCCGTGCGCGCCAACGTGCGCACGGCACAGGCCGCATCCACCTCGCTTGAGCTGGGGCTGGACATGGCCTTCAAGTCCGGCGCCGTGACCGGCATGCTGGTGGCCGGCCTGGCGTTGCTGGGTGTGGCGGGATATTTCCTCATTCTCACCGGCCTGCTGGGTTATGCGCCTACCGACCGCACGGTGGTTGACGCGCTGGTGGCGCTGGGCTTTGGCGCTTCGCTCATTTCCATCTTCGCCCGTCTCGGCGGTGGCATCTTCACCAAGGGCGCCGACGTGGGCGGCGACCTGGTGGGCAAGGTGGAAGCGGGCATTCCGGAGGACGATCCGCGCAACCCCGCAACGATCGCCGATAACGTGGGCGACAACGTGGGCGACTGCGCCGGCATGGCCGCCGACCTGTTCGAAACCTACGTGGTCACCGTAGTGGCCACCATGGTGCTGGCCAGCATCTACTTCACTGGCGCGACGGCGGAGAAGATGATGCTGTTCCCGCTGGTCATCGCCGCCTCGTGCGTGGTCACGTCCATCATCGGCACCTATTTCGTCAAGCTCGGCCCCAGCCGCAACATCATGGGCGCGCTGTACAAGGGTTTCATCGCCACTGCCGTGCTCTCGGTGGTGGCGCTGGCTATCATCGTCTGGGGCTGGCTGGGAGCCGGCGAAACCTTCACCGCCGGTGGCGTTTCCTTCACCGGGCGCGACCTGTTCTACTGCGGCCTGGTGGGCTTCGCCGTCACCGGCGCCATCATCTGGATCACGGAATATTACACCGGCACGGGCTTCCGCCCGGTGAAATCCATCGCCGCTGCCTCGCAGACCGGTCACGGCACCAACGTCATCCAGGGTCTCGCCATTTCGCTGGAGGCCACGGCGTTGCCCGCCCTGGTCATCATCACCGGCATCATCATCACCTATGAACTGGCCGGCCTGTTCGGCATCGCCATCGCGGTCACGACCATGCTCTCGCTGGCCGGCATGGTGGTGGCGCTGGACGCCTTCGGTCCGGTCACGGACAATGCCGGCGGCATCGCCGAAATGGCTGATCTCCCGGCCTCCGTGCGTGACACCACCGACGCGCTGGACGCGGTGGGCAACACCACCAAGGCCGTTACCAAGGGCTATGCCATCGGCTCGGCGGGCCTGGGCGCACTGGTGCTGTTCGCGGCCTACACCGAGGACCTGAAGTATTACGCGGCCCATGCGCCGGAAGGCTCGCTGTTGCACGGGGTGCAGGTGGACTTCTCGCTGTCCAATCCCTATGTGGTGGCGGGGCTCCTGTTCGGCGGCCTGCTGCCCTTCCTCTTCGGCGGCCTGGCCATGACCGCCGTGGGCCGCGCCGGTGGCGCGGTGGTGGAGGAAGTGCGCCGCCAGTTCCGCGAGCGCCCTGGCATCATGGAAGGCAAGGAGAAACCCGACTACAGCCGCGCCGTGGACATGCTGACCAAGGCCGCCATCAAGGAGATGATCATCCCCTCGCTGCTGCCGGTGCTCTCACCCATCGTCGCCTTCTGGGTGGTCTATCTCATTGCTGGCGCGTCACAGGCCTTCTCGGCGCTGGGCGCCATGCTGCTGGGCGTCATCGTCACGGGCTTCTTCGTCGCCGTGTCCATGACCACCGGCGGCGGTGCCTGGGACAACGCCAAGAAATACATTGAGGAAGGCGCATACGGCGGCAAGGGGTCGGACGCCCACAAGGCGGCCGTGACGGGCGATACCGTGGGCGACCCCTACAAGGATACGGCGGGTCCGGCGGTGAACCCCATGATCAAGGTCACCAACATCGTGGCCCTGCTGCTGCTGGCCGCTCTGGCCCACTGACAAGCCCACC
This sequence comes from Hyphomicrobiales bacterium, assembly GCA_027024225.1. GTDB lineage: Bacteria > Pseudomonadota > Alphaproteobacteria > Rhizobiales > Aestuariivirgaceae > Thermopetrobacter. Next base: position 21,409 of record JALVSR010000124.1, on the reverse strand, counting down.
CCGATCCACTCTCAAGAGCGTCGCCGCCGGACCTTCCGGCGGCGGCCTCTCTTTCTGATAAGGGGAATTGTGAAAGAGGTTCGAAGGACAGCCCTCTCTTTCCGTCCCGGAGATGCGAAGAACACGCAATGCCCCGGGGCAATGATCTTCCATTGGCTTGAGCCACATCGATATTGCGAAATCATGGGAGCCGGGCCTGATTCGCATCCATGGAATTGCCGTCGAATGCCATTCGCGAAAAAGGAGATTCGTGTCATCCCCAAGGGCGGATAACCAATATCTCATTTCCGCTCCCGTCATTTTTGTGGCAGATTGATCAGCATTCCAAAACCCGCGGTGTGAAGCGGAATCGTGTCGGGCAATGCCGGTCGCTTCACCCCGGATAAAGGAAAATAAAAAAGATCGGCTCCTTGAAGCGTGGAAACGGGGCCGGCGCTTGTGGAGGAAACGCCATGTTCGATATCACGCTCGGCGGCGCGTTCGTCGCCGGCCTGTTGTCGTTTCTCTCGCCGTGCGTATTGCCTATCGTGCCGCCCTCGCTGGCCTTCATCGCGGGTGTTTCGTTTCAGGAGATAGAGGCCGACAGCAAGGCCTCCATGCGCGTCTTGCGGGCGGCCATTTTCTTCGTTCTCGGCTTCACCACCATCTTCGTGGCGCTGGGCCTTTCGGCCTCGGCCATCGGCCAGTTCCTGCGTGACTATCGTGACGAGGTGGCCTTCGTCGCTGGCCTTCTCATCATCGTTCTGGGGCTGCATTTCCTGGGCGTGTTCCGCATCGCCCTGCTATACCGGGAAGCGCGTCTGCAGCCGCGCGGACGGCCGCTGGGCATGTTTGGGGCCTATGTCGCCGGTCTGGCCTTCGCTTTCGGCTGGACGCCTTGCGTGGGGCCGGTTCTCTCATCGATCCTGTTCATCGCAGGCGGCCAGGACACGGTGTTGCAAGGCGGCCTGCTGTTGCTGGCTTACGCGCTGGGCATAGGCTTGCCGTTCATCATCGCGGCGGCCTTTCTGCAACGCTTCCAGGGCTTCATGCAGCGTTTCCGCAAGCACTTGGGGCTCATGGAAAAAATCATTGGCATCTTCCTCATCCTGGCCGGCCTGCTCATCATGTCCGGCAAGATGAACGAGATAGGCTTCTGGATTCAGGAAACCTTTCCGTTCCTGGTGAGAGGGTAGGGCGAAGGCGCAAGGGTTGTGCCTGTCTTCCGGCACCTTGTGGCGACTGCGTGTGACCATGCGCGCGGCGCCACGACAATCATGCCGGCCTAGCGGCCGATGAAACGTTGTACGGGCGCCCCGGCGTAATCGGCCATGCTGGTCAGCAATATTTGGCGGCCTCTTCCGCACCCAGCACGCCGTAGCGCGCGGCGCGGCGCAACAGGCGACGGGCACGAATGAGATGCGGGCGATCATAGAGACGCCCGTTGACCGAGATCAGGCCACAGCCCGGCCGCGCCTCGAAAGCCGCGATGATGTCCCGCGCCTTCGATATCTGCTCTTCCGTGGGGGTAAAGGCCTCGTTGATGACCGGCACCTGGTCCGGATGAATGGCCAGCTTGCCGATGAAGCCGTCGCGAAAGGCGGCGGCGCAATCCCTGCGCAGTCCCTCCATGTCGGAATAGCGCAAGTAAACGGTGTCAATGGGCTCCACGTTTGCCGCACGCGCCGTCAGCAGGCACAACGTGCGCGCCAGCCGGAACGGATCGGTGAGGATATCGTTTTCATCTCGCGAGGAGGCCGCGCCCAGCTGCGCCGCCAGGTCTCCAAGCCCCCAGGTGAGGCCGATGAGGTTTTCCGGCACCTGCTCGGCCAGAGAGGGCATGGTGAGCACTCCCAGCGGTGTCTCCCCGACGATGGCGATGACGGGAATGGGACCCACGTGGCGCATCAGGCGGTCCAGACAGTCGATGCTGCATACCTTGGGCAGCATCAGCGCCTGCGGCGGGTTGTCCAGCAAGGCCACCAGGTCGGCATTGAACTCCGCCTCATCCAGCGCGTTCACCCGCACGATCAGCTCCGGCCCGCCGGTGCCGCCGTCCTTGCCTGATTCCATTTCACGCAGTATGGCCTGGACGTTTGCCCGCGCCCGCCCCTTGTCGCCAAAGGCGACGGAATCTTCCAAGTCCAGCACCACCGCGTCGGCGCCACTCTTCATGGCCTCTTCGATGCGTCTGGTATCATTGGCGGGAGCAAGCAGCAATGAACGCATTTAAGGTGTTCTCCGTCTTCTGATCGTCGAATGTTCTGAATGGACAACGGGATTTGGTGGCGACATTAGTCACAATGTCGCGAAAATGCAAAGCCGCACGATCCCTTGCCCGCACCCGCCCGGCGGAAAGGACAGTGAAGAACGAAAGGGCGATTCCCTGCGGATGGCGGAAGATTCTGTCTTGACGATCAAAAAGAGAACATGCCGAATCACTTCCCACCCCTGCCAAAAATCGGACGAATATAGCCAACTAACTGAAATGCAGCGGATAATAAATCAACAGGCAGACTTTTTCCAGCCGGTAACACTTCATTAACCGTTCCGCCTCAAGGCTGCAGATAGAACATGATGAAAACAAGTTGGAACAGGTGTGAATCATCAGCCCCTGGATTCCGCAAGGCCCAGAAGCCAACAGCCGCATTTGACGAGGTGGACGATGTCTCATCAACTTCTCAACGAACAGCCCCAAGTGCTGGATGCCGTCTCTTCCGTGTGCGTTATCCTGACGGAGGGCCTGTCGGCCCGCGCCGTCCTGCGTCTGCGCAGGATGCTGCAGGAGCTTCGTTTCCATGTTCTAACCAGTGATTCGGCCGTGATGGCCCAGCGCCTGTGTCATGCTAGGGGGGCGAGCCTGTTGCTGACGGCCAATACCGAGCAGGGCAGGCAGTTGCTGGCGCGCTTGCGACACAAGAGGGCCGAGGCCGCCGGGCGCGGCGGGAACCCGGCGTGCATCGCCCTGGTGCCCGAGCGTGAAGGGCCTGAAGCGGTGCTGGAAATGCTCGTGGCTGGCGCCGATGAATGCCTGGTCTGGCCCTTTGGAGCGCAAACGCTGGCCCAGCGTCTGCGGCTGGCCATGCAGGCGGCCTGACCATTCTGCCCGGACAATCCGGCCAACGCGCCTGATGCGCAAGGCCGGGGGCAGGGGAGCCCGAGAGAGCGCCTTCGGGTCAATCTTCAAGCCAAGGTCTCATAGAAGGCCGTGATTTCCCGCGCCATGCGAGTGATGGAAAATCTCTCCCGCAAGGCCTGCGCCCGCTCCAGCGCCGCCTGTTCCGCTTGCGGATCGTCCAGAACCGCCACGATTTTCTCGGCCAGGGCGGCGGCGTCGCCGGGAATCACCAGGGCTTCTTCCGGCAGCATCTCCGGAATGCCGCCCACATGCGTGGCGATGACCGGCTTCCCCGCGGCCTGGGCCTCCAGCACCACGTAGGGGAACGATTCGGCCCGCGAGGGCACCACCATCACACGTCCAAGCCCGAAGGCCTCCCGCGCCGGCATGGCGCCAGGCATGCTCACGTATCGTTCCAGCCCGTGCTCGCGAACGAGGCGCTCGAACGTTTCCCTGTCCGGCCCGTCTCCCGCGATGCAGGCCGTCACCGGGCGGGCCTGTGCGTGCAGCCGGGCGATGGCGGCGATGAGCACATCCACGCCCTTCAGGTCCCTCAGTTCGCCCACGAACAAGAGATCGGCCGCGTCATTGCCGGCCGGCGCAGGCGTGAACTCCTCCGCCCGCAGCCCGTTGTGCACCACCCTGAAGGGAACCTCCGCGCGGCCTACCTTGGCGAAAAAGGCATCGCGTTCGTATTCACAGACGAAAACAAGCCCCCGGGTGCGGCCCAGCAGCCAGCGCTCCGCCAGCAGGAACACCGCTCCCGCCGGAGAACGCCATGAATAATGCAGGGAGCCGCCATGCGGGGTGTAGACGGCGCGCGCGCCCCAGCTGGCGCCCGAGGCCGCCAACCGCGCATAGAGGCCACCCTTCGCGCCGTGTCCGTGCACGATATCGGCGCCCAGCTCCCGCACCCGGGCGCGCACCTGTGTTAGCGCCTCCATGTCCACCGGACCGGGCAGGCGGGGCATGTGCAGCCGCGCCACCCCCAGCCGCAGCCGTGGCGAGATGTCGGCCAGCTGGCGGCTGGCTCTTTCGCCGCCGGAGCGGGCGCAGATGATGCCCACATCGTGTCCCGCGCGCGCCTGTTCGCCCGCCAGGTCCAGTACGTGGCGAAACAGGCCGCCCATGGGTTCGCGGAAAACATGTATGATGCGCATGGCGTGACTTTTTCAGATTCGGACTGCCGCGACCGCCTTCTACCGTGAAGGCTTCCCGGGCGGTTCATCAGAACCAGCGTTCCTTCACGTAAACGATGTCGCCCGGATAGAGCTGCGTGGTCACGGGTACCTTGTAGGTCCTGGTTCCTTCCGCCGTGCGCCGGGTCAGCAGCACCTCGCCGGTGGCCGCACGCTCGGTGAAGCCGCGGGCCATGGCGATGGCGTTGGCCACGGTCATGCCGGGTTGATAGTTGTACCGTCCGGCCTGGCGCACCTCTCCCAGGATGTAGAAGGGTCTCAGCTCCAGCGGCTGCACGGACACGGACGGATTGCGCAGGTAGCCATTGCGCAGCAGGGTGGTGATCCTTTCCTCAACCTGCCGCAGGCTCAGCCCCGCGACGGAAACGGTATTGATGAGCGGCATGGAAATGTTGCCGTCTGGATCGACCACGAACACACCGGTCAGATCCGGCTGGCCCATGACGCGAATGGCCAGCTTGTCACCCGCACCCACCCGGTAGCCCTGGGCAAACTCGTAGGCGTTGCGCACCCCGGTGGCGCCGAATGGCGGCACCGTGCCGGTGGCGTTTTTCGCCGGCAGGGGGGTGATGGAGCCGGTGGTGAGCACGCCGGTGCCTTCCGGCCCCGCTTGGGGTGGATTCCGCTCCCAGGAAGTGCCGAGGCAGCCCGACAGCGCCAGAGCGCTTGTCGCGAGAACCAACAGGTTGCCGAAATTGCCAATACGCATTTGCCAACTCTCCCGGAAGCACAAACCATCATGATCTTGCGCGAAACAGCCATGCCAACCGCGGCATGGCGTTTTCGGCGCTTCACGGGAGAAACTACAGTTTTATGGTTAATGTCCCGTTGGTGGGGGATTGCGATGGGCTTGCCGTGATGTCGCAAGATGGCACACCGGATCTTCCTGCCGCCCCCGTCGGCCCTTGCGACCAGCCAACCCCGGTCGTCTGCACACCCGCCGCCACGAGCCCGCGGGAACCACGAAAGCCCCCCTCAGGAACCGATGTACATTTTCATCTGTTCGGCCTCGAATGCGATTTCGTCGATGCGGCTCTTCACCACGTCGCCGATGGAGATGATGCCGGCCAGTTTTCCCTCGTGCACCACCGGCAGATGACGCATGCGCCTTTCGGTCATGATTTCCATCAGCTTGTCCGTTGTGTCGTCCAGGCCGCATGTCAGCACCTCGCGGGTCATGATGCGCTCCACCGGCAGCTCCTTGCATTCCTCGCCCAGATCGGCCACCGCGTTCACGATATCACGCTCCGACACGATGCCGACCACCTGGCCGGTTTCATCCGTGATCACCAGCGCGCCAATGCCATGCCGTTTCAGCTCGCGCGCGGCGTCACGGATGGAAACATGGGGCGGGGCGGTGACGACCGAACTTCCCTTGCTCTTCAGAATTTGGCTTACCTTCATGGCGTTTCCTCCTGACTTATTTGATTTTTTCACATTTGTTACACGGAGTTCCCTATCTTGCCGGCTTATATGGAATTCCGCATATGGAAAATAGCATATCATTCGCCACGGCGCATCACCCGCACCCGCCAGCGTTTCATGGCCTTTCGTTGCATGCATGAGGCTTCCGCGCATCCGGGGCAATCGCCAAAGAGTGAAACAAGCCGAAAGGATCTCTATCGCCTGCCGGCATCGAACAGGCCGAACAGGGCCATGCCGGTGAAAAATCCCGCGATATGCGCTTCACCGGCAATGCGGTCCATGCCGGCGCCGGTGCCGAACCCCACAAGGGAAACGATGACGTTGATGCCAATCCAGATCAGCACGAACTGGCGCGGGCCGGGCAGGGTGAGCGCCTGCACGAAGGAGAGCGGCCGCACTCGCCGCACATCACAGCGCAGTCCTTCGCCCAGTGTGGTGCCCTGCGCATAGATGAGCCGCACACTGGCGCCCATGAGGCCGGAAATGCCCCCCGAGGCGCCCACCAGCAGCGCCTCCTCGCCCCAGTGCAACACCAGGAACGCCAGCGCACCGCCCGCGGCCGAAACGAGTGCCAGGGCCATGAAGCGCATTCCCCCAAGGCGGCGCGCGACCGGCGTGCCGAACACCAGCATCCACAGGGCATTGATGATCACGTGCGTCCAGTTCGCATGCAGAAAGAAGTGGGCGAAAGGCGCGGCCAAAAGCCCCCAGATGCCGCCGGGCAGCCTGTCCGCCGGCATGCCCAGCCACACGGCTTCGTAAAATGGTGGAAAAATGGCGAAAGTCAGCAGCGTGCGCCCCTTCAGCTCCGGCCCGGCGAACCACTCCAGCCACAGGTGCACGACCACGAAGGCCGCCACGCACAGCAAGACGGGCAAGGGGGCGTTGAAAGCGGGAGGGTAGGACGCTGACATGGCTTCTTGCGTCCGCAAGTCGCCGGCTTCGGTTCCCTCGGAGCGGGACGGGCGTGAGGGATCTTCCTGGTCTTCTGCCATTTGATTTGTCCGTTCGTCTGAACCGGGCGATTCGCTTCTTCCGGCCAGACTATAACACTTTCACCCCTGGCAAATGGGGGATTTGCCCAACGGGGCAAAGTGGCGCGTGCGCTCGTTTTTCCGGTGGACCATTGCACGCACGATGAACATGCATAGGTAAAAAGCAGAAACGGGAAAAATGTCGCGTCCCTTTCCCGGGAAGGCGGAGAACCGAGATGAACGCGATCGAAAGGGCCATTGTGCGCGCGGGGCAGGCCGGGCAAGAGCTGCGGCTGGAAGGGGTGCCCACCGGCGTCGAGGGGCTGGATGAGCTTTTCTTTCAGGTGGAATTCCATGACGGACAACCCAAGACGCTGCCGTTGGGCGGCTTTCCGCGCGGTGCGGCGGTGCACGTCACGGGCATTTCCGATACCGGAAAGAGCCTCCTGGCCGAGCAGTTCTGCCTGGCCCAGGCGGCGCGAGGCGAAGGGGTGGTGTTCGTCACCGTGGAAAGCCCGGCCGCCTTCGTGGACATGGCCCTGCAGCAAAGAAGGCTGGCCATGGGGGTGAGAAGAGACGCGCTCGATCACGTCGTGCTGGTGGATGCGGCCATGCACGACGCCGTGCGCGAGGATCTGCCCACCTTCTTCGCCACGGTAAAAAAGGCCATGGAGGAGGTCGGGGCCCGTCACCTGGTGGTGGATTCGCTCACCGGCCTCTACGAGGCACGGGAAATGCAGGCGCGCGCCATTGTGCGGCGCGTGTTCCAGTTCGTGAAGGAGCATCGGCTGACCGCCGTCTTGACCTCGCAGAAACGTTCCGGACACGAGGAGCTCTCCGCCGAGGCCGCTGGCGGCTTTGCCGTCAGCCATATCCTGGACGTCACCCTGGTGCTGGCGAAAAGGACTGTTCTCTCCGCCGCGCAGGCGCGCATGTGGAACGCCACGCTGGGCGAGATCGTGCGCTTTTTGCGCATAGACGGCTCGCGGCTGTGCGGCCACGACACCCGCACGCATTTCCTGGAAATCTCCCGCGAGGGCCTGCTCAAGGTTGGCCCGCCGCTGGGAACAGGAGGAGAAGGACAATGAAGGAGATAAAGCCCGTTTCCGCCGCGGAGAACATCGAGGCGATGGTCCTGCGCGTTTTCCTCAAGACCATCGACCTGGTGGGCGGCCCGCGCACGCTGGCCGAGCGGCGTCACCTCACGTGGGCCAATTCGCTCATGAGTTCCTCTTACATCGTCGTGCTGCGGGAGGAAGCGCTGAAATCGGTGGAAGAGATCGCCTCTTTCCTGGGACTCACCACGGTGACGGTGCAGAACGTGCTGCGCGCCGATCCGGACCTGGCGCTGAAGAAGGTGCGCCAGGCCGAAGAAGGCGAAGACATCCGCGTGCATGTCGCCGGCGGCCTGGCGCGCAAGGCCTACCAGCTGGTGCGGCAGGGCCTGGAGGAACCGCGGGTATTGCAATATTTCCTCGAATCCTTCGTCGAACTTGTCGGCGCGCCCTGGGCGTGGGCGGTATTGCAGGCAGTGCGCGGAGTGGAATTTCCCATCGAGGATGCCGCGGCATTGCTCGAGCGGATGCGAGGGCTGACGCTGCAAGAGCGGCCGGCCGAGGAGCTGCTCGAACGGCTTGATTATCCTATCGCCACGCCGGTGGAACTGCTGCGCCAGCTCAAGCACCAGCTGGAAGAAGGCCGAACCCTTTGACGGGTCAGGTGCGGGGATGGCAGGATGCGGGGAAATTCGGGAGGGGAGGGATCGGATGAGCGAGATCGCCCGGCTGATGCCCGTTGATCTGCGTGAATTGTGGAGGCGCGAGGACAGCGACTTTACCTGTTGGCTGGCCGAAAACCTCGATTATTTGGAAGAAGCCACGGGCTTGAGGCTTCAGCTTGTGGAAAGAGAGGCTTCCGCCGGCAGCTTTTCGGCCGACATCTTGGCCGAAGAAGCCGGCGGGGAAACGGTCATTATCGAAAACCAGCTGGAAAGGACCAATCATGACCATCTCGGTAAGCTGCTGACATACATGGTCAATCTGGGCGCGAAAATCGCCATCTGGATTGCCAGTCATCCACGACCGGAGCATGAGAAAGTCGTTCAGTGGATGAACGAGATCCTGCCAGCGGATTCAGGCATATATCTTTTGCAATTGGAAGCCTTTCGCATCGGCAATTCGCCACCGGCGCCAAAGTTCACCGTGATCGCCGGACCCAGCGAAGAAGGACGCGCCTTTGGCGCCGAGCGCAAGCAGCTGGCCGAACGTCATCGTCTGAGACTGGAATTCTGGAACAGCCTGCTGGAAAATCTGCAGCGCAAGGGCATCAGGTTGCACGCGAATATCAGTCCCTCGAAAGAAAGCTGGATAAGCACCGGCGCCGGCAAGACCGGGCTGGGATATGCCTATGTGATCCTGAAAAACGCAGGCAGGGTCGAACTGTATATCGACGCCGGTGAGCATGAAACCAACAAGGCGTATTTTGACAGGCTGCATGCTCACAAGGAAGAGATTGAGGCAACCTTCGGCGCGCCGTTGCGCTGGGAGCGTCTGGACAATCGGCGCGCATCACGCATCGCGTTCGACGTGACCGGTCATGGCGGCCTGAGAGACAGGGATCGCTGGCCCGAGCTGCAGGATGCCATGATCGACGCCATGGTCCGGCTTGAAAGGGCCTTCAGGGAACATGTCCGGCGATTGTAGCCGTTGAAGCCCAGGAAGAACCCCGGGAGAAGTTTCGGGCGCCCGGACATGCTCGGACATGTGCGAGGCGGACAAGGGCGGATACGAAAATTTTCCATAATACATATTATGCGACAAGTGGATCACCGGGAGGGCATGATGGTCCATGCCCTCCTTTTCATGGTCCATGCCTTTTGGAACCGCCGCGGCCGCCTCATCGACACCGTTGCCGCACGATGCCGCGGCCAGGTGCCGTTTCTGGCCCCGAGGCCTCAATCGGCGCCGGCGCGTCGCAGCGCCGGATGCAGCGACACGCCCAACAGGTGCTTGTTGTAGCCGATGATGTTCGCGCCGGACGTAACGATGTTCGGATCCGGCCCGCGCACCAGTTCTTCATCCTTGTCCGGATATGGCATGGTGTAGAGAAAATGCTGCATGGCCTCCAGCCGTGCGCGCTTCTTGTCGATGGAGCGAATGACGGTCCACGGCGCATCCGCCGTATCCGTGTAGAAGAACATGGCCTCTTTGGCCTCGGTGTATTCGTCCCACAGATTGAGCGACTTGCGATCGATCGGCGAGAGCTTCCACTGTTTCAGCGGATCGTTCATGCGCGCGGCGAACCGGCGCAACTGCTCCTCGCGCGTGACCGAGAACCAGTACTTGAACAGCCATATGCCGGAGCGCACCAGCATGCGCTCCAGGTCCGGGCACTGGCGCATGAACTCCAGATATTCATAAGGCGTGCAAAAGCCCATGACGCGCTCCACGCCGGCGCGGTTGTACCAGGAGCGGTCGAACATGACGATCTCGCCGCCGGCCGGCAAGTGTTGAATATAGCGCTGGAAATACCACTGCGTGCGCTCGCGCTCCGTCGGCTTGGGCAAGGCCACCACCCGCGCGCCGCGCGGATTCAGGTGCTCCATGAAACGCTTGATGGTGCCCCCCTTGCCCGCCGCGTCGCGTCCCTCGAAGAGGATGACGACCTTCTGGCCGGTATCCTGCACCCATTTCTGCAATTTCAGCAATTCCACCTGAAGCGCGGCCTTTTTCTCCTCGTATTCCTTGCGCTTCATTTTTTCCGGGTACGGATACAGTCCCTTCTCGTAGGCCCGCCGGATGGACTCCGAAAGCTTCATGCCCGACAGCGCTTTCAGGAGAACCTCGGCATCGGCGTGGGCGATGTCCTCGATCTTGTCCAGAATCTCGCGTGCGCTGATGCTTTTTTCGGTTGTTTTCTTCTTGGTCCCGCGTTTCCCGCCGGACCTTCCGGCGCTTGTCTTCTCTGCCTTTCTGGCTTTTTGCACGCCCCTGCCCTTGTCCTTCTCGTCCTTGTCAGCCTTTCCGGCGGTATTTTCCTGCGCTCCGCCCTTCGCCATTTCGCCGCCACCCGCCGCGCCGGCTTTTTCCTTCGTGTTTTCTCCTTTCGACAGATCCGCCGTCGATCCGGCCTGTTCATCCTCCGCCAACGGTTCCGTCAGGGGCTGCCGCTCATTCATGTCCATCATGCCCGGCTCCTTCGATGACCAAACGATACAAACACGCGCTCGGAGACCTTTCGCCCCCGCTTTTGCGCCTGCGAAAAAAGCGTGCGCCCGGGCGGGTAGAACGTCAAGCTGACAATATTTCCCAATCTTCCTGACAAATTGTCAGTCCTCGGACATCAAAACACCCGGAGCACGCAAGACCGCGCTCCGGGTGCCTGCTTGCGAGAGAGAACGGCTGTCGCTCTCGCTTCGCCCCGTTTTTTCAGCCGCGTAATAGCCCGCTCTGCCTTTATGTCATGTTAAAGCCTGCTCGGGGCAAAGGCAAATCACGTCTTGTCGGCGCCGCCCTTCAGCCACAGGGGCAACCCGGCGATGATGAAGCGCACTTCGTCCGCCACCCGTGCCAGCATCTGATGCGCCAGGCCCGCTTCATCGCGGAACACCCGGCCCAAGGGCGTCTCCGGAACGATGCCCAACCCCACCTCGTTGCTCACCAGGCAGACGCTGCCCGGCAGCGCGGGCAGGCTTTCCGCCAACTCCGCCACGGCGGCGCCCGCGTTTTCCTCCCGCAGCATCAGATTGGTCAGCCACAGCGTCAGGCAGTCCACCACCACGAACGTGTCCTCGGCCGCATGCCGCCGCAGCGCATCCAGCAGCGCGATGGGCTCTTCCACCACCAGCCATCCATGCCCCTTGCGCCGCGCCTTGTGCCGGGCGATGCGTTCGCGCATCTCCGCATCGGCCGCCGTGGCCGTGGCCAGATAAACCCGGCGGCCATCATGGGCAAGCGCCAGGTCTTCCGCATGCCGGCTCTTGCCCGAACGCGCGCCCCCCAGCAGCAGGATCGTATATGCCATTTCTCGACACCCGATATTGATTGAAATCCCACAACGCCACCTTACAACATGTTCGTCCCATTCCGACCCGGTGCCGCGCCCCCTTTCCCTGCCCTCATCATGCCAGCGAAGAAATGCCTCCCCCACCACTGGCGCGACAGAGGAATTCGTTTCACTCCTCGCGGATCATCATGCCGCCGGATGGACGATCACTCGCACGACGCACGATCACTTGCACGACGCACGATCCTCTGCCATAAAGCACGGGATTCCGGACGCGGGCTTCCTTTGCGAAACCGTGGTCACTTCTTGCAACGGGATGGGCCAGCACAAAGCGGAATTGTCCCTTTGGCAAGCCGAGACGGAGCGTAGCGCAGCCTGGTAGCGCACCACACTGGGGGTGTGGGGGTCGCCGGTTCAAATCCGGCCGCTCCGACCATTTCTTCTTTCCCCTTTCCGTGCAGCGCGAACGATGCCAACGATACGCCTGCCCTCGCGCATTTTTCCTACCCTAGCGCATTTTCCGCAGGTGGCTTTTTCCGCAGACGCAGCAGCCGACGGAATCGATCTTTTGCGAAATTGATGCTGCCATCCGCGCTCCTGAATTGCGCCTTGTCCCGGGGCGAATCTCGCTTCATATCCGACGATGACGTCGGCACCCGAGCCAACTCGCGATGCGGCCGCATTACACGAAAGGATCAAGGGATAAGGAGAATGGCCGGAAAAGAGAAGCGGACAAGCGGGAGTAAGATGGCGCGCCCTAGGGGAATCGAACCCCTCTTTCCAGCGTGAAAGGCTGGCGTCCTAGCCGATAGACGAAGGGCGCAGAAATGCGCGACAACCGCCACGCGGCCGAAAGCGGCATTGCGGTTCGCGCGCCCTGTATAGTGAGCTTTGCCGGCGCTGGCAAGAGCCTTTGAGCCTGCCGGCCATGCGCCGCGGCGAGCACGGTCATTCATGAGGCGCAATGTCGGCAATATGCAGCTGCACACCGTTGCGTCCGTTGTAGTCATCCCGCTGCAAACGGCCCGCCACGTGCCAGGTCCTGCCTGCCCGCGCGTTCAAAAGGGCCTCGCCCAGCGGCGTATCCACGGCTCTGAACGCGATGGCGCGCAGGCTGGACCCATCGCCCGCCTTCAGCGTGCAACGCACGTGCTTCTCGCCCACCACGTCCACCCATTGCAGCCGATGCGCGGCAAAGGCAAACATGGGCGCCGGATTGCCCGCGCCGAAAGGCCCCGCCGCCTCGATCCTTTCCAGCAATGCGCGGCTGGCGCCGGAAGCGGTCAGCACCGCATCCACCTTCAGGTGCGGATATTCGGGCACACTGGCAAGCTCCGCCGCCAGGGCCTCGTTCATGAATTCGTGAAAAGCGCCTATGCTGGCCGCCGGACACGCCATGCCCGCGGCCATGGCATGTCCGCCTCCCTTGCACAACACGCCCTCCGCCACCGCGCGCGCCACCGCGCGGCCGATGTCCACGCCGGACACGGAGCGGGCCGAGCCGGTGGCCAGCCCCGTGGCCGCATCCACCCCCAGCGCGATGGCCGGCAGGTTGAAGCGTTCCTTCAGACGCGCCGCCACCAGCCCCAGCACGCCCGGATGCCAGTCCTCGCCATGCACCAGGATCACGCTCCTTCCCCGCCGCTCCAACTGGTGTTCCGCCTGGCCGATGGCCTGTTCCAGCAGCATGCCTTCCAGCTCCTGGCGCTCGCGGTTCAGCCGCTCCAGGTGCGCGGCCAGTCTTTGCGCGGTGGTCATGTCGCGCGCGCGCAGCAGTTCGTAGGCTTCTCGCGCGTGGCCAACGCGCCCGGCGGCGTTGATGCGCGGGCCAAGGATGAAGCCCAGCGTGTAGGCATCCGGCGCGCGCCCGGCCCGGGCCATGTCCATGAGCGCCGCCAACCCCGGCCGATGACGCCGCGCCAGCACCTGCAGGCCCTGGCGCACGTAGGCGCGGTTGAGACCCTTCAGCGGCATGACATCGCACACCGTGGCCAGCGCCACGAGGTCGAGATAGCCCAGCACGTCCGGGCGCTCGGCCACGTGGCCCTTTCGGTGCAGCTCGCGCGCGGTGGCGGCCAGCAGCATGAAGGTGAGCCCCCCGGCGCAGAGGTGGTTCAGTCCAGATTCGTCATCGGCGCGGTTGGGGTTGATGACGGCATGCGCGCGCGGCAAGGCGGTGCCCATCTGGTGATGATCCACCACGATGGTTTCGAACCCGCGCCCGGCGGCGTATTCCAGCACGTCGTGCGCCATGGCTCCGCAGTCCAGCGTGACGAGCACCTGCGCGCCCGCTTCCGCCAGCTCGTCCACCGCCTTCACGCTGGGGCCATAGCCGTCCGCCACCCGGTGCGGGATATGCACCAGCGGCGCCGCGCCGTGACGCTCGAGGAAGTCGGCCAGCATGGCGCTGGAGGTCACGCCATCCACGTCGTAATCGCCGATGATGCCGATTCGCTCGCCGCCCATGATGGCGTCTGCCAGCCGGTGGGCGGCCTTCTCCATGTCCTGCACGGCGGAAGGCGGCGGCATCCATGTTTTCAGCGTGGGGTTGAGGTGCGCGGGCGCGTCCTCCGGCGAAACACCGCGCGCCGCCAGCAGCCGCGCCAGGGCATCCGGCAGGTCGTGACGCTGGGCCATGGCCAGCGCCGCGTTATCATCGGCCAGCCGCGCCATCCAGCGCCGCCCGGTGGCCGAGCGCTCCACGCCCAGAAAGGCCGGTAGCTCCTCCCTTTCGCGGGCGGGCGCCCTGTCGGTTTGTTGCAGCACCAGCGGGGCCTCCTCAGGTGGCGGGCCTGCGTTCCCGTTTCTTCGTTAGTCCGATTCCGTGCGATGCATGATAGCCCGGTTCGCCCTGCACCGGCACCGAAATCGGCCGCCGCCGCCATGAACGGCATAAAGAATGCGCCCGCCTGTGGATCGAGAATGGAAAACTCGGTCAGGCCTTGCCGTTCATCCTCGGCAGGCGCATGACGTCGATTTCCAGGTTTTTCATGTGGGTGCGCAGCGTGTTGCGATTGATGCCCAGAAGCTGCGCCGCCTTTACCTGGTTTCCGCCAGTTGCGGCCAGCGCGGCGGCGATGAGCGGGCGCTCCACCTCGCGCAATACGCGATGATACAGGCCCTGTGGCGGCAGTTCGTCGCCGTGATTGGAAAAATGGGCCTGCAGCCAACGCTCCATGAAGGCGGAAAGTTGCGAAAGCTCGCCCTCCTCCCCCTCCGGCAGCCCGCCGGAAGCCGGGGTGAATTCCTCCAGCTCCGCATCCACGATCTCCGGGCCAATTTCCTCTTCCGCGTGAATGGCCAGGATGCGGCGAACGATGTTTTCCAGCTCGCGCACGTTGCCCGGCCAGCGATGGCGCTTCAATCGCTCGATGGCCTCGGGCAGAAACACCTTGCGCGGCAGTCCCTCCTTTGCCGCCTCCTCCACGAAATGCGCCACCAGGTCGGGGATG
Organism: Hyphomicrobiales bacterium; assembly: GCA_027024225.1. GTDB lineage: Bacteria > Pseudomonadota > Alphaproteobacteria > Rhizobiales > Aestuariivirgaceae > Thermopetrobacter. The sequence goes on along the minus strand of JALVSR010000124.1, from coordinate 6,258 downwards.
TCCTCCAGCCGCTCGCGCAGCGGCGGCAGGCGCACCGTGGCCACGTTCAGGCGATAGAACAGGTCCTCACGGAACTGCCCGGCGGCAATGAGCTGACGCAGGTCGCGATGGGTGGCGGCGATGATGCGCACATCGGCCTTGATGGGCCGGGTGCCGCCGATGGTGGTGAACTCGCCCTCCTGCAGAACGCGCAGCAGGCGCGTCTGCGCCTCCAGCGGCATATCACCGATCTCGTCCAGGAACAGGGTGCCGCCGCGCGCCCGCTCGAAGCAGCCGGCATGGCGCGCCACCGCGCCGGTAAAGGCGCCCTTCTCGTGGCCGAAAAGCTCCGATTCGATCAGTTCGCGCGGAATGGCCGCCATGTTGATGGCCACGAACGGCCCCTTGCGGCGCTTGCCGTAATCGTGCAGCACACGCGCCACCAGCTCCTTGCCGGTGCCCGACTCGCCCAGGATCATCACCGTCAGGTCCGTTTGCGTCAGGCGCGCAATGATACGGTAGATTTCCTGCATGGCGCGAGAGCGGCCAATCAGCGGCAGGCGCTCGTCCCCCTCTTCCGTGGCGGCGCCCTCCTGCAGCCCGCCACGCTTCTTGTGTTCCAGCGCCCGGCGCACCACCTCCAGCATTTCCGACAGATCAAAGGGCTTGGGCAGATATTCGAAGGCGCCGCGCTCGGCCGCCCGGATGGCGGTCATGACCGTATTGCGCGCGCTCATGACGATGATCGGCAGCTCCGGGCGGCGGCGGCGGATGCGTGGCAAAACCTCGAAAGCCTCGGCGTCGGGCAAGACGACGTCCGTTATCATCACATCGCCTTCATCGGAGGCGGCCAGCTCCCACATGGTGGCGGCGTTGGCGCCCGAGCGCACACGGTAGCCCGCCTGCATGAGCGCGCGGGTAAGCACCGTGCGCACTGCCGCATCATCATCTATCACCAGTACCGTTTCACCCGCCATGGCGTCTTTCCCGTCCGTTTTTCCTGTCTCTCGCCCTTGCCTTCGCACCCGTCAGGCGCACTCACCGCTATCCCTCGTGGATGGGCAGCCGGATGCGGAAGACCGTCCACTCGCCCTCGCGCACGCACTCCACGACACCCCCGTGGTCGCGCACCACCTTCGCCACCAGGGCCAGTCCGAGGCCGCGGCCGGAGGACTTGCCCGAAACGAAGGGTTCGAAAATGTGCGGCAACAGATCTTCCGGCACCGGCGCGCCCGTATTGCACACGCTCACTTCCAGCGGCAGCGCCAGCAGCTCTCCGCCGGACTGCGCCACGCGCACGCCGGGGCGATAGGCAGTGCGCAGCTCGATGACTCCATTATTGTCCGATTGTTGAATGGCTTCCGCCGCATTCTTCAACAGGTTTATGAATGCCTGGACAAGCCGATCACGGTCACCCAGCACCGCCGGCAGGGATGGATCGTACAGCTCGCGGATGGGGATGCCGCTGGCGAAACCGGCTTCCGCCAGCCTTTTCACGTGATCCAGTACCGTATGGATGTTCAACGGCTCATAAGGGCGCGGGCGCTCCTCGCCCAGCGCTTCCATTTCTTCCACCAGGGTGCGGATGCGATCGGCCTCGTTCATGATGAGGTCGGCCAGCTCCTTGTCCGCCTCCGCCAGTTGCGGCTCGATGAGCTGCGCCGCGCCGCGGATGCCGGAAAGCGGGTTCTTGATCTCGTGCGCCAGCATGGCGGCCAGTCCCGCCACCGTGCGCGCGGCCGAGGCGTGCGAAAGCTGGCGGTCGATTCTTTCCGCCAGTGAGCGCGGCAAGAGCTGTACGATGACCGCGCCGGGCACCTCCGGCAGGGCTGCCGCCTGCACGTCCACCATGCGGCTGCCACCGGTGCGCGGGGTGCCCACCTCGATTTCGTATTCATGCACCGATGAACCGGCCGTGCGCGCCAGTTGCAGCACACGGTGCAGGGGCGAATCCGCCGCCACCACGCCGCCAAGGCCCAGTCGCATCAAGGCCTTGGCCGAAGTCTGGAAAAAACTCTCCGCCGCCGCGTTGGCGAACAGGATTTCGTCTTCCGGCCCGATCACCAGCAGCGGCCCCGGCATGGCCGCCAGGATGGCCGAGGCCGACAATTCAACCGGCATGCCCCCCCCGTCCTTCCCGCCACCGATTGAAGGAGACGTGCCGGGCCGGTGCGATGGATCCGTGTTCATCATGCCACCTCCCGCTCCCGCATGCGCAGGCTCAGCCCGTGCAGAATGTCCCGCACGCGCGTCGCGTTCTGAGAGGTGAGGAGAACTTGCAACAGGTCCTGCCTCTCCCGCGCGTCCAGCCAGCCGCGCGCCTGCCAGTGCAGCACGGCCGCCTTCAGGTGCTTGCGCGCCCGGCGCATGCCAACGCGCTCGCCATGAAAGGCGCGCATCCCCTCATGCAGGCGCACGATCTCCTCCACCTGTCGCGCCGGAGAGAGCGGCCGGATGCCACGACCGGGGCTCATGGCCTCGGCGATCTCGCCCGGCAGCCAGGGGTGACCGGTGGCGGCGCGGCCGATCATCACGCCATCCGCGCCGGATTGCTCCAGCGCGGCGCGCGCCGTGTCCGCATCAACGATGTCACCATTGACGATGAGGGGAATGCCGTGCCCCGCCTCGCGCAGGCGCCGAACGACGCCGCCCACCAGGCTCCAGTTGGCCCGTCCATGGTAGAACTGCTGGCGCGTGCGGCCATGCACGGTGATCATGGCCACGCCCTCGTCCGCCGCCATGAGCGCGATGTCCGGCGCGTTGAGGTGCGCATCGTCCCAGCCCAGCCGCATTTTCAGCGTCACCGGCGCGCCGTCCGCCGCAAGGAGCACCGCGCGGATGATCTCCCGGGCGCGGCCAGGCTCGCGCATGAGCGCCGCGCCGGATAGCTTGCCGGTGACCATTTTCGCCGGGCAGCCCATGTTGATGTCGATAATGTCCGCGCCTTGCGCGCGCGCCAGATCAGCGGCACGGGCCATCCGGACCGGATCGTGGCCGGCCAGCTGCACGGCGAACGGGGCGTGCGCGCCCGGTTCCTTTCCCGCCAGCCGCCTCAGGTGCCGCCCGCCCAGCACCTCCTTGTCGGCCGCCATCTCGGCCACCGCCAACCCCGCCCCCAACCGCAGGGCGGCGGCACGGAAGGGCGCGTCCGTCACCCCCGCCATGGGAGCGAGCAGGACATGATTGCGCAATGCATATGGGCCTATGTGCACGGTGGCGATGCTCACGGGCGCTGGCTCCGACATGGGTGGGACTGCACAAATGAGTTCAAAAAATGGGCAGCAGCTCTTGATGCTCATTATAGCATCATTGGAATGTCTGTGAATGCTTCAAGACCCCTTGCCTGTTAACAGGATTGTCGCAGGACGACGCCCCGCGCGCCCTTGACTTGTCCCGATACCCACGAACAATGCCCGCAAGGTCCACCCGGGCCAGGATTTTCATCCTGTCCCCGACATCCTCGGGAGCAAGAAAGAGGCATGAACCGAACGATCGCACTGGTCGTGGCCGCCGGCTCCGGCACGCGCGCCGGAGGCCACAGGCCGAAACAATATGTCGAGGTGGCGGGCAGGCCGCTGCTTTGCTATTCGCTGCAGGCCCTGCTGGCGCACCCGCTGGTGGACGAAATACGGGTGGTCATTGGCCACGGCCACGAGGAGCTCTACGCCAGCGCCACGGCGGGGCTGCCCCTGCCACCCCCCATCACCGGCGGCGCGACCCGGCAGGAATCGGTGCGCCGTGGGCTGGAGGCGCTGGCCGCCGGAGACGAGCCGCTGCCGCGGCGGGTGCTCATCCACGATGCCGCCAGGCCATTCCTGCCCGGCCGCGTAATCGTCGATCTCCTCACCGCGTTACGGAATGTCGATGGCGCCCTGCCCGGCCTGGCGGTGGTCGATACCATCAAGAGGGTGGATGAAAACGACATGATCATCGACACCCCGCCCCGGCATCTGTTGCGCGCGGCGCAAACGCCGCAGGCCTTTCATTTCGACACCATACTGGCCGCGCATCGGCAGGTGGCGGACATGGCGGTGGAATTCAGCGATGACGCCGCCATCGCCGAGCATGCGGGGCTGCGGGTGAAGGTCATCGACGGCGCGCCCGAACTGCGCAAGGTCACCTACGAGGAAGATTTCCGCTGGGCGGCGGAAACGGCACGCAAGCTGGGGCTGGCCTGAAGAGAATCGGGGGCCTGAAGAAAATCGGACGGAAAAGGGGCCTTTTCATTGAATTCCCCGCCTGGCCCTCCCTTTTCCCCTCCTCGCCGCTTCCGTCAACATGCTGCTGGCATGCGGATGGCAGGGAAAAGCGGAAAGACAGGAAGATCGGGCCAGCGCCGGCCGCTCAACCATCCTTCAGGATGCGCGTGAGCAGGTTCACCTCCTGCTGCAAGGCCTCGTCTTTCTCCAGCAGCTTCTCGATCTTGCGCACCGCGTGCAGCACGGTGGAATGGTCCCGGCCGCCAAAGCGCCGGCCGATCTCCGGCAGCGAGCGCGAGGTGAGCTTTTTCGCCAGATACATGCCGATCTGCCGCGGCCGCACCACCGATTGCGCCCGCCGGGTGGACAACAGCTCCGTGCGCGGCACGTTGTAGAGCTGCGAGACGGCCTTGAGGATGTCGTCGATGCGAACGGGGCGCGATTCGGAGCGCTGGATGAGATCGCGCAGCGCATGCGCCGCGGCATCCAGGTCCACCGGCACGTTGCCCAAAAGCCGCTGCATGGCCACGATGCGGTTGAGCGCGCCTTCCAGCTCGCGGCCGGCGCCATTGACCGTGCGCGCGATGTAGTCGAGCACTTCCTCGCGCACCATTAGCTGCGGATCGCGCCGGCGCAGGATCTCCAGCTTGCGCTTCAGGATCTCGCGGCGCATGGGCTCGTCCGGCATCTGCATGTCCACCACCAGGCCGCCCACCAGGCGCGAACGCATGCGGGCGTCGAGCTTTTCCAGCTTGCCGGGCGCCACGTCTGCGGCAATCACCACCTGCCGGCGCGAATCCACCAGGGTGTTGAAGGCGTGGCAGAATTCCTGCTGCATGGTCTTGCCCTGAAGGAACTGGAAATCGTCGATGAGCAGCAGGTCCACGTGCTGAAACCTTTCCTTGAAGGTCAGCACGTCGCGGTTCTTCAGCGCCGCCAGAAAGCGGTACATGAACTGCTCCGCCGGAATGTAGAGAACCTGGCGGGAGGGGTGCAGCTGGCGCACGCGCCAGCCGATGGCATGCAGCAGGTGTGTCTTCCCCAGGCCCGTGGCGGCGTGAATGAACAGCGGATTGATGCGGGTGATATCGGCATCGCCCGCCTCGGCGACCTGCTGCGCCGCCGTGCAGGCCAGGGCGTTGGGCATGCCGGTCACGAAGGTTTCGAACGTCAGGTTCGGATCCAGCCCCGCTTCCCTGTCCGGCATGGACGGTTGTTCGGTGGAGCGGATTTCCGTGCGCGGCACGCTCTTCATGGCCACCCTGGCCGGTCTGCCGTTGACCTGCCGTGCCGCCGGACGCTCGGCGGAGCGGATGCGCAGACGCACATCGCGGACATCGGCAAACTCCGCCACGCACGCCGCGCGCAGGGTATCCAGGTAATGCCCCTCTATCCAGGTTTTCAGAAACCGCGTGGGCACGGACAGAATGAGGCGGCCATCCTCGCAACCCTCCACCTCCATGCGTCCGAACCAGTTGGAAAACAGATCCTGCCCCAGCTCTGCCTTCAGCCGTGCTTTCGCCCTGTCCCAAGAAGCCTGCCACATGTCCGTCATTCCCAATGCGCCCCCATTGTCGCCCATGCCGCCGGTGCCGACAGGAGCGAATTGCCTCTCAAGCGTCATTCTGTTTTTTCACCGGTTGGCGAGCCCCCTTGCCGATCTTGCCGGGCACAAAGCTCCCCTGCCCCGCCACGGAATACTCCATGGCGGCAAAACCGGCATCATGCATTGTGACGATCGGACTCCCGCCCCCGCGAATGCCCCCTGGGCCCACATGAATCCTCTCGCAGCGAACGCCCTCGGCAGGCCGTGCGATTGTCATCTCGTGATCTTCCAGGAGTGCGGGAGATCCTGATGCATACCCCCTGCACGTCACATTCGAAGAGTAGAATCACGCCCGCCGCCTGACAATGGGGAGTAAATTCCTCGCATGGGACCCTAACGTGAATCGGCCCGGTGAAACATTCCCCGCCCCTCCTTCCAGCGCGTTGCAATCTCCTGATTCACAGATGTTGAAAAGCGTGAAACCCTGATTCACGGCATGCCGCCAACCGGAAGGAATCTCGCCCCCGTCCCTCC
>JALVSR010000123.1 GCA_027024225.1 Hyphomicrobiales bacterium | reverse complement strand
TCCTCGTCGGTGCCCATGTGGACCGGGGAGAGGGGGGTGATCCAGAGCTTTCGGGTTTCGGGTATGCCGCTCATGATGTTTCCTCCAGAAAGACCGGCAGCGCGGGCGCGTAACCTTGATGCACGGTGGATTCGATGGCCTTGGATAGCTGGGCGGCGCCGCCCACTCCCTGGCCGCAGAAGCTGGAGACCTCGCCATCCTCTCTGGCCAGCAGCGCGCCGGTGTCGGCCATCAGCACTGGGTTCTTGAAGGGCCGTCCCGTGTGTACGGCCAGATCGCCATGCCGTCCGAAGCGGGTGAAAGGCTGGTACCAGCTCCGCGCGGAATCGAAATTCAGACCCTGCGGTGCGCAAGGGGCCAGCGTCATCATGGCGTTGGCGTTGTCCTGGGCGGGCCAGCCTCCCGAGGCCAGGCTGGCGACCTCGAATTTGCCGAGGCCGATGCTGGCGTCGCGGCCATAACCGGCGTGCCCGACGTCTTCCAGAAGCTCGCCGATTTCATCCTCCGACAAGCGCTCGGCGTCGTGGGCGAAGTAGATGTCCAGCGCCAGATCGGGCGCGAACCAGTGCTGCGCCGTGGTGTAGGGCGCAAACTCGCCCGTGCCCGTGGTCCCGGTCATCCGGTTGATCGTATTGTGCGGCTGCACATGCGTGGCCATCAGTTCATCGCTGGAGATGGCGCTGTCGGGCGCGGCATGGTTGAGCCACTGACGCAAGGGCTTGGCAAAATGTTCGCGTGGCAGCCAGCGCCTTTTCTTCACCGCCTTGCGATCGGCATCGGGCACTTCGTCGAAGAAGTGCAGCGGCAGGGCAGGGCGCGGCAGATAGCCCGCCGGAAAAGCGTCGGAGACGACCAGAAACGGTTGTCCCGCCGTATAGCCTTGCAGCAGTTCGGACAGGCGCGCCTCACCCCAGCGGTGCCGCGCCGCCCAGCAGAGCTGGCCGAACAGCGTGTCGCCCCGGATCGGCCCACCAAAGGCCGAGCGCGGCGTGATCGTGGCAATAGAACGATCCATCTCTCCCCCTACAGTTGCACCTGTTCGAGTTTTTCCTGCACCGATTCGCCATCCAGGGCCAGATCGCGGAAAACGAGTTTGCCGTAGCCGCGCGAAACCGATCCGCCCAGACCGGAAAGCTCCACCAGCCTGAGACCGCGCAGCACGGGATCGAGCAGCTCTTCGCCGTCGATGACCTTGAGGGTGAGCTGAAAATCGAAACGCGCGCCAGCGGGCACCCGCTCGGTATTGCGCGGGTTTTCCGCCGTGCCCTTGATGCGGTCGATGGCGTTTTCCATCTTGGTTTCGGTGAGCAGCAGGTTGTTGTCGCTCATCTCCTTGACCCAGGCGGGATCGAGGTTGCAGTCCCAGAACGCCAGCCGGGTCGGGCCGATCTCCCGCACCAGTTCCGGATCGTCCTGTCCGCCGCCGCTGGGCGCGTAACCGAACAGGCGCAATATTTCGATGCCCTGGGCGCGGTTGCCATTGAGCCTGTCGATATGCTTGATCGCCAGCGCCTTGCCCTTGGCGACGCCGACCACGCCCGCATGCCACTCCATCAGACTGCGCATTTTCCCTTTGATACTGGAGCCGGGGATGTAGGGCTGATGGGTGACCGGATTCTTGATGACGGGGTTGTCCGTGCCGCCGATGTGCATTTCGGTGTTGCCGCCGCCGATGTGCAGGCCGCTGACCAGCTCGATCGTCCCGTTGAGTTTCGAGATTTTGTCCAGTTTCATGATCAGTCCCCCTTCTCCAGTTTGTAGAATCCCATGAAGGCTTCGAAAAACAGTTTGGCCGTGCGCAGGTCGGCCGCGTTTTCGATGAAGTCGATAGCCTGCTCGATCAGGTCCACGAAAGCGCCATCGACAAGCTTGCGACCCTCCGCATAGGCGGCCTTGGCCTTGAGCATGCGAATGAACGGCAGATATTCGTCGAACTTGTCGGGGTTCTGCCGAACCTTTTCCTCCCACATCACCAGTTCATCGTAGAAACGGCGAAGCTGGGTGCTCTTGTTCTGTTCCCGCCTGCACCGGGCAACGATTTTGGCGGCATTGCTCGCCGTCTTGTCGAACAGATCGGCGTCGATTTTTCCCTCCTCATTGGTGAAGCGGATCGTCATGCCGAGGCGGCGCCGCTCCGGTCGGGGCCTGCCGCCGTGCCTTCTCTGATTTGGATGATTCATGTCATCTACTCCTTCAGCTACGCTGCTGATAAAGGTGAATAAAAAGCGGAATCTTGAAGCGGGCGCCATGGTTCTGAATAGGCTCGCTCAGAATCCTGGCCAACTCCTGCATGCGGCGCTCGCGCTCTTTCTGCCTGCTCTTGCCCTTGAGCGTCTGCTCCAGCATCCGGTAGGTGCGGTAGCTGAACCAGGAGCGCCAGATGGCGTTTTCCGGCCGGGGATGGTCCGATTTCAGGTTCTCCGCCATGTCGGCCAGATCCTGCAGGCGATAGAGGTAGCCGGTGCTCAGGTCGAATTGCGCATCTTCCTCTTCGATGGCTTCCAGGGTTTTCCATAGTTGATCGAAGTCATCCCAGGAGACCGTCTGGCCGAAAAGCGTCACGGCATTTTTCCCTTCGTGGCTCTTGGCCTGTTCCAGCGCCTGTTCCGCCATCTCGCCCATCTGCGCCACCGGCATGCCCGGCTTGGTCATCAGCAGGCCGGTGGAAAAGTGGAGGTCGGGGTTTTCCGCCACATAGCGATGGAATTGCTTGCGCATGCCCCGCGCCAGCCGGATGGTGCCGCGCCACGGGCCGATCAGGAAAAAGTCGTCGCCACCGGCGAACACGGTGTAGGTGGAGGGGTATTCGCTCTGGCAGTACCAGGGCAGGAAAACGGTGAAAAAGGCGTTCATCTGCCGGGACAGTGAGGCCCATTTGGCGAAGCTGGGTCTTTTCAGCCCGACTTCGAAGATCCGCCCCAGATTGTCCACGTCGCCCTTGAGGGTGAGCAGGGCTTCGGTGCCTTTCCAGCGGTCGCTGGCGTCCAGCCACAGATCGTCGCGGGCGATGTGCTCGAAGCTCTTGGGCGCCCGGGCATCCCAATCCGCGTCCAG
>JALVSR010000122.1 GCA_027024225.1 Hyphomicrobiales bacterium | reverse complement strand
TGAGCAGACCAAGGAGGTGCTGGCCGGCGTGAAGCCGCACATCCAGCCGTTCCACACCTATGATCCGTTCAACTTCTTTGCGCTGATCTTCTGCCTGATGCTGGGCACGGCCTCGCTGCCGCACGTGCTGATGCGCTTCTTCACCACGCCGTCGGTGCGCCAGGCGCGCTACTCGGTGGGCTGGGCGCTGTTCTTCATCTTCATCCTCTACTTCACCGCGCCGGCCTACGCCGCCTTCGTGAAGCTGGAGATCTACCAGAACGTGCTGGGCACCGCGCTCGACAAGCTCCCCGACTGGGTCTACGTCTGGGGCGCGCATGGCAAGGTGAAGATCTGCGGCGCTGCCGCCGCCTCGGCCGATGCGGTCATGCAGGCCTGTTCGGCCAAGGGTGTCTCGGTGCTGGACTGGAAGAACTTCTCCATCGCCAAGGACGTGGTGGTCATCGCCACGCCGGAAATCGCCGGGCTGCCCTTCGTCATCACCGGCCTGGTGGGCGCCGGCGGCCTGGCGGCTGCCATGTCCACGGCCGACGGCCTGTTGCTGGCCATGGCCAACGCGCTGAGCCACGACATCTACTACCGCATGCTGGACCCGAACGCGCCGACGGGACGCCGGCTGATTGCCGCGCGCATCATTCTCATCGGCGTGGCCATCCTCGGCGCCATTACCGCCACGGTGGCGCCACCGGACATCCTGAAGCTGGTGGCGTGGGCCTTCTCGCTGGCGGCGGCGGGCAACTTCCCGGCGCTGGTGCTGGGCATCTGGTGGAAGCGCACCAACACGCCGGGCGCCATCGCCGGCATGCTGGCGGGCTTTGGCGTGACGCTGGCCTACCTCATCTGGACGGCCGCACCCCCGCTGGGGCTGGGCAATGCGGAGCTGTTCGGGCTGAAGAACATCTCCGCCGGCCTGTTCGGCATCCCCATCGGGTTCATCGTCATGATCCTGGTCTCCAAGATGACGGCCCCGCCGTCTGCGGAGCTGCAGGCGCTGGTGGACGAGATCCGCACGCCCAAGGGCGGTGTGGTCATGGACAAGTCCTGATCCGTCAGCTCCATGTGAGCAATGCGTCGAACGGGCGGGATGGCCGGGCCATCCCGCCCTTTTCTCAAGGCGCGGCGGGCGTGGCCGGCCGCCGGGCATTCGTTTCGGCGGCGGCGAGCGCATTTACGGTGCTGGCCTTTTGCCGCCAACTTGTTCTATCTAGAAGCCGACCCGGGCGCTGCCCGGCGGCGTTGAAGGAACGAGCCGAATGGCGCCCGGCCGGTGGCGACCCGTTCCGATTGGCCCGAGGGCTGAGGCGGCGTTGTCAGCGCGGCCGGACGAGAATGGAAAGAAAAGAAATCCAACCCATGTGTTCGAGGCGAAAACGATGAACAGGCCAACCGACATTGCCGGGATGATGCTGGACCTGGGGCGGCGGGCCCGGGCCGCGGCGGAGATGCTGGCCGATGGTTCGACGGAGGCGAAGAACGCCGCGCTGGAAGCCATGGGGCGGCACATCGATGCGCGCCGCGCCGACATCCTGGCGGCGAATGAAAAGGACATCGCGCTGGCGCGAGAAAGAGGACGGCCGGACGCCTTCATCGACCGGCTGATGCTGAATGACGCGCGCATCGACGGCATCATCGACAGCCTGCATGTCATTCGTGACCTGCCCGATCCGGTGGGTAGCGTCATCGACGAATGGGAGCGCCCCAATGGCCTGCGCATCGCGCGGGTGCGGGTGCCGCTGGGGGTGGTGGGCATCATTTACGAGGCCCGCCCCAACGTGACGGCCGATGCCGGCGCCCTGTGCATGAAATCCGGCAATGCCGTCATCCTGCGTGGTGGTTCGGACAGCTTTCATTCCTCCGGAGTGCTGGTGGAATGCCTGCGTGCCGGCCTGCGCGAGGCGGGCCTGCCGGAAGACGCCATTCTGATGGTGCCGACCACCGACCGCGAGGCCGCCGGCGAGATGTTGCGCGGGCTGGAAGGCAACATCGACGTTATCGTGCCGCGTGGCGGCAAGTCGCTGGTGGCGCGCGTGCAGGAAGAGGCGCGCGTGCCGGTGTTCGCCCACCTGGAGGGCCTGTGCCACACTTACATCGACCGCGACGCGGACGTGGAGAAGGCCGTGAACGTGACCCTGAATGCCAAGATGCGCCGGCCCGGCATCTGTGGCGCCACGGAAACGGCGCTGGTGGACGCCGCCGGGGCGGACAGGCTGCTGGCGCCGGTGGTGAAGGCGCTTTTGCAAGCGGGGTGCGAGGTGCGCGGCGACGAAGCCACGCAGGCCGTGGACGAACGGGTAAAGCCGGCCACGGAAGAGGACTGGCGCACGGAATACCTCGCGCCTATTATTTCCATCAAGCTGGTTGACGGTGTGGAAGGGGCCATCGAGCACATCCGCCGTTACGGCTCGCAGCACACCGATGCCATCATCACGGAAAATGCCGAGACGGCGGAGAAGTTCCTGCGCGAGGTGGACAGCGCCATCGTCATGCACAACGCCTCCACCCAGTTCGCCGACGGCGGCGAGTTCGGCTTCGGCGCCGAGATCGGCATCGCCACCGGGCGCATTCACGCCCGCGGGCCGGTGGGGCTGGAGCAGCTGACCATTTTCAAGTACCAGGTGCGCGGTTCTGGCCAGACGCGTCCGGCGTGACGAGGCCTGGCGACTTCGCGTGGCGAGAGGGGGAAAACGCCTTCTTCGATGTGCGTCGCCGGCCGCGAAATGCCGGTTTGTGGTGGCCGGCGTCATTGCTTGCGGGTGCCTGGTGCGGCCTGCTGGCGGCGACGTTGCAGACGCTTGCGCCGCTGACGCAGTTTGTCGGCCAGTTGCGCCGCCCTTGCCCGCGCCCGGCGATAGCCCCGTTCCAGGCGGCCGATGATGGCGAAGCGTGCGCGCCCTGTGTGCGGCAGCGGCGCCAGCACGTCCAGCATCTCGCGCTTCTCGCGCCAGACATGGCTGACCAGTGGATGATCCGGCGCGGCGCAGGAATCCACCAGGTGAACGTGCGGGTCGGCCATGAAGGCCTCCGTCAGCTCGATCACCAGCAATCCACCGGGTGAGAACCGGTGCAGGCTTTCATCGAAGGCGATCTTGACCATCCAGGCCACGCCGCGCTGCACGAAGCCGAAGGTGCTGGCGATGGTGCGGCCGTCCAGCCGCAAACGGAAGAATTCCAGCCTGCCCCGCGCGTGAAAGGCCGGCACCGCGCGCAAGGCGAACTCGCGGGTGTGCGGCTGGCAAGCCAGCGCCGTGCCGGTCTTGCCCTTCCAGCCGGATTTCTCCAGCTCCATGAATTCTTCCAGCCAGGGCATTACGTCGGCGGTTTTCTCCAGCCGCTCGAAAACAAGCTCGCCCCGCTCGGCCAGCCGGCGCTTGCGGCGGCGCCATTCGCTGCGGTGGCGGCTGGAGATGTCCTCGCGCCACCAGTCCTCGGCCTTGCGCGTGGCGTCGAGAACGGCGCGCCACCAGCGGTGGAGAACGACGGGTTCCAGCCCTTCTTTCGCCAGCACTTCCTTCAGGGCGGCGAAAAAGGCACCATCGGCCGGAACATGCCGGAACTCCAGCGCCGACACGCCGGAAAGGCGCAGCAGGGTGAAAAGGTCCTCGATGGCCTCGTGCGCATGCCCGGCATGCAGCAGCGGAACGCCGAGGAAATCCATGTCGCCCCACATGCTGGTGGCCACCCGGCCGAAAGGCCGCCAGCGCCAGCGCTCGAACAACAGCGGAAAGGCCCCCGTCAGGCCGCCATCCTTTCCTTCCGTGAAGATCAGCGTGGGCCGGCGGCGTTCCGGCAGCGCCTCGCTGGCCGTGCCGGCGAAGGCCCACGTGGCTACCGGCGAGGGCTCCAGCGCGCGCTCTTCCAGCGCCAGCCAGGCGGCGTGGCGCTTCATGTCCTGCGTGACTTCGGGCGGCATGTTCATCGGGCCTTCGCCTCTGCCTTTCCGGCCTCTGCGGCCGGAGCCTCGTCATAGCCGTTGCGCACCAGGCGATTGCTGGCCCACCACAACATGGCCGCCTGAAAGGCGAAGGAGCAGCTGGTGGCGATGGCCGCGCCCAGCGGGCCGTACATGGGGATGAGCCCCAGGTTCAAGGCCACGTTCAGCGCCGCGGTGATGCCGGACAGCCAGGCGATGAACACTTGCTTGCCGGATACGGCCAACAAGGCTTCCGAAGGGCCGGTGAGAGCGTTGGCCAGATATCCGCCCGCCAGCACGATCATGACCGGCATGGCGGCGACGAATTCCTGCCCGAACATGCCCAGGATGAATGGTCCCATGAGCAGCAGAATGCCGGTGCCCAGCACCGAAGGCGCCAGCGTCCACAGCCGGAACATGCGAAGCAACTTCGCGGCCGTGGCGATGTCGCGCCTGGCGTAGGCGGTGGCGAAGCGTGGCATGGCCACGGCCACCACGGCAAAATGCACGAAGGCGACGAAGGCGATGACGCGGGCGGCGGCGAAATAGATGCCCAGCTGGTCCGGTGTGACGAACATCTTCAGCAGCAGGATGTCGATGTTCATCATCAGCAGGTTGAAACTGTCCAGAAGCAACAGCGGAAACGACACCCTGAGCCATTCACTCCGCCGCATGACGGGACGCGCCGGGCCCAGCTCGGCGCGAAAACGCCTTTCCTGCAGGGCGTATTGCACAATGGCGACGATCCAGGTGGCAATGGTGAGCGCGGCGGCGGCCAGCACGGCGTCGTGCTTGTCCAGGAAAATGAGCCCCAGCCCCACCAGCAGCAGGATGATTAGCGGACGCAGCACATAAGGCGGCACGATGGCCAGCCCCAGCCACGAGCGCGCCCGGCCGGTGCCGTCGTGAAAGTCGGTAAGTGCGAAGGCGGGCAGCGAGAGCATGCCGATGATGAGCGGCAGGCGGAAATCATCTTCGATGATCTCCGGCACGTACCACAGGATGGCGATGGCCGCGGCGGCGAACAGGCTGCCCACACCCAGCGATACCAGCCGTCCGAAGCGCAGGTATCCGCGTGCGAGATCCGGCCGGTTGTGAGTCATGTATTCGTTGAGGAAGCGCACCGCCGACATGGCCAGGCCGATCATGGCCAGCGTGCCGACCACGTTCACCATTACCCAGACATAGGTGTAGATGCCGAAATCGTGCGCGCCCAGCCAGCGCGCCATGAGCACCGACATGAGGAAGGCGAGAAAGGCCGAGGCCACGCGCACGCCAAAGCTGAAGATGGCGCCCAGGCCCGCCTTGGCAACGCTGCCGTGCGCGTCTTCGTTCTCTTCTTCGCCTTGTCCGGAGAGGGCCTGGAGCAGTGGCGCCAGCCCTTTCCACAGCTTCTGAATCCGGCCGGAATGGCGGCCGTTATCGGATGTCAGGGTATGCGTGTTCATGGAAGCGACCATGACGCAGGAATGCAAACAAAAGGTTTTTTCATCCTGCTCGCCTCGCACATGAGAACGTCAAGGCGGCGAAAAACTGGAGATATGGTTAAAAGGCGCGCGAAAAAGGCGTGCGCATTCTTGCAATGTCCGCGGTCGGCGGGGGTGACATGGTCCGGCGCCCTGGTCGGGCGGGGCGCTTCGGGCGGACAGAAAAATGATGTTGGACCTGGGCGGCAGGCGAGAGATGCGGGAGAAATCATTCTCGCATCCGCTCACCGGTAGGAGGGCCGGCCGCGATATCGCACGGTGCGGGACAACCGGCGGGTGGGCGAAAGGCCCCTGTCCTCAGGCGGCCGGCATGACCGATGCGCGCTTCTCGCCGGTCTTTTCCGGTGGCGGCGGAAGCTCGCCGGCCAGGTAGAGATCGCGCGCGCGGCGCCGGGAGAGCTTGCCGGAACTGGTTTGCGGCAGGCTGCGCGGCGCGGTCAGCACCACCTCGCATTCCACGCCAACTGCCTCGTGCACCACCTGCGCCACTTGCCGACGCAGCTCTTCCTGCGCCTCGGCCTCGCGCACACGGCATTGCACCAGCACCACCACGTGTTCGATCCCTGCGTCGTTTTCCACGCCAAAGGCCACGACATCTCCCGGCCGCAGGGCGGCGATGTTCCTTTCCACCACCCACTCGATATCCTGAGGCCAGATATTGCGGCCATTGTGCAGGATCATGTCCTTGGAGCGGCCGGTGATGTAAATCTCGCCCTCGTGCAGATACCCCATGTCCCCGGTATCTAGGAAACCATCGGCGTCGATCACCCGCGCCGTTTCCTCCGCGTTGGCATAATAGCCGCTCATCATGGAGGGACCCTTTACCAGCACCCGGCCAATGTGTCGCTCGGGCAGTTCGTTTCCCCGTTCGTCCACCACCTTGAGCTCGTGTTCCGGCAGTACCCGGCCGCAGGAGACGAAGGTTCGTTTCTTGTCGGTGGTGGCGGTTGCGGGCTGCGCCAGACCGGTGCGTTCGGCCAGGGTGCGATCGATGGTGTCCAGCCGCACCGGCGCGTCCAGGTCGCTGAAGCTAACGGCCAGCGCCATTTCGGCCATGCCATAGCTGGGCAGAAAGGCACGCGGATCGAAGCCGGCCGGCGCCAGCGCCCGCGCGAAGGCCTCCAGCACATCCGGGCGCACCATGTCGCCTCCGATGCCGGCGATGCGCCAGCGCGAAAGATCGAGCTCCTCGGCCTTGTTCCTGATGCGCCGGGCGGCCAGCTCGTAACCGAAGCTGGGCGCGAAGCACACGGTGCTGCCAAGATCGCTCATCAGCTTCAGCCACAGGCCGGGGCGTTTCACGAAATCGAACGTGGGCAAGTAGTCCACGCTGGCCTGGCCCATGGCGGGCGCGAGAAAAAAGCCCACCAATCCCATGTCATGATACAGCGGCAGCCAGGAAAAGGCGCGATCATCCGCCCGCGCTTGCAGGCCATGACGCAAGATGCCGGTGGTGTTGGCCATGATGGCGCGCTGCGAAATGAGAATGCCCTTTGGCGCGGAGGTGGAGCCGGAAGAATACTGGATATAGGCGGGTTCATCCGGCCGGAAAGGATCGATGGCGCCCGCCTGCTCCGGCAGGCTGCGCAATGCCTCGTGGCTCAGCACCAAGGATGCGCCGGCGCGCATGGCCGCGGGACGCAGGGTGGGGAGGAAATCTTCCGAGGCGAGGATCCCCCGCGCCGCTGCTGCGCGCAACATGCCGGTCACCTTTTCCACGTAGGTTTCACGCCCACCCAGCTGCATGGGTAGGGAAACCGGACAGGGCAGTATGCCGGCATACTGGCAGGCGAAGAAGGCGATCATGAATTCGGGCTTCGTCTCGGCCAGTATGGCCAGGCGGTCACCCCGATTCAGGCCGGCGGCGCGCAGCCGGCCGGCCATCACCAGGGCCTCCTCGCGCAGGCGCGCATAGGGCAGAACGTCCGACAGCGCTCCGCGGCCGGCGTGAAAATTCAGCCCCGTCTCACCCCTGGCGGCAAAATCCAGGCCTTCGGCAAGCGTGGCGAAGCCGCCGAACTGGCGCTCTTGCCCACAGGCGCCATCGGGTGTGGGGGCCAACGATTTCCGGGGCGCCGCCCCCCGGTCCCCGACAGGTTTCCGCGCGCCGCTGTCGTTTTTCCCGCTCGTTTCGGTCATCCAGGTTCTCCCGCAGGATAGTCAGGCCCGTTCACGCCAAAGTTTGGCCTTGCCCGGCGTGGCTTTCGCAGGCTTTTTGCAATTGTACACATGATTCGGCATTTTCATGTCTTCCGGAAATAGCAGTCCGGGGAAAAAAGGAAAAATAAATCTGTGTTGCAGAATGTAACATTGCGTCTCCGTCAGGGCTCCCCGCTTCGCTGGCGCGGGCTTTTCTCCTTCTTTTTCAGCGTTCGGTGAGCTTCAGCTCGATGCGACGGTTGCGCGCCTTGGCTTCTTCGGTATCGCGCGGATCAATGGGATGATACTGGCCAAACCCGGTGGCCGCCAACCGCTCCGGCGGCACGCCCCGGCTAATGAGATATTTCACCACCGCCAGCGCACGGGCGGTGGAAAGCTCCCAGTTGGACGGAAATTGCGGCGTTGATATGGGGTCCGCGTCGGTATGCCCGTCCACCCGCAGGATCCAGTTGATATCGGGGGGAATTTCGCGGCTTATTTCGAGGATCGCCTCGGCGATCTTGTCCAGCTCGCGCCTGCCTTCTTCCGTCAGTGTGGCCTCCGCCTTCGGGAACAGGATTTCGGAGGAGAAGACGAAACGGTCCCCCACCACGCGGATGTTGGCCCGGCGGGACAGGATCTGGCGCAGGCGGCCGAAGAATTCCGAACGATAGCGCGCCAGCTCCTGCACGCGGCGGGCCAGGGCGGCGTTCAGCCGCTGGCCCAGGTTGGCGATCTTGGCCCGCGCTTCCCTTTCGCGCCGCTCGGAAGCCTCGAGCGCGGCGTTGAGCATGGCGATCTGCCGTCTGAGGGCGGCAATCTGCTGATTCAGGAGCTCCACCTGCGCCAGCGCTTCGGCAGAGATTTTGCGCTCCTTTTCAAGCTCGGCGCGCAACCCCGCAAGCGCGCCACCGGCAGCCCCCTTTTTCGCCTGCAAGTCCTGCAACATGGCGGCCAGCGAGGCGGCCTTGCCCTTCTGTTGTTCCAGCGCCGCGTTCAGCGAGGCGAGGGTGGCCTCGAGCTTCGCCTTCGACGCTTTTTCCAGCGCCAGCAGCTCGCTCAGCTCCGCCACCTGGGCGCGCAGCTTGTCCAGCGCCGTGTCCTGGCCCGTGAGCTCGCGCGCCTGCATGAATTGCGCCACCGCGAACAGGGTGAGCAGAAAGATGAACACCAGCAAAAGCTGGCTCATGGCGTCGACAAATCCCGGCCAGTAGAGCTGGCTGGAAATTTCGCGTTGCCGACCTCTGCCCTGTCCCGCCATGATTCCCGTCACGTTTGCCGCCCGGTGCGGCCGGGCTCATTCACGTTCATGCGCCGCGATCGTCCCGCCCCAGACGAAAGGCGATTTCGCGCAACAGCTGCAGGACCTGCTGCTGTTGCTGTGCGTTCTGTTGGGCCCAATCGCGCATCAGCCTCTCTTCCTGCTGCATCTGCTTCACCAACTGGCCGATGACCGTGGAAATCTGCTCCAGCGATTTGGCCGTGGCCTGTTTGTCCGCTGGCGTTTCGGACGATGCCGCCATGGGCGCCTTGCCCTTTGCGGCTCCCGGGGCTGCGGCGTGTTGCCGCGCCATGAGGTTGGCCAGTTGCGCCACCGCCTGTTGCAGCTGCGCCATGCCCTGATGCAGGTGCGCCAGGTCGCTGCGCACGCCGCCGGTGCTGGCCGCCACTTCGCCGGCCGCGATGTCGGTGATGGAGGAGAGCCAGTCTTCCACATCCATGTAGAAACGGTTCTGCGCCTGCGTGGCCTGCAAGTCCAGGAACCCCAGGACCAGCGACCCGGCCAGGCCGAAGAGAGAAGACGAGAAGGCCGTTCCCATGCCGGCCAGCGGCGCTTCCAGGCCCGATTTCAGCTCCTCGAAAACGGTGGCGCTTTCCGCTGCCCGAACATCCAGGTTGCGAATGACCTCGCCAACGGAAGCGATGGTCTGCAACAGTCCCCAGAACGTACCCAACAGCCCCAGAAACACCAGCAGCCCGATGAGGTAGCGTGAAATGTCGCGCGATTCGTCCAGGCGCGCGCCCAGCGAATCCAGCAGCGAGCGCATGGCCTGGGGCGAAATGGCGCGGCCGGGATGATGTTCGCCCAACAGCGCGGCCATGGGCGCCAGCAGGCGCGGGTGCCATTTCAGCTCCAGTCCCGGCTGGGTGATGCGGAAATGGTTGACCCATCCCACCTCTCGATACAGGCGGATGACCATGCGGAAGGTGTAGAGAACGCCCAGCAGCAGGGTGAAGAAGATAAGGCCGTTCAGCCCCGGGTTGGCCATGAAGGCTTCGCGAATGCGCGGAAACAGCACCGCCGCGATCAGCCCCGTCAACACCAGGAACACCAGCATGCGCACCAGGTAGACGGTGGGCCGGCTCACGGTGATGGGCTGTTGGGCATCGGTCATGTCATTCACGTCGGCGCGTGCGAAGGATGCGGGGCACATTCGGGCCACACATTAGCCAATGCCGGATTCCTTGGCAATCGCGCATGCGATGCATGAAATATTGCACGGGAAATGGTGGAGCCGAGGGGAGTCGAACCCCTGACCTCAGCAGTGCGATTGCTGCGCTCTACCAACTGAGCTACGGCCCCGGAAAACTCGTGCGGCCGGCACGCCCGCAGCGCCCGGCACGCAGTTCATCTAGGCCGCCCGGCGGAAGCTGTCAAGCGGCCATGCGGAACGGGCCCGAGCCGCGGTGGCACCGGCATCGCCCGCAGCCTGCGGGAGCGGCGGGAAAAGCCGCCGCCTTGCGCTTGGGCCTTGCGAGGGCTACATCTTGCACAAATCCGGGGAACGAAGAACATCAACCTTGGCCGAAACGGGTGCCTGCCGTGAGTGACAATCCATTCCTGTGGCTGATACTGACCATCCTGGACATCTATCTGTGGATCATCATCATCTGGGTGGTGGCCAGCTGGCTGGTGGCCTTTGGCATCATCAACCCGCACAACCAGATCGTGCGCGCCATTCTGATGGCCCTGAACAAGCTGACCTATCCGGTCATGCGGCCCATTCGTCGCATCCTGCCGGATCTGGGGGGAATCGACCTGTCCCCCATGGTGGCCATCATCGGTATCATCTTCCTGCAGAAGTTCATCGTCTGGGCCTATTTCAACTACCTGTCCTGAGCCGGGCAACCCGCCGATGACACCCTCTTGCGCACAATCCACCCCCTGGCACAGGACCGCGGAAGGCCTGAGCCTGCGACTGCGGGCGCAACCCGGCGCCCGGCGCAACCAGATCGGCGGCCTGGTGGAAACGGCGGAAGGTCCCGCCCTGCGGGCGATGGTCACGGAGGCGGCGGAAAAGGGGCGCGCGAACAAGGCCATCGTCGCCCTGCTGGCGAAGGTCCTGGGCGTGCCGAAATCGGCCCTGACCATCCGGCGGGGAGAGGGCGCCCGGCTGAAGGTGTTGCACATCCGCGCCGACGCTGCCGTGTGCGCGGAGCTGGAAAAACGTCTGGCGCAATTCATGCAGACATCGGCATGAAGCCCGGTAAGGACACCCACATGAGCTGAACGGGAAAAACGAACACATGAGCGAGGCGAGCATCATCGATGGCAAGGCGCTGGCGGCGCAAGTGCAGGAACGTGTCCGCGCGGCGGTGGAGGAGTTGAAGAAACGGCACGGGTTCGTGCCCGGTCTTGCGGTGGTACTGGTGGGCGACGACCCGGCCTCACGCGTCTATGTGCGCAACAAGGGCAAGCGCACCACGGAAGCGGGCATGAAATCGTTCGAATATCAGCTGCCTGCAGATACCGGTGAGGAAGCCCTGCTGGAACGCATCGCCCGGCTGAACAAATCGCCGGAGGTGCACGGCATCCTGGTGCAGTTGCCGCTGCCGAAACAGATCAATCCCGACCGCGTCATCGACGCCATCGATCCGGACAAGGACGTGGACGGTTTTCATGTCATCAACGCCGGACGCCTGGCCGTGGGGCGGCCGGCGCTGGTGCCGTGCACGCCGCTTGGCTGCGTGCTGCTGGCCAAACAGGCCAAGGCCGACCTGACGGGGCTGGAAGCGGTCATCATCGGCCGCTCGAACATCGTCGGCAAGCCGCTGGCGCAGCTGCTGCTGCGCGAGAACTGCACCGTCACCATCGCCCACTCGCGCACCCGCGACCTGCCGGAGGTGGCGCGCCGCGCCGACTTGCTGGTGGCCGCGGTGGGGCGGCCGGAGCTGGTGCGGGGCAGCTGGATCAAGCCCGGTGCCATCGTCATCGACGTGGGCATCAACCGGGTGGAGCGGGAAAATGGCAAGGCGAAACTGGTGGGGGATGTTGCCTTCGGCGAGGCGAAGGAGGTGGCCGGCGCCATCACGCCGGTGCCCGGCGGCGTGGGGCCCATGACCATTGCCATGCTGCTGGTCAATACCGTAAAAGCCGCCTGCATGCAGCGGAACATTCCGCTGCCCCGGCCCCTGGCCGGCTTGTAGGGCCGCGCGAGAGGGGGCGGCGATGTTGTGCCGCCGGGGCGGGATGCGAGAACAAGAGGAATGAACATGGCCATGGCCGGTCTGACGAGGGGAGGCGAAAAGGCATCCACGCAAGCCTTGCGCCTGTTGGCGCTGGAAAATGCCGGCGATGCCGATCTCCGGAAACGCCAGAGCATGAATGCCGCCGCCATTCTGCTTTCCGTTCTTTTCGAACGTTTCCTGTTCCAAGACAACCAGGCCGGCAACTGGCCCGATCGCGATCGGCTGGTGATGGCGCCAACCCTGCGCCCGCTGGCCTGCGCCCTCGTTCGCCTGCTGGGCTGGGATTCGCCAGGCGGTGAACAGGACAAGGCGCGGGGCAACGGCGAGCCGAAGACGGCGGAAACGGCGGCGGACCCCGCGACGGCCGGGAACGGGACGGGAACCGTGCAGCCGCGGCCGGGCGATCTGGACCTGGCTTTCGACTGGCCCGGGCATTCACTGGCAGCCGGCATCGGGCTGGCGTTGGCGGCGCGGATGCTGCGCGAGCGCTTCGGCCCGGAAATTTTCGATCATGCCACCTGCATCATCGTGGATGATTCGGAAGTGGAGCCGGGCGTGGCGCAGGAGACCATCGCCATCGCCCCCCATGTCCGACCTCATCGCCTGTTCGTGTTCCATCTCACGCCAGAAGATGCGCAGGGCAATCATGTCGGCCGCCGCCACTGCCCCAACCACCTGGCCCGGTTCGCCGCCGCCGGTTGGCATGTGCAACAGGCCCGGGCCGACGATGTGCAAAGCATCATCGAGGCGGTGGAGCAGGGCGCGGACCAGGGCGTGGCCACGTGGGAGGAACGCCGCCCGGTGTACGTGGCGGTGCATTATCGCGCGGATGCGCCCGTGCCAGAGGCGCAGACGCTGCGTGGCGAGCTTGGCTGGGATGATCTGAACAAGGCCGAGGTGCCCGATTTCGTGCGTGACGCCTGGCGACTGGCGGGCCTGCGCGCCCGCAAGGCGCACAAGGAGTGGCGCAACAGGCTGGAACAACTGGACACGGCGGACCATACCGCCCTGATCCGCCAGCTGGAGCGTCCGTTTCCGGAACGTTTCCGCACCCACATGCGCGAATGGCGCCAGCAGATCGCCAGCGAGGGCGGCGTGCTGGACATGGGCGGCTTCCTGCCGCGCATGCTGGCGGAAAGCCTGCAAACGCTTTCGGGGCTGGCCATCCTTTCCGCCCTGCCGGATTCCTTCTGCCCGGACTTTCGAATCCGGCCAGAGGGGGACGCCGCCGATGGCGAGGCGGACGGCTCGTCCATTTCGGCCAATCTGGGCCTGCGTCCGGCGGCGGTGGCGGCCCTGCTGACGGGCATGAGCGCACACGGCGGGCTGCGTCCGGTGGGGCTGGTGCGGCGGCAGCAGCTGGAGCCCATGCTGCCCATGCTGGCGGAGGCCGCCCGCGTGCGCCTGCCGCTGGCCGTCCTGGTGCTGGATGACCTGCCCTGCCACACGCCCCTGCATGGCATTCTGCCCGAGCGGATTGCCGGCTATACGCCGGCCGACGCCGTGGAGCTTGTCGAATGCTGGCAATTGTGCATGCAACAGGAGCCGGGTCCGGCCGTGATTCTCACTCCCGTCGGTTCCCGCCCCGTGTTGCGCACATGGCCGGAAAAGCTCAACCTGTGCGCCCTTGGCGCCTATGAGCTGTTCAGCTCCGGCGATCCCGCGCAGGCCACCATTCACGCCGGCGGCGTTCACCTGGCCGCCAGCCTCAAGGCGGCGAGAGAGCTGGATGCGGAAGGGTTGCCCGTGCAGCTGGTTTCCACCCCGGCACCGCACCGCCTGCGTCAGCAGGACGCCGAACACCACCGGCGCATCGTGGGTGCCGGCAGGCGGCGCGTGGTTGTTTCCGGCATCGGCGAGCGGTGCATCTGGCCGTTTCTCGCCACGGACATTTCCCTGATCAACCCATGCGAGGGGGATGTGCCGCTGGACGAAGACGCGCTGGCCAGCCGTATCGTGCGACGGGTGCGAAAGATGCTGGCATCTCGAGCCGGCACGACGGATGGCATGGCGCGGGATGTGGGCGGCGAGGCCCATGATGATGGTTCCGGCAACGACGAGGGAGAAAGACCGGGTTGATGACGAATGCATCCGACAGGGGCTCCGCGCCGGAGAGCATGCCCGGGCTGTTCGCCATCCTGCCGGCGACGGCCCTTTCTTCCGAAACGCCCGCGTGCGTGGAGGCCTTTCTGACCGGCGTGTCCGTGGCCAGCCTGCTGTTGCCCTTGCGCTCGGAAACCGTCGAGGAGCGGCTACTGGAAGAGATTTGCGCCATGGCGCAACATCTTGGCACGGCGGTATTGACCCGCAGTGCTGCCGATT
Organism: Hyphomicrobiales bacterium; assembly: GCA_027024225.1. Classification (GTDB taxonomy): domain Bacteria; phylum Pseudomonadota; class Alphaproteobacteria; order Rhizobiales; family Aestuariivirgaceae; genus Thermopetrobacter. The sequence goes on along the minus strand of JALVSR010000122.1, from coordinate 10,994 downwards.
GCCGCGTTCTCGGGGCGGATGGCGTGCACCTTGAAAGCGGATCCGCCCGGCAAGTGGCGCAACTGCGCAGGCTGCTGGGCAAGGAGATGATCGTGGGGGGGTGCTGTCCCACGCGGCGGCATCTGGCCATGGAGATGGGCGAGGCCGGGGCGGATTATCTGGGCATCGATCAGCGTATAGAGGCCGGCGGAGAGAACCTGCTCGCCTGGTGGGCGGAAATGTTCACCTTGCCGGTGGTCGCCATGCATCCCGTGACGCCGGACGAGGTCGTGCGGCTGGCCCGGCTGGGGGCCGATTTCGTAGTGCCTTCTCCCGAGATCTGGAGCGATGTCAACAAGGCCGGGAAACTGGCGGCGCAGTGGCAAGAGGCACTGCGGCGCTCCTGAGCGAGCGAGGGGGAGTGGCCAGGAAAAAAATTTGCTCGAGAAAGGCAGGAAAAGCATGCCGAACGGCCAAAAGCAGGCTAAGAACATGGCCAGTGGTTCGCGCCCGGATGTCGGAGAATTTTTCTTGAACAGACTTGTGGTCACATCCCGTTTCCTGCTGCTGATGGCTCTTGGGGCCGGGGCGGCGAGCATGCCGGCGCTGGCGCAAACGGCAGCGCAATCGGCGGGGCAAATCGTGGCGCGTCAGGCCACGGATGCCATGCAACGCGAATTTCGCGAGGCCATCGCCCTTTACCAGGCGGGGCGCTTTGCCGATGCCCTGGCCATTGCCAGCAAGCTGGCCGAACAGGGGCATGCGGAAGCCCAGGCCATGATGGGCGTGCTGTACGAACGTGGTCAGGGGGTGGAGGCCAACCCGGCCAAGGCGGCCGAATGGTTTCGCAAGGCGGCCCAACAGGGACACACGGGGGCCATGTTCGCCCTGGCCATGCTGTATCTGGAAGGGCGGCTGGGCAAGAAAGATCGTGAAAAGGCACAGCACTGGCTGCTCGAGGCGGCCCGGCGCGGCATGAAGGAGGCGCAATACAATCTGGCGCTGCTTTACGCCGACGCCAGCGAGGGCCACAAGCCGGACTGGCAACAGGCGGCGCGCTGGTTTCGTCGGGCGGCGGAGCAGGGTTATGCGCTGGCGCAATACAACCTCGGGGTTCTCTACCTGAGCGGCAAGGGCGTGGAGCGCAATTTCATGGAAGCCTCGGAATGGTTCAAGCGTGCGGCGCTGGGAGGCTTGCCCCAGGGCGCCACCGAATACGGCCTGCTGGTGCTGCGCGGCGACGGCGTGCGCAAAAACGAGCCCATCGGCGCCCGCTGGTTGGCCTATGCCGCTCGTAGCGGCTATGCGCCGGCGATGCAGAAGCTGGCCCGGCTCTATGCCATTGGCCGGGGGGTGTCCAAGGACGTTGTGGAAGCGGCAAAATGGTACTTGCTGGCGCGTGAGCGTGGCATGCGCGACGCCTGGCTGGACCTCTTCATGAAGCATCTGCCGGAAAAGGTTCTGAAACAGGCGCGCGAGCGCGCTCGGGCCTTCCGCCCCACCCGGTTGCGGCCCATCAACATGACCACTTCCGGCAAGGGGGGCATGCAGGCCGCTCGAAACAGCCATCGAGCAAGGCAGGGCGACGGCAAGAAGCCCGCCGCTGGGCAGGAGGCCGCGCCGAAACGGTAGGGCTTTCGCGGTAAATCCGGCCTGAATGCGCCACGTTCCGCAACGCGCTCTTGAAACCTCTCCCTGCCGGCGATCCGTCCGCCGCCCCCGCTGCATATCAAATCAAATCGCGCCGCGATGCTTCCATGGCCTCGAGTCCGGCCCTGATCCCATATTGCGTAATGTCTGACTGGTGCAACCACCCCGTGCCCCCACTCACCCTCTTGTTCCTCATAATTTGGGGGTTGGGAAGGGGCGCGGGGCGGTGGGTGGTCCTTCATGCATTTTGGTATGATTCCATGCGCAAGGTGGCGGGCTGATCAGACGTTCACCGGCCCTTGTAGGCTTCGCCGCGTTCGCATGGCCGAAACGATTATCCCAGGCTCAGGACCCATAAATTGCGCGGCGCCAGTCTGGCGCAAAAACACAAAAAGGATAAAGTGTTGGCATGATATTTCCGGCTTTTGCGCCATCCCCTGCGGGCATCATTTTCGCTTCATCTCGCTGGCTTTTCACCCTTGAAAATAGCGTCGGCTATTTCCTGCGGGCGAAAAGACCAGCGATATTTTGCGAAAATGCCGCTGGCATCCACGCACTTCATGAGTCCTGAGCCTAGATGACCTGGGCAATGCGGGCGGCTAATTTCGCCCGATCCTTCGGATGAAAAAACCAACGGCATCTTGCGAAAATGCCGCCGGCACCCGCGTTTCCCACGACTCTGGCGTCCAAGGTGGCGCCGTGTACCGGGAGGAAAAACCTGACGCCTTTCTGCGTCTGATTTTCGGGTGGAGATGATGAACCTGCGATGGATGGTGGGCGGTACTGGGTTCGAACCAGTGACCCCTACGATGTCAACGTAGTGCTCTACCACTGAGCTAACCGCCCGATATCGCGCTTCGACGCAAGGGCCGAAGGACGTCTTGCTGCGGTGGATATATATCCTGTCTTGCACGGATGCAAGCATTGGGCAAGCGCCAGGGGCAACTCTTTCAGGCCGCCATCAGGCGTTCCACTTCTTCCACCAACTGGCGCAGATGAAAGGGCTTCGACAATACCTGCGCGCCCTTCGGCGCGCCACTTTCCGGTGTCAGCGCCACCGCCGCAAATCCCGTGATGAACATGATGCGCACGTTTGGATATTTTTCGGCCGCCAGACGCGCCAGCTCGATGCCATCCATCACCGGCATGACGATATCGGTGAGCAACAGGTCAACCGGCGTTTCGGCAAGCGCCTGCCAGGCCAGTTCGCCATCGGGAAAGTCCAGGACCTCATGCCCGGCTTTCTCCAGCGCCTTCTTCAGGAAGGCGCGCAAGCCGTCGTCATCTTCCGCCAGCAGAATCTTCACCATCCTCACCCTGTCGCACTTACCCGGATTTCGGCCAAATTCCCCTCATGCCTTTCGCCTGCGCGCAAAAAGCATATCGTGTGGTCGTTTCTCCTGTGAGATTATAGCTCGGCTCAATTGGTTAACAACTTCTTACACCCTGGCCCCGCAAGGTTCAATTCGCTCCTGCGTGAATGATTAACACACCACCGCTCATGCGTTTGTCCGAGAATGAGCATATCATCCTGATTGTGCCCGCCGGCGGTGCTGCCGCATGGGGCCACGCCGTGCGGCGGCTGGGGGAAGCCCTGCGCGCCCGTGGTGTGCGGGCGATCGAGATCAGCGCCATGACCGGACCGGCCAGCTCGGGGCGAATCTGGGCCCAGGCACGTCGCCTGCGGCGTGTCCTGAAGCAGGGAGAGCCTGGCGTTGCCGTATCCTTTGGCGTGGAGGATCATCTGGCGTTGGCGACGGCGGGAATTGGCCTGCCGGCACGCCTCGTGTTGTGGCAGGCCGAGCCGCCCGAGTGGGGTTCGCAAGCGGCTTTCAGGGCGTTCTGGCGGTTGTTGCCGGTGCTGGCGCGGCGAAGAAATGTCCAGCTGGCCGCCCCCAATGCCGAATTGATGAAGCGACTGGCGCAGGAGGCCGGCATGGCGGGGGGCGTCCCGCTGCGCCTCGCGTTGCCGCTGCCCGACGCCACCGCGCCAATGCCCGGAATGCCGCCGGATCTGCGCGCGCGGGAACCCGTCATCCTGTTTCCCGCGCCGGTGGAACGGTCTCGGCAACCAGGCATGGCCGTGCGCGCCCTTGGCCTGTTGAAAGAGATGGACGCACGGCTCGTAATGCCCGCAGGTGGTGCGTCCGAAAGGGCCATTCGCCACATGATCTCGCAATTGCGATTGCAAGATCGTGTCCGCCTCGTTCCGCCACGGGAGATCGGGCAGTGGTTCGACAAGGCGCGCGTGTGCTGCCTGCCGCCGCGCATGGATGCCTTCGCCTTCGAGGCCATGCGCGCCCTTTCGCATGGCTTGCCGGTCGTCGGCACACGAGTGCCGGCACTGGAGGAAATCATCGGCGGAGATGCCGCGCTCGGCGCCCTGGTGGACGTCACGGACACGGAGGGGCTGAGCCAGGCCCTGGCGCGATATTTGCGCCGGCCCGGCGATGCCACCGCACGCCTGCGCAGGGCGCGGGACTTCGCGCCAGACAAGACGGCCGGGGAGTGGTTGCGGGCGCTCTTCCGCACCGGGAATGTCTGATATGTCGCATTTGCATGGCTCGTGCGGCGTGGTTATAGTGCCGCCATGAGCGAGCCCATGTGTGTAGAGCCTGAAAGATGTTGCATGCACAAGCTCCCGATCTGAGGCGGTATCCGGCGTTGGTGCTGAATGCGGACTTTCAGCCCTTGAGCTATTTCCCACTCTCCCTGTGGAGCTGGCAACAGGCCATCAAGGCCGTGTTTCTCGACCGCGTGCACGTGCTCAGCGAATATGAGCAGGAAGTGCATTCTCCCTCAACGAGCTTCCGTCTGCCCTCGGTCATCGCGCTGAAGGAATATATCGCGCCACCTCCACGGGCGGCGTTCACGCGCTTCAACCTGTTCCTGCGCGATGATTTTTCCTGCCAGTATTGCGGAAGCAAGGAGGAGCTGACGTTCGACCACGTGATCCCGCGTTCACGTGGCGGACGCACCACGTGGGAAAACGTCGTGGCCGCCTGCTCCGCCTGCAACCTGAAAAAGGGCAACCGCCTGCCGCAAGAGGCGCACATGCAGCCCGCACGCAAGCCCTACGAACCCAGCCCCCATGAATTGCGCGACAAGGGACGGCGCTTTCCGCCCAACTACCTGCATGAGAGTTGGACGGATTATCTCTATTGGGATACCGAGCTGGAGCCCTGAAGCGTTCGCGCATTGGGATTCTTGATTGTCTTGTTTTGCCAACCGGCGGCAGTGGCGCCGGGCGATGCGGCAGCCCCCGCCTCACAATTCGGTGCGGGCCGGGGGCGGACAATCGTCAGACCAAGGCGTCGATCTCTTCGAAGGTCATGTCGCCGGGCACGATGACGATGGGGGTAGGAAAGCCCTTGGTGCCCTTGGTCAGCAGCCCCGTCACCAGCCGCCCCGGGCCTTCCGGCCCCGTGCCCGCGCCCAGCACCAGGAAGGAGATGTCTGGATCGTCGTTGGCGAGCCCGCGGATTTCTTGGCACGGATTGCCGTAGCGAATGACCGTCTCCTTCGGCAGGTCGGAAAAGCCCCATTGCTCCAGCTTGCGCAAGTACATGCGGAACAGCGCCTCGGCCTTGCGCTCGCCCTCTTCGCGCGCATGCTCCTCCACCGCCAGCCAGTGGGCGAACTCCGGCGGCTCCACCACGTAGAGCATGGTCAGCATGGAGCCGGTGCTGCGCGCCCGCGCAGCGCCGAAATACACCGCCACCTCGCATTCAGGCGTCTCGTCCAGCACCACGAGGAACTTGCGCACGTGGCCTTCTTCGCGCACCTGGCGTTTCTTGCGCTCGCTCATGAAAAAGCCCTCCCGGCCTTACACGTCAGTCCTTGCGGAACACGGCCGCCGCGGCGAAACCCGCAGCAATGGCGATGATGACAGCGGCGATGCCATAGAGCAAGGGGCGCTCGTGCGCCATTTCGTACACGAACCGCTCAAAGCCGCGCTTTTCGATTTCCAGCGCCGAGCTGAACTTGCCAAGCAGCCTGCCGTCGCGCCACAGGTAGACATCCGCCTCGTATTCGCCCAACGGCACGTTGGCCGGCAGGTCGAAGGTGGCGCGGAACAGGTAGCGGCCGGTGAATTGCACGCCGTGTTCGTTGGTGCGGAACAGCCCCTTCTTCTTCATCAGCCGCACGAAGGCCTCGGCATATTCCTCCGCCTCCTTCAGCGCCTTGAAGCCCTCGCCGGAGGCCAGCAGATGAGATTTCAGCGCCTCGAACCCGATGCCACGCTTCTGCAGGCGCTCAAGCGGCGCGATTTCCTCCAAAGGGCGGGAAGACAGCAGCGCGTAATAGCCCGGCGCGGCGCGGAAAATGCGCTCGTCCGAGTTGATCCAGATGGGCCCGATCCGCTTCTTGCGGTGCAGCTTGAAGGTGCGCGAGGGGCCGCGCACCACCACGATCAGGTCGGGCATGGGCTTGCCTTCCTCGCGGCTGCCCACGATGGCGCCAAACAGCAGCACGCGGGTGCCGGCAAAGTCGGCGCGGATGGCCACCGTGTGGGTGGAAAGATCGGCCACCACCTGTGGCCCTTTCTCCTGGGCGGCACGTTTCTTCACCTGCACGGAAAGTGGCTGGCCTCCAGGTGCATCCTTGTTCTTTCCGGCAGGCTCCGAAAGCTCTATCTTTCCCTTTTGCACTTCCGTGGCCTCCTGCGCCACGGCAAGCGGCGCGGCAAGGCTCAGCAGCAGTGCGACGATGATATGTGCCAGGCGCTTCATGTCAGTGCCCTCCCCCGGCGAACGAGAACAGCTCATCGGGCGTGGACACCAGCCCCCAGCCCAGCTTGATGCACATGCCCAGCACCATCAGCGCCAGTAGCACGCGCAGTTGCTCGCCGGGCAGCTTGGCACCCACGCGCGCACCGATCTGCGCGCCGATGACTGCCGAGGACATGAGAATGAGCGCCAGCACCACGTCCACCGTCTGGTTCTGCACCGCGTGCAGGATGGTGGTGAGAATGGTCACGAAACCGATCTGGAACAGCGAGGTGCCCACCACCACGTTGGTGGGCATGCGCAGCAGATAGATCATGGCCGGCACCATGATGAAGCCGCCGCCCACGCCCATGATGGCCGCCAGCAGGCCCACCAGTATGCCCACCCCAATGGGTGGAATGATGGAAATGTAGAGCTTCGAGCGCGGGAAGCGCATGCGGAACGGCAGGCCATGCACCCAGCTGTGCGATCCGGCCTTGCGCGCCGGCGAGGCCTTGCCGCCGGCCTTCTTCTTCTTGCGCAGGGCGTTGACCGATTCGATGAACATCATCGTGCCGATGATGGAGAGCATGGTCACGTAGGTGAGCTTGATGACCAGGTCCACCTGACCGATCTCGCGCAGCAGCTTCACCAGCTGCACGCCCAGGAAAGAGCCGATGACGCCACCGATGAGCAGGATGAGGCCCATCTTCACGTCCACGTTGCCGCGGCGATACTGGGCCAGCCCGCCGGAAACGGAAGAGGCGGCGATCTGATTGGCCTCCGTGGCCACGGCCACGGCAGGGGGGATGCCGATCATCATCAGCAATGGCGTCATGAGAAAGCCGCCGCCGACGCCGAACATGCCGGAAAGAAAGCCGACGATGCCCCCAAGCCCCAGCAGCAGGTAGAGGTTCACCGAAATCTCGGCGATGGGCAGATAAATGGACATTTTTCAGGCTCCGGTGCAGAAAACCGGAAAGGTCGGGCCGTCGCGCCTTGTCCCGCTGCGGGCTGGCGTTCCCGGTCCGGCTTTCCCGGATGCCCAAACTTGCAAGCGAAATTTCCAGATTTTCATCTGATGGAATGCGTCTGCCACAATGGCCATTACGAGTCAATGAAAGTGCGGCGGGTTTTGCGCCGCCAACTCCGCATAACTGGTATGTTTCCGCGCATATCTGGCCAGCCGCGCCGCGGGGTCACCCTTCGGCGAGGCGTTCCAGCCACCATTCCGCCATGCGCTTCACGTTCTCCGGCGCCGTGCCGCCGAAGCTCTTGCGCGAGGCCACGGAGTTTTCCACCCCCAGCACGGAATACACGTCCTCGGTGATGCGCGGCTCCACGGCGCGCATTTCCTCCAGCGACAGGTCGGGCAGGTCCACGCCCCTTTCCTCGGCCAGCGCCACCAGCCGGCCCGTCACGTGGTGGGCCTGGCGAAACGGCATGTTCAGTTCGCGCACCAGCCAGTCGGCGAGATCGGTGGCGGTGGAAAAGCCCGTCGCGGCCGCCGCGCGCATGGCCTCCTCCACCGGCTCCATGTCCGCCACCATGCCGCGCATGACCTCCAGCGACAGCGAGAGCGTGTCCAGCGCGTCGAACGCCGGCTCCTTGTCTTCCTGCATGTCCTTGGAATAGGCCAGCGGGAGGCCCTTCATGACCACCATGAGCGTCACCAGCGCGCCGATGACCCGCCCGGCCTTGGCGCGGATGAGCTCCGCCGCGTCCGGGTTGCGCTTCTGCGGCATGATGGACGAGCCGGTGGTGAAGCGGTCCGACAGGCGGATGAAGTTGAACTGCGCCGATGACCAGATGACCAGCTCTTCGGCGAAACGCGAAAGATGCGTGGCGCAGATGGCCGCAGCCGCGAGCACTTCCAGCACGAAGTCGCGCGCCGAGACGGCATCGATGGAGTTGCGCATGGGGCGCTTAAAGCCCAGTTCCTTCGCCGTCATCTCGCGATCGATGGGAAAGCCGGTGCCGGCCAGCGCGGCCGCGCCCAGCGGGCTTTCGTTCAGCCGCCGGCGCGCATCCGCGAAGCGCCCCGCATCGCGGCCGAACATCTCGACATAGGCCAGCAGGTGATGGCCGAAGGTGACGGGCTGGGCCACCTGCAGGTGCGTGAAGCCCGGCATGACCACCGCGTGGTGCGCATGCGCCTTTTCCGCCAGCGCACGCATGAGTGCATGGATCTGGCCGATGATGTGATCCACCGTGTCGCGCACATACAGGCGGAAATCGGTCGCCACCTGGTCGTTGCGCGAGCGCGCGGTGTGCAGCCGCCCGGCGGCATCGCCAATCAGCTCGGCCAGGCGTGCCTCCACGTTCATGTGGATGTCTTCCAACGCGCGCGAAAATGTGAACCGGCCTTCCTCGATTTCCCTTGCGATCTCGTCCAGTCCCGCCAATATCCTTTTCGCATCCTCGGCTGAGATGATGCCACGCTCGGCCAGCATGCGACAATGCGCCTTGGACGCCTCGATGTCCTGGCGGTAGAAACGTTGATCGAAGTCAATGGAGGCGTTGATCTCTTCCATAAGCTCATCGGGCCGGGAAGAGAACCGTCCTCCCCACATGCGGTTGGCCATGTCGCGCTACTCCGTTGAATGTCGCTTGAGAACAGGAGTGCCCCAGAATGACGGACAAAGGCAAGCCCGATCTGCCCATTCCCCCCGCTGTGCGGCGGCTGCTGCCCTTTTTGCTGCTGGCCGCGGCGGTGGCCTTTGCCGCGATGTTCCTGTTCGGGCCGAAGGAGAAAGAACCTCCGAAGCCACAAGACACCGCCCAACAGCCCGCCAGCAAGGCAGGTGAAGCCACCGCCGGGTGGTCGAAGGCGCTGGCGACCGGCGCCATGAGCAAGCTGAAGATTCATGACCAGCCCCGGCCGCTGCCCGAATTTACCGTACTGGACAAGCACGGCAAGCCGCGCAAGCTGGGCGAATGGAAGGGCAAGGTGCTGCTGGTGAATTTCTGGGCCAGCTGGTGCCCGCCATGTCTGAAGGAAATGCCGGAGATCATCGCGCTGGAGCGCGCCTTTGCGGGCGAGGATTTCGACATCATCGCCATCTCGGAAGACTACAAGGGCTATGACTGGGCGGCAGCGGCCCTGAAAACCCTAGGCGGGCAGAACCTCATCCTGCTGTGGGACAAGGGCAACGACGCCCTGCGCAAGCTGGGCGAGCGCGGCCTGCCCGTGACCCTGCTCATCGACCGGCAGGGACGCGAAGTGGCGCGCCTCGTCGGCCCCGCCGAATGGAACGCGCCGGAAGCGCAGGCCGTCATCCGCGCCCTGCTGGCGCAAAAGTGAGCGGGAGTTCATCCCCGTTCCGCTTGCTCGTGACGCGAGGTTGCGGCATTTTTCGTTTTCGGGTGCAAGAAGCGTTGGCCGCACGGAATATCCACTGAACTTCTGAGGAAGAGAGGCCCCATGGGATACGAGGTTTCCATCATCGCCGCGTTCACCGCCGGTGTCCTTTCCTTCATCTCCCCGTGTGTGCTGCCGCTGCTGCCGCCCTACATGGCCTATATCGCCGGCATCAACATGAACCAGCTCATGGGCCTTGAATCACGGGCCGAGGGCAACGATGCCGCCTCCTCCGCCACGCTCACCCGGCGGATGCTTTCCATCGCGCTGGTGTTCGTGCTGGGCTTCTCCACCGTGTTCGTGGCGCTGGGGGCTTCGGCCTCGGCCATCGGCCAGCTGTTGCGTCAGTACATGGATATCCTGGCTCAGGTCGCGGGCATCGTCATTATCATCATGGGCCTGCATTTTCTTGGCGTCTTTAGGCTGGCCTTCCTGATGCGCGAATACCGTCTGGAAGTGGACGCCAAGCCCGCGACGTATCTGGGCGCTTATGTCATGGGGCTGGCCTTCGCCCTGGGCTGGACGCCCTGCATCGGCCCGGTGCTGGCCACCATCCTGGCGGTGGCGGCGCAAGAGGAAAGCGTGGCCAAGGGCGCGCTTCTGCTGTCGGTCTATTCCGCAGGCCTTGGTGTGCCGTTTCTCATCGCCGCGGCCCTGATGAAACCTTTCATTCACATGGTGCGGCGCTTTTCCCGCCATCTCGGGCTGGTGGAAAAGGCCATGGGCGTGTTCCTGGTTCTCACCGGCGTGATGTTCCTCACCGGCGGCATGCAACGCATCTCCGTCTGGCTCATCGAAACCTTTCCCGGATTGGCCAACATTGGCTAGGCGGACATGACCGCAGGCGACATGCAGCGGGCATTTCCGTTTCTTGCGGGGCTTCGCTCCGGGGGATGGGTGATTGCGCATCCGGCCTTTGGCTGGAGCGTTTCCGCCTCACGGGGAGTGGCCCGCGGCACTCGCTCTTTCTCCCGTCTCGCTTCCGTTCTCGAACCAACTCGCATAGGGGGTGGCCGCACAACACCACCTGCGTGTTCCTGCCCGATCCCCAAATCGTCCGGAACCAGAGGGTTGGGGAGTGGGGCTTCCTGGTGGTTCCTCTTCCTGGTGGTTCCTAATGCGTTTCGGTATCAGACGGGGGGCTCGTCGTGGGCGCTGTCGCCACCCACCAGGATTTCGCGCCGCCCCTTGGAATTGGGCGCGGAAATGAGGCCTTCCTCCTCCATGCGCTCGATGAGCGTTGCGGCCTTGTTGTAGCCGATGGAAAGCCGGCGCTGGATGTAGCTGGTGGATAC
>JALVSR010000121.1 GCA_027024225.1 Hyphomicrobiales bacterium | reverse complement strand
CGCTCTTCCAGCCGCCACCAAGACCTCCGAACACGGCCATGCTTCAGTTCCATACAACGCCGCTCTTTGGAGACATGGTCTTATGATAACTTTCCTTGGACACCACTGGGCTTTCGCCGGGGTGACGAAAGGAGGGTAGTGACGGAGGTCGTCAGACGCCGGCGGTCTTGGCGACTTCCGCGGCGAAGTCCTCTTCCTTCTTCTCCACGCCCTCGCCAAGCTGCATGCGCACGAAGCCCTTCAGCGCGATGGGCGCGCCGACTTCCGCTTCCGCGTCCTTCAGCACCTGCTCGATGCTGCGCTCGTTGTCCATGACGAAAATCTGCGAGAGCAGCACCGACTCCTTGAAGAACTTCTTCATGCGGCCTTCCACCATCTTCTCGATGATGTTCTCCGGCTTGCCGCTCTCGCGCGCCTGCTCCATGAACACCGCGCGCTCGCGCTCCACCACGTCGGCCGGCATCTCCTCCGACGTCAGCGCCAGCGGCGAGGCGGCGGCGACGTGCATGGCGATCTTGCGGCCCAGATCCATGAGCTTCTCGGCATCGCCTTCCGATTCCAGCGCCACCAGCACGCCGATCTTGCCCAGACCCGGCGCGGCCTGGTTGTGCACGTAGGAGGCCACCACGCCCTTGTCCACCTCCAGGTAGTCGGTGCGGCGCACGGTCATGTTCTCGCCGATGGAGCCGACCATCTCCTTCACGTATTCCTCCACCGACTTGTCCGACCCAGGATAAGTGGCGGACTTCAGCGCCTCCAGATCACCTTTCGCCTCCAGCGCGACTTCCGCGATGTTCTTCACCATCTCCTGGAAGGTCTCGTTGCGCGCGACGAAGTCGGTTTCGGAGTTCACCTCCACCACGGCGCCACGGGTGCCGTCGGTGACGGCGCCCACCAGCCCCTCGGCGGCCACGCGCGAGGACTTCTTCGCGGCCTTGGACAGGCCCTTGGCGCGCAGCCAGTCGATGGCCTTTTCCATGTCGCCGCCGGTTTCGGTCAGCGCCTGCTTGCAGTCCATCATGCCGGCGCCGGTCTTCTCGCGCAGCTCCTTCACCATGCTCGCGGTAATCGTGCCCATTGTCCTTTTCTCCTGCTGAAAACCAGGTATTTCTTTTCAACTCGTGCAAGGTTGCTCCGTCTTGCGCCCGGAAATGTCCGATGCGCCAAAGCGCCGACGATCCGAATGGTTCCGATGGCCAGCACTCGCGCCCGGCAGCGCAAGGGACGGAACACTCAGCCCTTGCTTTCCTTTTCCGCGGCTTCTGCCTCCTCGGAAGTCTCTTCCGCGGCCACTTCTTCGGCCTTCTTCATGGCTTCCTCGGCCTCGCGCAGCGTGGCCTCGGCATCGGAGTCGGCCTCCACGTCCGCACCTTCGGCGGCGAGAGCCTCCTCCACCGGCGGGGTTTCGAGCTCGCCGATGTCGCCGCCAGCCGCACCCGTGGCCTCGGCCAGGCCGTCGAGGATGGCGTCACGCATGTAGCGGCAATACAGCTCGATGGCCCGCGCCGCATCGTCGTTGCCCGGCACGGGATAGTCGATGCCGTCCGGGTCGGAGTTGGTGTCGAGGATGGCGATGACCGGAATGCCCAGCTTGTTGGCCTCCTTCACCGCGATCTGCTCCTTGTTGGTATCGATGACGAACAGCAGATCCGGCAGGCCGCCCATGTTCTTGATGCCGCCCAGCGCGCGCTCCAGCTTGTCGCGCTGGCGCTGCATGCGCAGCAGCTCCTTCTTGGTGTAGCCGGCGGAAAGCTCGGCGTCTTCCAGGATCTCCTCCAGCTCGCGCAGCTTGCGGATGGAGCGGGTGATGGTGCGCCAGTTGGTCAGCGTGCCGCCCAGCCAGCGGTGGTTGATGTAATACTGGGCGCAGGCTTGCGCGGCCTCGGCGATGGGCTGGGAAGCCTGGCGCTTGGTGCCGACGAACAGCACGCGGCCGCCCCTGGCCGCCACATCGCGCGCCTTCTGCAGGGCGGTGTTGAACAGCGGCACGGTCTGGGAGAGGTCGATGATGTGAATGCCGTTGCGCACGCCATAGATGTATGGCGCCATCTTGGGGTTCCAGCGTTCCTTGCGGTGACCAAAATGCGCGCCGGCTTCCAGCAGCTCTCGCAGTGAAACCTGGGGTACAGCCATGATGAATTCTCCATCTTTTCCGGTTGGGGCCGTTCGGCCCATTCCTCCACGCCGGCCAGATCACCCTTGCGCCATGTCATATCCTTCCAAGACGCAAAAGCACCGGAAGGCCGCATACCGCTCCCCGGCCCCGTTCGCTGGCGGGAAGGCTCGTGCGGCCGTCACCGGCGTGTGTGAATTTCACCCGAAATCAACCTTGCGGGTGATGTCGCGGCTTTTACGGCAGGAACGGGCGCGTGGCAAGAAAAAAAGCGGGGGAAACGAATGCGGGGATGCATGGGTGGTGGGTGGAAGGGGCTTCTCGTCACCCCGGCGCAAGCCGGATCTCGGGCCACGAACTCATGCGCTTGCGACACGGGATGCCGGCTTATTGCCGGCATGACGGAGAAGAGGAGGAGAGGAGCTTTGTTCTTGCGCCGAAGCGCGACCGCCCGATGCCCCTCGCGATATTCATTTGCGCTGGGGCGCGCAGCGCCGGCCCTCGCCCACCCGACCACCCAGATTGTCGAACCGTGTGGTCGGCCGGGGACGAGGGCCTCCCTTTTCATCCTCCACACCGCCCAACCACCCGAAAATTGTGGGGCATGGTGGTTGGGTGGGGGAGTGGCCTGTTCACTCCAGCAGGCCGAGGTTGCGCAGGGATTCTTGCGCTGTAGCGCGGCGCACCAGCCCACTCCCCCGCCCAACCACCCAAAAATTGTGAAGTATGGTGGTTGGGCGGGGGAGTGGTCTGTTCACTCCAGCAGGCCGAGGTTGCGCAGGCGTTCGGGATCCCTGTCCCAGTGCTCGCGCACCTTCACGAACAGGAACAGGTGCACCTTGCGGCCCAGCAGGGCGGAAAGCTCCTCGCGCGCGGCCTTGCCGATGGCCTTGATGGTCTGCCCGCCCTTGCCGATGACGATCTTCTTCTGGCTGTCGCGCTGCACATAGATGACCTGCTCGATGCGGATGGAGCCGTCGGGGCGTTCTTCCCACGTTTCCGTCTCCACGTGCGAGGCGTAGGGCAGCTCATCATGCAGGCGCAGATAGAGCTTCTCGCGGGTGATTTCCGCCGCCAGCAGGCGCAGCGGCAGGTCGGAGAGCTGATCGGGCGGATAGAGCCACGGGCCGGGCGGCATCTGTTCGGCGAGATATTGCTTCAGGTCCTCCACGCCGTCGCCCTTCAGCGCCGATATCATGAACGTGGCCTCGAAGGGAAAGGCCTTGTTGAAGCTATCTGCCAACTCCAGCAGCTTGGGGCGCTCGATGAGGTCGATCTTGTTGAGCACCAGGATGGCCTTGCGCCCGGTCTTCTCCAGGCCTTCGATGATGCGTCTGTTCTCTTCGTCCAGCCCGCGGCGCACGTCCACCAACAGGGCCACCACGTCGGCGTCCGCCGCGCCGCCCCAGGCGGCCTCCACCATGGCCTCGTCCAGCCTGCGCTTGGGCTTGAAGATGCCGGGCGTGTCCACGAAGATGATCTGGCTGTTGCCGACGATGGCCACCGCGCGCACGCGGGTGCGGGTGGTTTGCACCTTGTGGGTGACGATGGACACCTTCGTGCCCACCAGCTGGTTGATGAGGGTGGACTTGCCCGCGTTGGGCGCGCCGATGATGGCAACAAAGCCACAGCGGGTTTCAGGAGGCTCTATCCTGTCCTCCTGGTCTTCCCGATCGCGGACTTCCCGTTCCGCTTCTCCGCTTTCCGTCCTTTCTATTTTCGTATCTTCGTGTTCCGGATGGTCCGCAGCTTCGCTCATCATGCTTTCAGTTCTCTGTTCCTGTTGTTCTTTCCGTTGGCGCCACCATTGCGCTCGTCTCCTTCGGCCTGCTCCAGCAGCCTGCCGGCCGCTTCCTGCTCGGCCGCGCGCTTGCTGGCGCCCATGCCCGTCTCCTCGCCCAGGTTTTCCACCCGCACGGAAACAGTGAATACCGGCGCGTGATCCGGCCCCGTGCGAGAAACCTCCCGGTAGGTAGGCGGCGGCAGACCGCGTGCGGCGGCCCATTCCTGCAATGCCGACTTGGCATCGCGCGGCGCCTTTTCATGGCGGGCAAACAATGGCTCCCAGCGGGAGATGATGAATTTTCTGGCCGCTTCAAGACCCTGATCAAGATAAATGGCGGCGATGACGGATTCGCACAGGTCCGCCAGCACCTTCAGCGAGGCCTGCACCTGCTTGCGCTCGGCCGTCTTCGCGGTGCGCATGAGCTCGTGCAGGCTTAAGTTCCGCGCCACCTCGGCGCAGGTTTCGCGCCGCACCAGCTGGTTCAGCCGCCGCGCCAGCAAGCCTTCACCTTCGTCGGGATAGCGGTTGAACAGTTCCTCGGCCATCACCAGCCCCAGCACCCGGTCGCCCAGGAATTCCAGGCGCTCGTAATCACGCGCGCCGTCGCCGCGCCCGGCGTCTTCGGAATGGGTGAGCGCATGAGCCAGCAGGCGCGGATCGTGAAAGTGCACGTTGGTGATTTCGGCAAACCGTTCCGCCAGCTCTCTTTCTTCCCGGGTGATGTCCTGGCCGGCCTTGCTCATGTCCTCGCCTGCTTGCAACCGTCAATTCAGCCACGTGCCTATGCGCCACCAACGGATACCCGTCGGCCACGTCCAGGGCTTGAAGATGGAAAAGTTCTCGCTGTGGGAAAAGAAAATGATTTTCGCCTCGCCCACCAGGTTCTCGTAGGGCACGTAGCCCACCATGCGCAGGTCGCGGCTGTCGGTGGAGTTGTCGCGGTTGTCGCCCATCATGAAGTAGTGCCCCGGCGGCACCACATAAACACCGGTATTGTCCATGGGCGTGAGGCCGGCATCGTGCACGATGTAACTCTTGCCGTTGGGCAGGGTCTCGCGGTATTGGGCCACCTTCAGCCCGGCATAGGGTCCCTCGGGGATCACGTAATCGCCGATGCGTTCCCGCCTGACCGGCTGGCCGTTGATATGAACCACGCCCTCGATGACCTGTATCCTGTCGCCGGGAAGACCGATGATGCGCTTGATGTAATCCACCTTCGGATCACGCGGGAGCTTGAATACCGCGACATCGCCACGTTCCGGTTCGTCGGCGAAAATGCGCCCCTTGAAGGGCAACGGGCCGAAACTGACGATTTCATACCCGAAGGGCGCGAGGCGGAAGTTGAACGAATGCGGCCCGTAGCCATAGGACAGCTTGCTGACGAACAGGTAATCCCCCACCAGCAGGGTCGGCACCATGGAGGCGGAAGGGATGTTGTAGGGCTGCAGGAAAAAGGTGCGGATGACGAAGGCGATGAGCAGAACCTCGATGAACAGCCGCACCGAATCCCACAGGCTGCCTTCGTTGCGCTCTTTCGTCCGTCGGTTTTCTTCCCCCGCATGCTCGGAGGTGGAAGCCCGGGCCACCGACTTGTCCTTTTGCTCGCTCATGGCCGGTTTTTATCAGCAAAAGGCGATTTGATGAAAGACCGGAATGAGTTTCCTGACGAAAATGTTGGAAAGCGAAGTGGCTTGGCGGCAGCGCGGGTCTTCATCTTGCTGGAAGTGCGCGAAACCGGCCCACTCCTTCGCCCGACCACTGCATTCTCCTGCTCTTGCACGGAAGTGCACGGCACCAGCCCTCGCTCCTCCCGGCCACCCGATATGGTGAGCAAGTGATTGGGCGGGGCCGCGGGGTGGTCATGTTACCGTTCCTTGCCGCTCACCCCCGCTTCGTCGAAGGTGGCCATGCCGGCGTGCGTTGCCACGGCCGCCTTCACCACCTGCGCGGCCAGCGCCGCGCCGGTGCCCTCGCCCAACCGCATGCCCAGGTCCAGCAGCGGGCGCAGGTTCATGCGCTCCAGCGCGCGGACGTGCGCCGGCTCGGCCGAAACATGGCCGGCCAGGCAATGGGCGATGGCATCCGGCGAGATTGCATGCAGCACCGCCGCAGTGGCGGCGGTCATGAAGCCGTCCAGCAGCACCGGCACGCGCAGCATGCGCGCGGCGATGATGACCCCCAGCATGGCCGCGAACTCGAAGCCGCCGAGCCGCCGCAACAGCTGAAGCGGGTCGGAGCGCGCATCTTGGCAACGCTTCACGGCCGTGGCCACAACGGCGGCCTTGTGCAGCACACCCTCGTCGTTCAGGCCGGTGCCCGGCCCCACCCAGTCCACCGCCTTGCCGCCGAAGAGGGCGTGCAACAGGGCGGCGGCCACGGTGGTGTTGGCGATGCCCATCTCGCCGATGCAGACAAGATCGGGCAGCGCGGCATTGTCATCCCCCTGCCCCGCCAGCGCACCCATGCCGGTGCGGATGGCCGCCACGCACCGCTTCTCCGTCATGGCGTCCTCGCGCGAAATGTCGCCGGTGGGGGCGAGGTCGTTCAGCGCCAGCACCTCGAGCTCATGCCCGAACACCCGGCACAACTGGTTGATGGCCGCGCCGCCGGCATTGAAATTGGCCACCATCTGCGCCGTCACGTCGGCCGGAAAGGCGGAAACGCCCTGCACCGCCACGCCATGGTTGGCGGCAAACACCAGCACCTTCACCCGCTCGCACGTGGGCGGATGCTTGCCCTGCCAGGCACCAATGAAAGCGGCGATGTCTTCCAGCCGTCCCAGCGCGCCGGGCGGCTTGGTGAGCACGGCATCGCGCGCCCTTGCCTTCTGGCGCGCCTCTTCATCCGGCCCCGGCAAGGCGCGCAACAGGGTGCGCACATCGTCCAGCGAGGCAACTTCTGGCAATCCGATGTGGGTGGCTTGCCTATCCATTCGGGGAAACTCCATTTGGGCCGATCGCTGCCCAAGGCTATAACCTCGCCAGCAATTCGCAACAAGCACGGGCGCATGCCAATGGGTGATAGCGAAAATGATGCGCGACCGGCCACGGGCCTGAGCGGCTGGCTGGCGGACGTGGCGGGGGCGGCGGCGCTGCTGACCATCCTGCCCACGCCCTCGCGCTGGCAGGAAGGTGCGGAGTGGCCGCGGGCCATGCGCACCCTGCCCATCGTTGGCCTGCTGGTGGGGCTGCTGGCAGCGGGTGTGCTGTGGCTGTCGCTGCTGGCGGGCGCGCCCGCGGTGTTTGCGGCACTGGTGGCCTTGCTGGCGGGCGTGGTGCTGAGCGGCGCGCTGCACGAGGACGGCCTGGCGGACATGGCCGACGCGATGGGCGGGCGCACGCGGCCGCGACGGCTGGAAATACTGCGCGATGTGCACGCGGGAACCTTCGCCATTTTGGCACTGCTGTTTGCAATTGCCTTTCAGGCGGCGGCACTGGCGGCGCTGTTGCAAACGGGGTCCTTGCGGACGGTCACGGCGCTGGTGGCGGCGCACGTTCTTTCGCGCGCGGCCATGGTGATGCTGGCGCACCGCTTGCCGCCCGCGCGCAAGGAGGGCATGGGGCATTCCGTGGCGCGACCAGGCATTGGCGCCGTGGGCCAGGCGGGGATCATCGCCACATTGACGGCGTTCCTGCCACTCATGTTCTCCCTTGGCCCCGTGAAGGCGCTCAAGGCCATGCTCGTGGCCATCGTGGCGGCGGGCGGCATGGAATGGCTGGCGCGGAAATATTTTGGCGGACAGACGGGCGATATCCTTGGAGCCACGGAAGTCGTCACGCGCACGCTGGTGCTGGTGGCGCTGGCGATAATGGTGGCGCAGGGAGGCTGAGCGCGGTCTTGAGAAAATGATTCAATTTGGTTTGGCGCTTTCGTCAATCATGAAGCATTCCTCAACATCAATGGCTTGCGCCTGAATATTCCATGCCTGATTCACCCGATGTTGAGCGTTGAGCGCGTATGCCCGAGGGTTGAACCCGGCAGGATCCGATTGCAGCGGGAGTCGAAAGCCATGGTCAATCACATCACCTTTCGGGGCGCGCTCGTTTCCGTGCCGGCCGCGCAGGCGCTGCAGCCCGCCGCCACGCCCGGCGTGCGGGTCGGCCGGGGACACGGCATGAAGCTCCCGAACAGGTTCAGGCGTTTTTCCCCTTGCGCGGCGATATCATGTGGCTGACGGATTGACCGGCGGCGGAATATGCCGAAAATCTCTCCCAAAGCGATTCTCGAAACAGTTGAACCAGCAAGGCAGGCTTTTCATGTCCAGTTCCGATACCTCTTCCATCGAACGCGTGGCCGGCGGCAAGCCGGTGGACGCGCTGCGGCCCAACACGCCGGAATACGAATACCTGCCGCTGGTGAAGGCCACGGGCTTTCGCGAATACGACGCGCGCTGGCTGTTCTTCGGCACGGACAAGGTCAGCGGCGAGCCGGTGAGCGAGATCAACCTGCCCGGCATGCGCCTGCTGGGGCTGGGGCTGGGCACGCTGCTGCACGAGCTGGGCGAGAAACCGCACGTGGTGGTGGGGCACGACTACCGCTCCTATTCCGGCAGCATCAAGCAGGCGCTGATTACCGGGCTGATGGCGGCGGGCTGCACGGTGCACGACATCGGCCTTGCGCTTTCGCCCACGGCCTACTTCGCGCAATTCGCACTGGATGTACCCGGCGTGGCAATGGTGACGGCCTCGCACAACGAGAACGGCTGGACGGGCGTGAAGATGGGCGCGGAGCCGCCGCTGACCTTTGGCCCGGAGCTGATGGGGCGTTTGCGTGACATGGTGCTTTCCGGCGTGGTGGAGGAGCGCGACGGCGGGCGGCTGGTGCATCACCCGGACATGCGCCAGCGCTATATCGACGACCTCATCGCGCGCGGCGGCAAGCTGAAGCGCAAGCTGCGCGTCGTGTGCGCCTGCGGCAATGGCACGGCGGGGCTGTTCGCACCAGTGGTGCTGCGGGCGATGGGCGCGGAGGTGATCGAGCTCCATTGCGAGCCGGACTACACCTTCCCGCACTACAACCCGAATCCTGAGGCCATGGAGATGCTGGAAGACATGGCCCGCGCGGTGAAGGAGTTTGGGGCCGACCTGGCGCTGGGGTTCGACGGCGACGGCGACCGCTGCGGCGTGGTGGACAACGAGGGCAACGAGATCTTCGCCGACAAGATCGGGGTGATGATCGCGCGGGATCTCGCGCGGAAGTTTCCGGGTGCGCGGTTCGTGGCGGACGTGAAGTCCACCGGCCTGTTCATGACCGACCCGGTCTTGCGCGAGCTGGGGGCGCAGACGGATTACTACAAGACCGGGCATTCCTACATCAAGCGCCGCACGACGGAGCTTGACGCGCTGGCGGGTTTCGAAAAGTCCGGGCACTTCTTCTTCCGCCCGCCCGTGGGGCTGGGCTATGACGACGGCATCGTCTCGGCCATCGCCG
>JALVSR010000120.1:379-26263 GCA_027024225.1 Hyphomicrobiales bacterium | reverse complement strand
TCGGGATTGTTCCTGCGCTTGCGGCAAATCAAGCTTCACAAACCTGATTTTACCGTAAGTGCGGAACAATCCCGAGCTTTTTTGAGCCAAGGTAGATTTTTCTTGGACACTACTGGGCGAAAGCCGGGGTCTCGTGCCGCAACCTCATGCGCTTGCAGCTCGAGATTCCGGCTTCCGCCGGAATGACGGAAAAAGAAACTCTGGTGTAGAGTGCAAGAAAACCATATTCAACCGGGCGCGGCATGGCGGAAGAGGCAAACACGGACTGGCCGGAGACGGAACGGCTCATCGAGGTGCGGCTGGACGAGCGGCTTGCCCGCGCCCGCTCGCCCGACGTGGAGCACGAGCGCGCCGTGGCCATCCACGACCTGTTGCAGGAAAACCGCTTTTCCGTGCCCGCCCACATGCCGGGGCCGTATCGGCTCACCCTTTCCATCATGAACCAGCGGCTGTTGTTCGACATCTCCAACGAGCAGCGCCAGCCGCTGGTCATCATCGGGCTGGCGCTCTCCCCCTTCCGCCGGGTGGTGCGCGATTATTTCCGCATTTGCGAAAGCTATTACGACGCCATCAGGCATGCGCCCATTCACCGCATCGAGCCCATCGACATGGCCCGGCGCGCCATTCATGATGAGGGCGCGGGGCTGCTGATGCAGCGGCTTCAGGGCAAGATAGAGGTGGATCACGACACGGCGCGGCGGCTGTTCACCCTGCTGGCGGTACTGCACTGGAAGGGGCGCGTGACATGAGCGTGCGGCAGCCAGGGGCGGTGCTGTTCATGTGCACGCTGAACGCCTTTCGCTCGCCCATGGCGGAAGCCCTGATGAAGCGCCTGCATGGCGAGCGCATCTACGTGGAATCGTGCGGTATCCGCCCGGCGGAGCACATCGACCCCTTCGTGGTGGAAGTGCTGGACGAAATCGGCATAGACATGCGGAACCACGTGCCGCGGGCGCTCAATGAAATAGCCGATCCGACGAGCTTCGACCTCATCATCTCGCTCTCACCGGAAGCGCATCATCACGCGGTGGAGCTGACCCGCACCAGCGCGCTGGAAGTGGAATACTGGCCCACCATGGACCCCACCGCCGTGATGGGCTCGCGCGAGCAGCGGCTCATGGCCTACCGCCTGATGCGCGATGATCTGATGAAACGCCTTAAGGAACGTTTTGGCCCGCACACGCCGGCCGGAGGATGAGGTTGCTTCACCTGTCGGCGGCATAATCGGCCAGGCGGTGCAGGAAAGTCATGCAGCGCTCAAGCTGCGCCAGCTCCACGAATTCGTCCGGCTTGTGCGCCTGCTCGATGTGGCCGGGGCCGCACACCACCGCCGGCATGCCGTGTTCGGCGAACAATCCGGCTTCCGTGGCATAGGCAGCGCGCGCGGTGGCGTTGCGCCCGGCGAATTGCAGGGCCAGTTGCACGGCCGGAGACTCGTCATCCTGTGGCAGGCCGGGCACGTCGGCCAGCACCTTCGTCTTGATACCCGTATCCTTCGAGACGCGGTGCATGGCCGGCTCCAGCTCTTTCCGCGCCAGCCGTTGCAGGCGCGCGATGATGGCATCGGGCCGCTGGTGCGGCAGGCAGCGGATTTCCCACTCGAAGGCGCATTGACCGGGAATGATGTTCTTGGCGATGCCGCCCTTCACCACGCCGACGCTGAGGGTAGTATGAGGCGGGGTGAAGCCTTCCGCGCGGTCGCCGTGCTGCTGTTCCTCCCAGGCGATTTGTGCGATTTCCGTCATCAACCGCGCGGCCACGTGAATGGCGTTCACCCCGATGTGGGTGCAGCTGGCGTGCGCCTCCAGCCCCGCCACTTCCGTGCGCAGCACGGTGATGCCCTTGTGCGCGCTCACCACCTCCATGCCGGAAGGCTCGCCCACGAACACGGCCTGAACCGGCGGGACGTTCTGCCGCATCCAGCGCAACAAGGGGCGCACGCCGGTGCAACCCACCTCCTCGTCGCAGGAAAGGGCCAGCCATATGGGCCGCTTCAGCTCCATTGCGGCGAGTTGCGGCACCAGCGCCAGCGCACAGGCGATGAAGCCCTTCATGTCCGTGGTGCCGCGCCCATAGGCGCGCCCGCCTTCCACGCGCAGCGTGAAGGGATCGGAAGTCCACTTCTGCCCCTCCACCGGCACGACGTCCGTGTGGCCGGAAAGCACCAGCCCACCCGGCGCATCCGGGCCGATGCGGGCCAGCAGATTGGCCTTTTCCGGCCCGAAGTCGATGCGCCAGCTGGGCACGCCGAAACGCGCGAGATATTCCTCCACGAAGGCAATCAGCTCCAGGTTGGAGCGGTGGCTGACGGTGTCGAACCCCACCAGCCGCGAGAGCAGCTCCAGCACGTCCGCCAGTTCCGTGCCGGTGCGGTTCGTTCCGCCCGATGCGTTCATGTTCGAGTGTGCATCCATGGGCCGCACCTTCCGCCCGCGCGAGGGGCCGTGTCAAGCGCGATGTCATGCTTGCCAGCGCGCGTTTCTGGTGCTTGATATGCGGCGGGGTTCTTCCGCCGACAACCATCCGCGAGGGGCAGATCCATGGAAAGCATCACCCGCAAGGTTTTCGATATCAGCCAATACATCCGCTCCATTCCCGACTACCCGAAGCCGGGCATCATCTTCCGCGACATCACTACCCTGCTGGCCTCCGCGCACGGCCTGCGCGCGGCGGTGGACGAACTCATCTGGCCGTTCCTGGAAGAGGACATCGACTATGTCATCGGCATCGAGGCGCGCGGATTCATCCTGGGCGGCGCGGTGGCGCACGAGCTGGGCCGGGGCTTCGTGCCCATCCGCAAGAAGGGCAAGCTGCCGTGGAAGGTCATCGGCAAGGATTACGAGCTGGAATACGGCGTCGACCGCATAGAGGTGCACGCGGATGCCATCAGCGAAGGCGACAAGGTGCTGCTGGTGGACGACCTGATTGCCACCGGCGGCACGGCGGAGGCGGCCATCGACCTCATTCGCGAATCGGGCGGCGAGCTGGTGGCGGCGGCCTTCGTCATCGACCTGCCGGACCTTGGCGGCTCGGAACGGCTGCGCAAGAAAGGCGTGAAGGTGCATACGCTGGTGGAGTTCGAGGGGGAATAGGCGGCCCAGACTCTGGCCCCATGAATTGCGCGGCGCGCATCTCTCCTCCCGCTGAATGTCAAGGGTGAAACCGCTTCGCGGCGGCCCATGGCCGCCCTTGACATTCAACGGGAGGAGAGAAAATGGCAATGAAGCGCCAATGGCGAAAAATCGCCATTGGCGCTTCTCTTTGCAAAAAGAATAACCCCCCTTGAGAAATTTTCGCTACTTGCCGCTGTCCTTGCTGCGGCGCCAGCGGCGCCAGGTCACGAGGTCCGGGTCGCCCCTGAAATCGTCGATTTCCTCGATGTCGCAGGTGGCGTTGGGCGGCAGGTTCAGCGCATCCAGCAGGTAGGGCGAGATGCCGCCGGTGAACTGTACCGGGTGGCCGCACACATCGCACAGGATGTAGGCGCGGTGGTTGATGATGCGCCGCTTCCAGCGCCTGGGCAGGGCATCCTTCAGCTCCATGATGCCGCTGATTTCCGCCTGCCCTTGAGCGCCGCAGGCCTCGCATTTCACCGTGATGGTGCGTGTGTTCATGGCCGTGATGTCCGGTTGTTTCCGCGCGAAATCGCACTCCTTGCCCCACCCTGCCTTATCAGGGCACGGTGCGCCAGCCTTTTTCCACCATCAGAACAGGTCAATGCAGGTCAATACAGGCCCGCACCCTTCGCCAGCGTATCCAGCAATGCGCCTGCGAAAACCAGCAGGCCGAAGTCGCGGTTGGCGCGGAACAGCTTCAGACAGCGCCGGGCATTGTCGATGTCCAGCGTGCGCACCTGCCACGCAGCGTGCATTCCTGCTGCCAGCAGGCCCGCATACCACAACATGCCCGCACCCGCCGCGAAACCCGCCAGCGCCAGTAGCGCCAGCGTGGCGGCGAAGAAGCCGATGAGCCATTCGCGCGTGGCCGCGCCCAGCCTGAGCGCGGTGGACTTGACCCCGGCAATGAGGTCGTCTTCGCGATCCTGGTGCGCGTAGATGGTGTCATAGGCCAGTGTCCAGAACACGCCTGCGGCATAGAGCAGCAAGGCCGGCCACTCCAGCCGCCCGCGCACGGCCACCCAGCCCACCAGCGCCGCCCAGTTAAAGGTGAGGCCCAGAAACAGCTGCGGCCACCATGTAACGCGCTTCATGAACGGATAGATGGCCACCAGCGCCAGCGAGGCCACGGCCACGACCTGCGCCGGGCGGTTGAGCTGAAGCAATACGACGAGGCCCGCCGCCAGCAGCGCCAGCATGAAGGCCACGGCCTGCTTCAGGCTCACCTGGCCCGATGGCAGCGGGCGGTTGCGCGTGCGCTCCACCTTCGCGTCGATGTCGCGGTCAACGATGTCGTTGTAAACGCAGCCCGCGCCGCGCATGACCACGCTGCCGATGAGCAGCAAGGCCAGCAGCCACCAGGCGGGCCAGCCGCCGCCTTCGGCCACCTGCGCCAATGTGACGCTCCACAGCCCCGGTATCAGCAGCAGCTGCCAGCCCACCGGGCGCTCCAGCCGCATGAGCCGGGCATAGGGCAGCCAGGCATCGGGCAGGTAACGCTCCGTCCAGTGAGTGGGAATGGCATCCGCCGGGCGTTGCTCGCGTATGTGCTGGCGCGTGCTCATGGCCTAGAGCATATAGCGCAATCACTCTTCTTGCTCCACCTTTTCCGCCGGCTCCGCGCGTAGGAATTGCACCATTTTCGCCACGCTGTTGCGCCTGCCGGGTGCTTGTGTTTTCCTGCTCGCCGCGCATGACGAGGAATGGAAAAGACGCCCATGAGTGCCACGCCCGCCCTGCACCGCATCCCGAGATTGTATCACGCCGGCCCGCTGACGGCCGGCGGCGAGGCGCCGCTGGAAGCGCCGCAGGTGCATTACCTGAAGAACGTCATGCGCCTGAACGCGGGCGATGCCGTGCGGCTGTTCAATGGGCGCGATGGCGAATGGCTTTGCGAAATTGCCGAGCTTAAGAAAAAGGCAGGCACGGCGCGCTGTTTCGAGAAGCTGGCCGAGCCTTCGCCGCCGCCGGATATCGACTACCTGTTCGCGCCGCTCAAATCCGCGCGCATGGACTTCGTGGCGCAGAAGGCCACCGAGATGGGCGCGCGGCGGCTCAGGCCCGTCATCACCCAGCACACGGTGGTGCGCAAGGTGAACCGGCAGAAGCTGCTGGCCAATGCCATCGAGGCGGCGGAGCAGTGCAACCTCGTCTTCGTACCCGAGGTATTGGAGGCCGAGCCGCTGGGAAAGGTCCTGCGCGAGTGGGATGATGCGCGGCGCATCATCTACTGCGACGAGGCCGCGCCCATCGCCGATCCCATCGAGGCGCTGCGGCAGGTCGAGCCGGGGCCGCTGGCGGTGCTCATCGGCCCGGAAGGCGGCTTTTCAGTGGAGGAGCGCGAGATGCTGCGCCGCCTGCCCTTCGTGCACGCCATCCGCATCGGCCCGCGCATCATGCGGGCGGACACCGCCGGCGTGGCGGCGCTGGCGCTGGTGCAGGCGGTGTTGGGCGACTGGCGGGCGGCGGGCTGATGCCAACAGATTGCAGATGTCCCTTCCCGCCCCTTTCGCCACGAACATGTTCATGATCATTTTCGGGCTTGTATCCACTGATGGCTGCGATAGAATGTCGCATGTTCACAAGGGGCCGGTTTACAGCAAATGCCGGACCTGAACCTTCCCGATGCGAACGCGACGAACGCAACCTTTCCCTTTCATCACGTAGCACGAGGCGAAAAACGCCATGCCTGTGCCCGTTCCCACCCACGTATTGCACCGCAGCCTGCGTTCCGCCCTGCCCCGCGCGGTGCGGGCGGAGGGCGTGTATATCTTCGATGACACCGGCAAGGCGTATCTCGACGCTTCCGGCGGCGCGGCGGTGTCCTGCCTGGGCCACGGCCACCCGAAGGTGATTGCCGAAATCCGCCGCCAGCTGGAAAAGATGCCCTTCGCGCACACGGCCTTTTTCACCAACGAGGCGGCGGAGGAGCTGGCGCACATGCTCTCCGAGCGCGCGCCGGGAGGCGAGTGGCGGGTGTTCTTCCTCACCGGCGGCTCGGAGGCCAACGAGGCAGCCATCAAGCTGGCGAGGCAGATACAGGTGGAGCGCGGCGAGGGAACGCGCGATCACATCATCTCGCGGCGGCAGAGCTATCATGGCTCCACCATCGGCACCATGTCCATTTCGGGCCGCACGCCTGTCCTTGGCGGGCGCTACCCGTCGAAGAATCCCTTCGCGCCGCTGTTCATGCCCACCGCGCGCAAGATCGTGCCGTGCTACGAGTATCGCTGGCGCAGGCCGCACGAGACGGTGGAGCAATATACCGAGCGCGTGGCAGGCGCGCTGGAAGATGCCATCCTGGACATCGGGCCGGAGCGGGTGTTCGCCTTCATCGCCGAAACGGTGGTGGGGGCCACGCTGGGCGCGGCAGAGCCGACGCCGGGCTATTTCCGCCGCATTCGCGAAATCTGCGACAAGTATGGCGTGCTGCTGATCATCGACGAGGTGATGTGCGGCATGGGCCGCTGCGGCTCGCTGTTCGCCTTTGAGCAGGATGACTTCGTGCCGGACATCATCACGCTGGCGAAGGGGCTGGGTGGTGGATACCAGCCCATTGGCGCGATGATGGTGCGCGAGGAGATCCTGCGCGAGATCGAGCAAAGCTCCGGCGCCTTCGCGCATGGGCACACCTACGTGGGCCACGCCACGGCGTGCGCGGCGGGCGCGGCGGTGTTGAAGGTGTTCGACGAGGAGCGGCTGGTGGAGCGCTCGCGCGAGATGGGCGAGAAATTGCTGGCGCGGTTGCGGGAGCGCTTCGGCGAGCATCCGCACATCGGCGATATCCGCGGCCGGGCCATGTTCCGCGGGCTGGAGCTGGTTGCGGACAGGGAAACGAAACAGCCGTTTCCGTCGCACTGGCAGCTGGCCGGGCGCATAAAAGCCAAGGCCATGGAACACGGGCTGATCTGCTACCCCATGCATGGCACGGCGGACAGGTTCAGCGGCGATCACGTGCTGCTGGCCCCACCCTTCATCATGGAAGAGGCGCACCTGGACGAGCTGGTGGACAAGCTGGGCCGCGCCATCGACGAGGCCATCGCGGAGGCGCGGGCGGCGGAAGGGGGCTGAGGCAGGCCAAGGCTTTTTCGTCATTCCGGCGGATGCCCATTGGTGTCCAAGAAAACTTCAGACGCCATCAAAACTCGTCATTCCCGCGCAAGCGGGAATCCAGTAAGTTACTGATTCACTTATGGATCCCCGCTTTCGCGGGGATGACAAAAAAGGGAACCACTTGCAAAAGCCCCTTCCTCTGTTATTGGAGGCAACCGATTGTAAATCATTCCCTTTTCTTATTTCAACGCAACTTTCCTTGGACATCACTGGGCGGAAGCCGGAATCCCGGGCCATCTGCTTCAGAAGTTACCGCACGAGATACCGGCTTCCGCCGGTATGACGAGTCAATTCTTCCGCGCCAGCAGCAGGTATTCCACGTTGCCGTCCGCGCCGGTGATGGGAGAGGGGAGCGTGCGCACCGCCCGCCAGCCGCGCTCTTCCAGCCAGCCCGCGATGTCCGCCAGCACCCGCTCGCGCACGCTTGCATCCTTCACCACGCCGCCCTTGCCGACGTGCTCCGGCCCGGCCTCGAATTGCGGCTTCACCAGCGCGGCCAGCCATGCGCCGGGCGCGGCCAGCTCAAGGACGGCGGGCAGGGCCTTTTTCAGCGAGATGAAGGAAACATCGGAGACGATGATTTCGGGCGGCTGCGGGATGTGCTCGCGCGTGAGCTCTCGCGCGTTCAGCCCCTCCAGCACCACCACGCGCGCATCCTGCCGCAGCGATGGGTGCAGCTGATCATGCCCCACGTCCACGGCGAACACCCTTGCCGCGCCGTGCTCCAGCAGCGCTTGCGTGAACCCGCCGGTGCTGGCGCCGATATCGGCGCAAATGGCACCACCGATGACGCGGGCGAATTCCGGCTCGGCCGCAATCGCCGCCAGCAGTTTCAGGGCGGCGCGGGAAACGTAACCGGCGGCCGGGTCGGCAAGCGTTATGTCGGCATCTTCCGCCACCACCTGGCCGGGCTTGCTGGCCACCTTGCCGTTCACCCGCACCGCGCCGCGGCGCACGGCGTCGGCCGCGCGCGAGCGCGTGGGCGCCAGGCCGCGCTCCACCAACAACCTGTCCAGCCGAACCTTGGTGCTCATGCCGTAAAACCTGCCTACTGTTTCCCGTTCATCCGGCTGTCAAGGGGCCTGCCCGCCGAAGGCGGCGCTTCGCGCCCTTGACAGCCGGATGAACGGAAAAAGAATGGCAAAGAAGCGCCAATGGCGAAATGCCGCCATTGGCGCTTCTCTCTGCCAGAGCAAACCTCATGCGATGCATTCAGCCAGCGGCATCCGGATCCAGCGGCTCGGCACCCACCGGTTCGCCCTGTTCGTTGAGCACGATTTTCTCGATGCGCATTTCCGCCTCCTTCAGCAGCGTCTCGCAGCGTTTCTTCAGCGCCGCGCCGCGCTCGTAGATGGCGATGGATTCGGCAAGCGGCACCTGCCCGCGCTCCAGCCGCTCGACGATGCGCTCCAGCTCGGCGATGGCTTCCTCGAAGCTCATCTCTTCCACCGGCTTGCCCTGCTGTTGTTCACTCATCGCCGCCTCCCTGCATCAGCACCTTCACGTGAACGGCCACGGACGCCGCCAGCGCCTTCAGGTCATAGCCGCCCTCCAGCACCGAGACAATGCGCCCGCCCGCGTGCCGCGCCGCCAGCTCCATCAGCCGCATGGTGACCCAGGCATAATCCTCTTCCCGCAGGTTCATTTCCGCCAGCGGGTCGGCGGCGTGGGCATCGAACCCGGCGGAGATGATGAGGAACTCCGGCGCGAAATCATCCAGCGCGGGCAATATGCGCGTGCGCATGGCCTCGCGGAACTGCTGGCTGCCGGACTGCGGCGGCAGGGGGCAGTTGACCACGTTGCCGTGCGCGCCGGTTTCCGTGGCCTGGCCGGTGCCGGGATAGGCCGGGTGCTGGTGCGTGGAGCAATACATGATGTCCGGATCGTCCCACACGATGTCCTGCGTGCCGTTGCCGTGGTGCACGTCGAAATCGACGATGGCCACGCGCTCCGCGCCCAGCTCTTCGGTGAGGTAGCGCGCGGCGATGGCGGCGTTGTTGAACAGGCAGAATCCCATAGCCTTGTGGCGCTCCGCGTGATGCCCCGGCGGGCGGATGGCGCAGAAGGCGTTTTCCGCCTCGCGGTTGGCCACGGCCTCAACCGCGCGCACGGCCGCGCCCGCGGCGTGCAGGGCGGCTTGCCAGCTGCCCGGCGAGAGCCAGGTATCGGCATCCAGCGGACGCAGACCCTCTTCCGGTATGTGCTCGCGCAGGGCCTCGATAAGCCCGGCATCGTGCGCCAGCAGCAAATGCTCCATTTCCGCTTCGGGGGCCTCTTCGCGCAGCAGGCCCTCGAAAGCATCGTTGGCGAGAATCTGCTCGATGACCTTCAGGCGCGCGGGCGACTCGGGGTGATCCGGCGGCACGCGGTGTTCGAGGCAGGCGGGGTGTGAGAGCAGCAGGGTGGCCATGGGCCGGGCTCCGTGTGGTCATCGGCAGGTGCGGGGGCGCCGCGCCAGCTCATTTCTTCGGCGGCAGCGGCTTGTCATCGTCATCGTCCAGGATGCGCAGGGCCTCGCCGTCGAGGTCTTCGTACTGGCCGGATTTCAGCGACCAGATGAAGGCTCCAAGGCCCAGGAGGCCCATGAACAGCGCGATGGGCACCAGGAATACCAGAACGTTCATGCCGCTTTCCTCCGCGCTTGCGGTTGATCCTCGTGCGCCGCATCGCCCGTGCGCAGCGTAGCCCCGGCCAGCCGCCGCCCGACGAGGTTCAGCCGCAGCGAGTTGCTGACCACCACGATGGACGAGGCCGACATGGCGATGGCGGCAAACAGCGGCGTGGCGTGGCCCAGCATGGCCACCGGCACCGCCACGACGTTATAGATGATGGCCAGCGCGAAGTTCTGCAACATCAGCCTGCGGGCGCGGCGCGCCACGTGCATGGTGAACCAGACCGGCTGCAGGGATTCGGACAGGAACACCAGCTGCGCGGCGGTGCGGCCGATGTCGCTGGCGGTTGATGGCGCCATGGAAACATGCCCGGCGGCCAGGGCGGGCGCGTCGTTGATGCCATCGCCCACCATGAGCACATGCGCACCCGCATTGGCCAGCCCTTCCACGTAGGCGAGCTTTTCCTGCGGCGAGCAGCCCGCGCGCCAGGTTTCTATGCCCGCCTGCTCCGCCACGGCGCGCACCGGGCCTTCGCGGTCGCCGGAGAGCAGCTCCACCTTGCAGCCCATCTGCTTCAGCCGCGCGATGGTTTCCTTCGCGTGCGGGCGCAGCGTGTCTGCGAAAGCGAAAATGACCGGCCTTCTGCCCTCGATGGCCAGCGCCAGGTGCGGCATGTCCGGCTGGCGCACGTCGCTTTCATCGGCGCCGCAGAAGTCCAGCGAGCCCAGCTTCACCTGCCGCCCCTGCCATGTGCCGGAAAGGCCGCGGCCCGGCAGCTCCCGCACGTTGGTGACGACGGCGGGCGCGATATCACGCTCCTGCACCGCCTCCACGATGGCCTTCGACAAGGGGTGCGCCGAGCCCAGCGCCAGCCCGGCGGCCACGGAAAGAGCCTCGGTGGAAACCGGGCCGGTATCCACCAGTTGCAGCTTGCCCAGCGTGAGGGTGCCGGTCTTGTCGAAGATGACCGTGTCCACCTCGGCCAGCTTTTCCAGCGCGCCGCCATCCTTCACCATCACGCCGAAGCGGAACAGCACGCCCGCGGCCACCACCTGCACCGCCGGCACCGCCAGCCCCAGCGCGCAGGGGCAGGTTATGATGAGCACGGAAATGGCGTGCAGCAGCGAAACGGGCCAGTTGAACCCGGTAACATAGAGCCAGCCCGCCAGCGTGGCGCCGGCGGCGAGGTGCACCGCCGGGGCGTAGTATCCGGCCAGGCGGTCGGCCAGGCGCACGTAGGCCGAGCGGCTCTTTTCGGCCGCGGCCATGAGGCGGATCATCTCGGCCAGGAAGGTATCCTCGCCCGCGGCCATGAGGCGGATGGTGAGCGGACCGGTGAGGTTGAGCGCGCCGGCATAGACCTTCTGCCCCGGCTCCACGCGCTCGGGGTTCGACTCGCCGGTGATGATGGAGATATCCACGTCCGAGCGCCCTTCCTCGACGATGCCATCGACGGGTATGTGTTCGCCCGGCGCCACCCGCACCAACATGCCCGGCTTCAGTGCCGAAATGGGCAGGAAGCGCTGTTTGCCATCCTTGTCGATGACGGTCGCACCCTCGGCCGAAAGCGCCATGAGCTGCGTAACCGCGCTTCTGGCGCGCGCGCGCATCTGGTGATCGAGATAACGGCCGATGAGCAGGAAGAACAGCAAGGATGTTGCGGCGTCGAAATAGGCGTGTTCCTGCGAATTGGCCGTCTGGTAGAGGCTCATGAACACCGCCGTGAGCACGGCCAGCGAGATGGGCACGTCCATGTTCAGCCGCGCCTGGCTCAGCGCCGCCCAGGCGGAGCGGAAAAAGGGCCGCCCGGCATACAGCACGGCGGGAATGGCGATGGCGGCGGAAACCCAGTGGAAGAAGTCGCGCGTGGCGCCTTCCGCCCCGGCCCAGACGGAAATGGAGAGCATCATGATGTTGGCCGCCGCGAAGCCGGCCACGGCAAGCGCGCGCAACAGCTCGCGGGCCTCGGCGTCGTCGCGGGCGAAGCCGGCGGCCTCGGGGTCGAAAGGGCGGGATTCATAGCCCAGCTCGGCCAGCTTCTGCACCACCACGTCGGGGTCGAAGTTCTCGTCCTTCCAACGCACGCGCACCTGGCGCAGGGTGAAGTTCACCCGGCCCTCTTCCAACTCCGGGATTTCCTTCAGCCCCTTCTCGATGGTGCTGATGCAGGCGGCGCAGTGAATGCCGGGCACGGAAAGGGTGAGCTCATAAGCGCCGTCCTTCAGCCGGCGCGCCCACAGGGCGGCGCTGCCAACCGTGCCGCCGGTTTCCTCGCCTCTCATGCCACAGCAGCTCATGGGATCACCTCGAAAGGTTCAAGCCGCGCGAGCGGCCCCGCGGCGTGATGCATCACTTCTCGGGCACCACGAACTCGGCCGAGGCGCGCCATTGCAGCTCGCCGCCGCGGGTAAAGCGCGCCTCCATGCGCCAGGCGCCTGGCGCCAAGGGCGTTGTGGCCACGTAATCACCGGGCCTTGTTTCCCTGAAGGTCAGGCGGGTGTCATCGGCGGTGCCCACCGGGCGCCGCACTTGCGCGGTGGCCTTCAGACCCGTCACCGCGCGGCCCTGCCTGTCGCGCAATTGGATGATGATGCGGCCGTCCTTCGGCACCAGCACTTTAGTCTGCCAGCCCTTGGCGAGGATGGCCCGCGCACGGGCGGCTTCGCGGTTGTAGCTCTTGGAGGCCTCGTAGCCATTGCCCGGCACCAGTCCCGTCCAGCTCTTTTGCGAGAGGTATATCAGGTAGCCGTTAACGGCGAAAATCACGCCGAAAAAGGCAATGAGCATTGCCAGGACGTGTTTGCCGGTAAGGCGGAATTCCTTTTGTGCCTGTGCCATGGTTC
Organism: Hyphomicrobiales bacterium; assembly: GCA_027024225.1. Classification (GTDB taxonomy): domain Bacteria; phylum Pseudomonadota; class Alphaproteobacteria; order Rhizobiales; family Aestuariivirgaceae; genus Thermopetrobacter. The sequence continues at coordinate 13,579 of JALVSR010000120.1, read as the reverse complement.
CTGCCGTTCAGACCTTTCTCGCAGCGAATATCTTGGCACAAATGGCGGGCGGACGCACCTTTTGCGGTGCATCCGCCCGCGCATATTGCTTCAGCGGCGCGGGGCGGGGCCTTCGAACACCGCTTCGTTGGCGGCGGTCTCCACCACCCGGCCGTCCTTGTCCAGCGCCTCAATGATGAAGGTGAACTCCTCGCGCCTGGACTTCAGCTTGTCCTTCGGCACCGTCACGAACACGCGCAGCGCCCGGGCCTTGTTGCCCTTCACCGTGAAGGTGAACTCGCGCGCCGGCGGCTTGTCGAAGCCGAGGATGCGCATCTTGCCGTGCTCCAGCCCATCCATGCGGATGCGGAAAGTGCGCGGCTCCAGCTGCATGTTCAGCACGCGCACGGTGTAGGCGTTGCGGATCTCGCCCGTGGAGAGCTGCACGAACATGGGGTTGCGGTCGTGAATGACATTCACCTGCAGCCGGTCGCGCGTGCTCAGGTGCACCAGCATGGCCGTGGCCACCAGCGTCCAGACCACCAGGTAAACGATGGTGCGCGGGCGGATGAAATTGCGCCAGCCGAACTCCGCCTGCTTCATCTTGCCGGTGGTCATCAGCTCATAAGCGCGGGCGGAGGAGTAGGATATCAGCCCCTTCGGCTTGCCGATCTTCTCCATCACCTGGTCGCAGGCGTCGATGCACAGGGCGCAGGTGATGCAGGCCAGTTGCTGGCCATCGCGGATGTCGATGCCGGTTGGGCACACCTGCACGCACCAGCCGCAGTCGATGCAGTCGCCGAACTGCACTTCCGGGTGCTTCTTGTGATCGCGCTTCGACCCGCGCGGCTCGCCGCGCCAATCGTTGTAGGTGACGATGAGCGTGTCCTCGTCCACCATGGCGCCCTGAATGCGTGGCCAGGGGCACATGTAGATGCACACTTGCTCACGCATGTGGCCGGCGAACAGGTAGGTGATGAAGCCCATGATAGCGACGGTGGAATAGGCCACGGAGGGCGCCTGGCCGGTAAAGAACCAGTAGGCCACGTCCGGCGCATTGCCGAAGTAGAGAATGAAGGTGAAGGCCGTCCAGAACGAGATGAACGCCCAGACGAGGTGCTTCAGCCCGCGCTTGAGGATCTTCTCGACGTTCCAGGGGGCCTTGTCCAGGCGCATCTGGGCGTTGCGGTCACCCTCGATCTTGCGCTCCACCAGCATGAACAGGTCCGTCCACACCGTCTGCCAGCAGGCATAGCCACACCATGCGCGGCCCACCATGGCGGTGGCGATGAACAGGGCGATGGCGGCGAGGATGAGCAGGCCAGCGACGTAATAGAACTCCTGCGGCCAGATCTCGATCCAGAAGAAGTAGAACCGGCGGTGCTGCAAGTCGATGAGCACGGCCTGGTCCGGGGCGCCGGGGCCACGGTCCCAGCGGATCCAGGGCAGGATGAAGTAGATGCCCATGAACAGGGTGGCCAGCGTCCATTTCAGTTTACGAAACCGCCCGGATATGGCCCGCGGGAAGATTTTCTCGCGGGCCTGGTACATCGACTGTTTCTTTTCGGGCTTTTTCGTCTCGGCTGTCTCGCGCTTCAGGGTGTCGACGACCTGAACCATTGTTCCACTCTCATGTTGCGGTTGGCTTGGCCTGCTGTGGCCCATCCGGGCAGAACGTTTCCCCCTCGTTCCCTTTCTGCCATTCCAATTTTTCAGAATCTTATATGAAGCAAAGCAGATGTACACTCAACTCGTTGTAATGCCGCCTCTGTCGGGCGGTTATTTCTCATTATGTCGCGCAAGGCCAGATGGCAGAATGACGCGCTTGAAGGCTTTTTTCCAATGTGAAACGAGAAAGCGGGGATGCCAGTGCATCCCCGCCAATTTCGTCGCTGCCTGCAGGTCGATCAGGAACCGACACCACCGCCCAGCGAGTGGACGTAGATGGTGAGCGCCTTGATGGTGGCCTTGTCCAGCTTGCCCTTCCAGGCCGGCATGACGCCGTGCTTGGGGTTGTTGACCTGCTCCCTGATGCCCTCGCGGGAACCATCGTAGAGCCAGATCTGGTCGTTCAGGCGTGGGCCGCCCACCTCTTGGATGCCCTCGCCCTTGTCGCCATGGCAGCCGTTGCAACCGGCGTCTTCCATGTAGACCTGCTGGCCGGCCTCGGCCTTCTTGGCGTCATGCTCCTGGCCGGAGAGCTTCAGCACATATTCGACCACGGCCTCGATCTGGGCCGGCTCCAGGATCTGGTCCTTGCCGAAGGCGGGCATGTCGGACACCCGCGTTTCCGGGTTGGTGTCCGGATTGTAGCGGATGCCATGGGTGATGGTGTAGTGGATCGCCTCCAGCGTACCGCCCCAGATCCAGTCGTCGTCGGCCAGGTTCGGGTAGCCGTAGGCACCCTGGCCACCGGCCTGGTGGCACTGCACGCAGTGCAGCTTGAATGTGGTGGCACCCATGCGGTTGGCGAACTGGAAGAGGTCGTCGTTCTTCTTGATTTCCTCGAGCGAGAGCTTCTCCAGCTGCGCCAGCTTCTCGGCACGGGCCTGCTGCACCGCCTTCAGTTCCGCATGCAACTCCATGCGGTTGGTGGTGCCCAGAAAGCCCTTGAAGTTGGATTCCACCAGCGGCCAGGACGGGTAGGCCAGCGTGTAGCCGATGCCCCAGATGATGGTGAGGTAGAACGTCCACAGCCACCAGCGCGGCAGGGGCGTATCCAGCTCCTTGATACCGTCCCATTCGTGACCGGTTGTTTCGGTACCGGTCACCTCGTCGCGTTCACGTTCAGCCATTTTTCCGTTCCCCGATGTCGTTGTCGTCGTCCTGCAGTGGCACCCGGGCCAGTTCCTCGTAGGTCTTCTTCGAGCCGGGGCGGAAGATGAAGATCAATACCCCGATGAAGAAGAGCCCCACCAGTATGGTGCCGAAGGTTCCGGCCCAGGCTGCCACCGTTTCGTAGGTCATGCCCCGTCACCTCAGGTTCTCGACGTTCTTCACATCGAAGGTCTTGAAGTCCACCAGCGTCCCCAGCATCTGGAGATAGGCCACCAGGGCGTCCATCTCGGTGATCTTCTCCTTGCCATTCAGGCCGAAGTCACGAGCCTTCACCTCGGTGGCGCTGCCCCAGCGCTCCTTGCCGTAACGCTTGATGAGACCTTCGGTGTTCTCGCCGGTCGCCTGGGCGATGAGGTCCGCCTTGGCGTTCTTGATCATGTCCTCGTCATAGGGAACGCCAAGCGCGGCATTGGTCCGCAGATGATCGGCGATGTCGTCGAACTTCAGTTCGTTCTGGGCGAGGAACGGATAGCCCGGCATGACCGACTCCGGCACCACGGCGCGCGGGTCGATCAGATGCTGGACGTGCCACTGGTCGGAATACTTGCCACCAACGCGGGCAAGGTCCGGGCCAGTGCGCTTCGAACCCCACTGGAACGGATGGTCATACATGCTTTCCGCCGCCAGCGAGTAGTGGCCGTAGCGTTCCACCTCGTCGCGGAACGGACGGATCATCTGCGAGTGGCACAGGTAGCAGCCCTCGCGGATGTAGATATTGCGGCCGGCCAGCTCCAGCGGCGTATAGGGCCGCATGCCCTTCACCTTCTCGATGGTGTTGTTGAGCCAGAACAGCGGAATGATTTCCACCAGGCCACCAACGGTCACCACCAGGAAGCTCAGGATGAGGAGCAGCGTGGCACTGCGTTCGATCTTGTCATGCTTCATTTGCCTACCTCCTCCTCATTAAGCCTGTGCCGTGGCCGGGGCCAGCTCGGCCTCGCCCGCACGCACACGCCCCTTGGCCGACATGTAGAAGTTGTAGGCCATGATGATGCCACCCAGCAGGTACAGGCCACCACCCAGGGCGCGGATGACGTAATACGGATGCATGGCCTCCACCGTCTCCACGAAGGAGTAGACCAGGAAGCCCTGATCATCGTATTCGCGCCACATCAGGCCCTGCATGATGCCCGACACCCACATGGACGCGGCGTAGAGCACGATGCCCAGCGTCGCCAGCCAGAAGTGCCAGCTCACCAGCGTGTAGGAATAGAGCCGGCCGGTGGGGCTGAACATGCGGGCGATGAGGAAGTACATGGAGCCCATGGTGATCATGCCGACCCAGCCGAGCGCACCGGAGTGCACATGGCCGACCGTCCAGTCAGTAAAGTGCGACAGGGCGTTCACCGACTTGATGGACATCATCGGCCCCTCGAAGGTGGACATGCCGTAGAAGGCCACCGCGATGACCAGCATGCGCAGGATCGGGTCGGTGCGCAGCTTGTCCCAGGCGCCGGAGAGCGTCATCAGGCCGTTGATCATGCCGCCCCAGGAGGGCATCCACAGGATCACCGACATGACCATGCCCAGCGTCTGCACCCAATCGGGCAGCGCCGTGTAGTGCAGGTGGTGCGGGCCGGCCCAGATGTAGGTGAAGATGAGCGCCCAGAAGTGCACGATGGACAGCCGGTAGGAATAGACCGGGCGCTCGGCCTGCTTGGGGATAAAGTAGTACATCATGCCCAGGAAGCCGGCGGTGAGGAAGAAGCCCACCGCGTTATGGCCATACCACCACTGGGTGATGGCGTCCGGCGCGCCGGAAAGCAGCGAATAGCTCTTGGTGCCGAAGAAGGAGACCGGCAGCGCCAGGTTGTTGCCCAGGTGGAGCATGGCGATGGTGACGATGAAGGAGAGGTAGAACCAGTTCGCCACGTAGATGTGGGAGACGTTGCGCTTCACCAGCGTGCCGAAGAAGACCAGGAAATAGGCCACCCAGACGATGGTGAGCCAGACGTCGATGTACCACTCCGGCTCGGCGTATTCGCGGCTCTGGCTGCCGCCCAGGACATAGCTGGTGGCCGCCAGCACGATGAACAGCTGATACCCCCAGAACACGAACCAGGCGAGGTTACCAAAGGCGAGCCTGGCGCGGTTGGTGCGCTGCACCACGTAGAACGAGGTGGCGATCAGCGCGTTGCCACCGAAGGCGAAGATCACGGCGGAAGTGTGCACCGGGCGCAAGCGGCCGAAATTGGTCAGCGGGAAATCCCAGTTCAGCCATGGGAAGGCCAGCTCGGAAGCCACGTAAACACCCACGGCAAAGCCGACAACACCCCAGAACATGGTGGCGACGATGCCGTACTTCACCACCTTGTCCATGTATTCCGTATCTTTTTCCTGCAGGTAGGAGCCGCTCATGGTGTTGCGAGCCATGAAGAACAAGGCCAGCACGGCAGCAGCGAAGAAAATCCACGCGTGGAACTGATACAGCGCGTCCTTCGCATTGGCCGCCATGAATAGCGCCAGCACGGCGCCAAGGCCCAGCAGCCCCATCTGCAACCATCTCATGGTCAGAGACATTGTTCCCTCTCTCCCTTAGTTGCCGAGAGACATTTTCCCTGGCCGCTCACAGTCCCCCAATGAACGGCCCTTCTTCCCCCGGAAGCATTTTCCGCCGGCGCGCACGAACGCACCGACCCGGAGTGGGTGAATATTAGCACTTTTTGTTTTTTCGGGAATCGCTGGAGCGCAACTGCGACAGTGTGTCCACAGTTCGTGCACGCACACCGGCTGACTTGCCGAAAGGACTGGCATGACGCTCCCCCACTCCGTGACGGGCAGAAAAGCCCGCCTGCCGGCGGATTACAAGGTTTTCATGTTCGGACATTTGACTTTTGTCAAGCGAGCCACGCCTGGCGGGCGCACTTTCCGAGCCGGATACGCCCGCAATCTGCGGGCCGGGGCGAGGTGGCGACTCTTTGCCGCACCGTGTCAGCCGCCCGGCAAAGCGGCGGAACCACAAAGGGCGTGATCAGACCGGCACCTTCGGCGCGGCAGCGCGCACGCTCTCGTCCACGTGATCGGCGAAGCGGGCGAAGTTCTCGTTGAACATGGCGGCCAGCTTCCTCGCCTGCTCGTCATAGGCGGCGGGGTCTTTCCAGGTATCGCGCGGATTGAGCAGCTTCGGGTCAACGCCCGGCACTTCCAGCGGCACCTCGAAGCCGAAGATGGGGTCGGTGCGGGTGGGCACCTCGTTGAGTCTGCCCTCAAGGGCCGCGCGCAAGAGCGCCCGGGTTTCCATGATGGGCATGCGGTAGCCCTCGCCATAGGGACCGCCCGTCCAGCCGGTGTTGACCAGCCAGCAGGCCGCGCCGGTGCGCCGCAACCGGCCTTTCAGCATCTCGCCATAGACGGCCGGGTGCCGCGGCATGAAGGGCGCGCCGAAACAGGCGGAAAAGGTGGCCTGCGGCTCGGTGACGCCCTTTTCCGTGCCCGCCACCTTGGCCGTGTAGCCGGAGAGGAAGTGGAACATGGCCTGCTCCGGCGTGAGCCGGGCGATGGGCGGCAGCACGCCGAAGGCGTCCGCGGTGAGAAAGATCACGTTGTCCGGCTGCCCGGCCATGCCGGTGCGGGAAGCATTGGGAATGTAATGCAGCGGGTAGGCGGCCCGCCCGTTCTGGGTGTAGCGGTCGTCGGAAAAGTCCGGCGCGCGCACATCGTCCAGCACGACGTTTTCCAGCACCGTGCCGAAGCGGCGGCAGGCGGCGTATATCTCCGGCTCGGCCTTGGGCGAGAGGTTCAGCGTCTTGGCGTAGCAACCGCCCTCGAAGTTGAAGATGCCGTTGTCCGACCAGCCGTGCTCGTCATCGCCGATGAGGGTGCGGGTGGAATCGGAGGACAGCGTCGTCTTGCCGGTGCCGGAGAGGCCGAAAAAGAGGGCGACATCGCCCTTTTCCCCGACGTTGGCGGAGCAGTGCATGGGCAGCACGTTCTGATCCGGCAGCAGGAAGTTGAGCGTGGTGAAGACGGATTTCTTCATCTCGCCGGCGTAGGAGGTGTCGCCGATGAGCACCAGCCGCTCGCGGAAATTGAGCGCAATCACGGTGCTGGAGCGGGTGCCGTGCAGGGCCGGGTCGGCCTTGAAGCTGGGCAGGTCGATGACGGTGAGCTCCTCGCGGAAGGTGGCAAGGTCGGCGAATTCCGGCCGCCGCAGCAGGTAGCGGATGAACAGCGCGTGCCAGGCGTTTTCCGCCACCACCCGCACGCGGATGCGGTAGTCCGGGTCGGCGCCGGCGTAGAGATCCTGCACGAACAGCGTCTTGCCGCGCATGTGGCGGACGAAGTCCTGTTTCAGGCGGGCGAAGTGCTCCTCGCTCATGGCCGCGTTGTTGTCCCACCAGACGGTGTGCTCGGTGAGCTCGTCGCGCACCACGAACTTGTCGTTGGCGGAACGGCCGGTGTGCTGGCCGGTGAGCACGCGCAGCGCGCCGTCCGCGGTGACGACGCCCTCGTTGCGGGCTATCGCCAGTTCGAACAGTTCCGGCTGGATGAGGTTGTAGATGGCCACGTCGGCCAGGCCGAACATGTCTGGATCGAGGGGATTGGCGTGGTTGAATCTGCCTTCGTGCCGCATGGGATCGACCTCCCTGTCGCGGGGCTGAAAAGGTGGGACGGCTTCAATATGCGCCTTATCGAGGGGCGCGGCAAGCTGTCGCAGACGCAGATGGCGAAAAAATCATGCACTTCCGCTGTGCGGATGACTCATACCTCTGCACCCTGACGGGAGGGAACGAGATCCATCCCGTCCGGCTGGAAGGACGTCCGCCAGAAGAGGATGGCTTGACACGGCATTGCGCAACACGCACTGAAGCCTTGACCAAACACGAGCGAGGGGAGGCCGGAGTATCATGACGAAGAACGGGGCGCGCTTCGACGTGCTGGGCATCGGCAACGCCATCGTCGACGTGCTGGCGCACGTGGACGAGGAATTTCTCATCCGCCACGACCTGGTGAAGGGCGCGATGCGGCTCATCGACGAGGCTCAGGCCGAGCGGCTCTACGAGGCGCTGGGCCCCACCATCGAGCAGTCGGGCGGTTCGGCGGCCAACACCATCGCCGCACTGGCCTCCTTCGGCTGCGACGCCGCCTTCATCGGCAAGGTGCGCGATGACCAGCTGGGCCGGGTGTTCACCCACGACATCCGCGCCACGGGGGCGCACTTCGACACGCCGCCGGCGACGGACGGTCCCACCACCGCGCGCTGCCTGGTGCTGGTGACACCCGATGGCGAGCGCACCATGAACACCTGGCTTGGCGCGGCGCAGAACCTATCTCCGGAGGACATCGACGAAGAGCTGGTGAAGAATTCCGCCATCACCTACCTGGAGGGCTATCTGTGGGATCCGCCGGCGGCGAAGGAGGCCTTCGTCAAGGCGGCCGAAATCGCCCGCGCGGCGGGGCGCAAGGTGGCGCTGTCGCTCTCCGACTCGTTCTGCGTGGACAGGCACCGCGAGAGCTTCCTCGAGCTCATCCGCAACTCGGTGGACATCCTGTTCGCCAACGAGGCGGAGATAAAGTCGCTCTACCAAGTGAAGCATTTCAACGACGCCATGCACGCGGTGCGCAGGGACTGCCCGCTGGCGGTGCTGACGCGCTCGGCCGCCGGATCGGTCATCGCCCTGCCCGATGACGTGCACGTGATAGAGGCGCACCCGGTGAAGAAGGTGGTGGACGCCACCGGCGCGGGCGACCTGTTCGCCGCCGGCTTCCTGGCCGGATATTCGCGCGGGCTTGAGCTTCCGGACGCGGCGCGGGTGGGCGCCATGGCGGCGGCGGAGATCATCCAGCAGATGGGCGCGCGGGCCGTGCGTCCCTTCCACGAGGTGGCGCGCGAAAACGGATTTCATCACTTCTGACGCGCCGTAGCCATCACCTCGCACAAGGTGGGGCCGGCCCGCCCTCACGGCGGGTGGATGGAGGCCTTCCACCGTGCTCCGGGAACACGGTCCCCGCCGAAGATTTCTGCGGCCTTTCCGCCGAACGGTCATGCCGCCCGGAGAAGGGCGGAACAGCTTCTTGGGCCCATTTCCGCGGCTTCATGATCTTTTCGGGAGCGGCGGCGCAATGGCCGCGCAATGGGCGGAGCATGTCGTTGCGAAAGGTTTTCGCCTCAGAGCCGCGAGGCGGGGTATTCGGCCTCCATCTCCCATGTCCGCGAGCGCCGGTTATCCCGAAATGCCCAAAAAGCCTTCCATCGCCCGCGTTCCCATCCCCCAAATTCCGAAAGACAAGGGCTTGGGTGGGGGTGCGGGGCGGTATCACCGGTCAACCCTTGCGCAACCTTGCATCGTTCCGGGGCCGCGCGCCTCATGACGCCCTTGCCGGTTCATGCGCCGCTCCCACGCGCCAGCGCCAGCACGGTGGCCAGCATCAGCATCACCTCCACCACCGGAAAATCCCGGAAGTATTGCGTTCCGCCCGAATATTTGCCCAGGGCAAGCGGCGTGAACAGCCGCACCACCATCACCATCAGCAATCCCACGGACAGGGGCATTGACAGACTCGCGAGCATCGCCCCCGCCAGCCCCAGGCCAACGGGCATGGCCCGCCGGGCGAAGGCGGTTTTCCACACCGGCAGCAAGGCCAGCTGCGCAAGGCTCAGCCCCACGGTGGACAGCAACAACAGGGCCAGCCAGAACGTGGCATGCCGGGGCATGACCAGAGACAGGACAAGCGCCAGCGCCGGCGGCGTGACCAACACCGGATGCCGTGGCAAGGACGCATCTGACGTGGAATGACGGAGCCATTGCATGACGCCCCATTTTGCCGGCCAAGGCAGCCCCCCGCAACCCCCCTTGCCGGGGCGCATCGACCGGGATCCATGATTCAGGGGTCATGAAAGGCGTAAAGCCGAGGATTCTTTCGCAAAAATGGCGCCGACTTCTCGCGGGCGGGGCCCGACAAGAAGCATTTTCCACACCAGCACATGGCGTCATGTCATGAGGCATTCCATGCCGCCGCGTCATGTGCGGGGTGGCTGCGGGGCCCGAGCCTATACAAGTTCGCGCAGGCGTTCGGGCAGCTTGTTGGGATCCAGTCGGGTCAGATCCTTCGGCTCTTCGCGACGGATCATCTTGCGCAAGGGGGCGGGCATGGCTTCGCGCAAATATCCCAGCATCTTCGGCGGCGCGACCACGACGAGCTCGTCGAAGTCGTTGCTGGCGCGGTGTTCATCCAGCAGCTCCGCCACCTTCTGCGCGAAGGCCTGCTGTTCGTGCACGTGCGGATCGGTGGAAGGTTCCATGGCGTGGCGGCCGTGCGCCATGCGGTCCTTGGTGCGGCCCGGCCTGTCGGTAACCAGCTCGCGGCTGGGCCGCCTGTCGGCCACCAGCTCGAAATCCAGCGCCGGCTCGATGCGCGTGCCGCCGGCATTGCTGCGATAGAAACGTGCTCTTGCGCCGTCCGCCACGGCAATCCAGATGGTCTTGAACTTCATGGACGCCTCCCTCGTGCTGTTTCGCACTTGTCACTATACAGATGGGCGCGATTTGCCGCCTTGCCAGTGGTCAATGCATGTGCGCCCCTCTGCCCCTCATGACACGCTTGACATTGGCTGCGGGCAAGGTGAGCCTGTGCGCGTTTTTTCTTGATCATGCACGCTAGTGCACTTCCCGGGGAAGATTGATGTTCAGGGCCGCGGGCAACAGCTATTCCACCCTGTCCGGCATCCTGCTCATGCTGGGCGCCTTCGCCACGTTCGCGACGCTGGATTCCACCGCCAAGTGGCTGGGGCAGTTCATATCCATCGGCGAGGTCACCTTCGGGCGCTACCTGTTCGGCACGCTGTTCATCATCATCGCCGGCCGTTGGCTGGCCGGGCCCGGCTTCTGGCGCAGCCATCACCCGAAACTGCAATTCATGCGCGGAGTGTTCATGCTGGGGGCCACCTTCTTCAACTTCATGGCCGTGCGTTACCTGCAACTGGCGGTCACTTCCGCCATCCTGTTCGCCGCGCCGCTCATCGTCTGCGCGCTTTCGCCCTTCGTGCTGGGCGAGCGGGTGGGCTGGCGGCGCTGGGCGGCGGTGCTGGCGGGGTTCGCCGGGGTGCTCATCATCATGCGGCCGGGCACGGGGGCCTTTCACCCGGCCATGCTGTTTTCCATCGCCGCGGCCTTCACGCTGGCCTTCTACCAGGTGCTCACGCGCAAGGTGGGAGGGCGCGACAATCCCTTCGCCTCCGTTTTCTGGGCCTCGCTCATCGCCGGCGTGCTGGGGCTGCCGCTGCTGGCCACCGGTACCGAGGTGCCTTCCAGCGCCGGGGTGTGGGCCGGGCTGGTGTGGATGGGCTTCGCCGGCACTTTCGGCCACGTGCTGCTGACGGAGGCGCACCGCCGCGCCGATGCCTCGCTGCTGGCTCCCTTCGCCTACAGCCAGATGATCTGGATGGTGCTTATCGGCTGGCTGTGGTTCGGCGATGTGCCGGACGTGCCAACCGTCATCGGCGCGCTCATCGTGGCGGCCGCCGGAATGTTCGTTTTCTACCGCGAACAGCGTCTGGCCGCGCAGAAGGCGCGCGGGGAGGCCGCCTGATGCCTGAGTTGCCGGAGGTGGAAACCGTACGCCGCGGGCTGGCGCCGGCGGTGGAGGGCAAGCGCATCAGGCGGGTGCGCATCTCCGAGAAGCATTTGCGCCTGCCCTGGCCGGAAGGTTTCGTGCAGCAGGTCACGGGGCGGCGGGTGGAGGCACTTTCACGCCGGGCGAAGTTTCTGCTCTGGCGGCTTTCCGGCGGCCTGTGGATGATCTCGCACCTGGGCATGAGCGGGCGCTTCACCGTTTTTCCGCCCGATGCTTCGGCGGGGCAGCCGCAGGGGCTGGGCGAATTCTACTTCCAGCCCGCCAGCGCCCCGGAACCGGCCCCGCATGATCACCTGATCATGGAGTTCGATGACGGCGCGCGCGTGGTCTATGCCGATCCGCGCCGCTTCGGGTTCTTCGACCTGACGGAAGACCCGGCGACCCACCCCATGCTGCGCGGCCTGGGCCCTGAGCCATTGTCGGAAGATTTCAACGCCGCGTATCTGGCGCGCGAGCTCTCGCGGCGGGCGGCGCCGGTGAAAGCCGTGCTGCTGGATCAGCACGTGGTGGCGGGCATCGGCAACATCTATGCCTGCGAGGCATTGTTCGCCGCACGTATTTCGCCAAGGCGCATGGCGCGCTCGCTGAGCCCCTCCGGCCGGCCGACGCAGCGGGTGGAGCGACTGGTGGTGGCAACAAAACAGATACTGGAAGAGGCCATTCGCGCCGGTGGCTCCACCTTGCGCGACTACCGTCGGGCGGATGGCAGGGAAGGCGGCTTTCAACAGAAATTCCTCGTTTACGGGCGGGAGGGCGAGCCCTGTTTGCGCGAAGGCTGCGGCGGCGTCATCAGGCGCATCGTCCAGTCCGGCCGCAGCACGTTTTTTTGTCCCGGGTGTCAGCGCTGAACACGCCTCAGGCCGAACCCATGCCTCCGTGTGTCTTAAGGTCCGCCGTGGCACGGCGGAGCCGCCTCGCCGGCTGATGAAAACCCCCTTAGACTCGGGCAGATTATGCGTTAGGCTGTTTCCGGCTGCAGGCAACCGCGCGTTTGTGGCGGTTCGGCTTTCTGGGAAAGAGGCGCGCATGAGAACGAGCGGCACAAGGGAGCGCACACCTGGCGCCAAGGACATCTTCGAGAAAATCACCCGCGGCATTCGTGTGCGCGTTCGGCCGGAATTCCGCGCCGATCAGTCCGACCCCGACAACAATTACTTTGTCTGGCTCTATCACGTGGAAATAACGAATCTGGGTCAGGAAACGGTGATCTTGCGCACACGCCACTGGATCATCACCGATGCACAGGGGCAGACGACGGAGGTGCGCGGCGCGGGCGTGGTAGGCGAGCAGCCCATTCTGCGGCCCGGAGAGAAGTTCGAATACACTTCCGGCACGCCGCTGCGCGCTCCCAGCGGCTTCATGCGCGGATTCTACGAAATGGAAACCGATACCGGCGAGCATTTCATGGTGGAGATCCCGGCCTTTTCGCTGGACAGCCCGCATGCGGAAAACCGTGTGCACTGATCATCCGAGGACGGATAGAGAGAAGAGCTGGCCCCGCGCCCCTTGTGCACGGCGAACGATACCCGCGCCAAGTCTCCGTGACACGACCATTCAACACCATCATCGGCGTCAAGACGCCGAGGAAGCGCGCGAACGCGCGGCAATGCCAGGTGGCGTAAGAGCTGGCCAGTGCAAGCCGCTTCGTCCCCCTTCGTCCGGTCGAGGGCTGGGCACGCGAGGAGCGGCAGGTGGCCTTCAGGGTCTCCGGCTCATACCAAGCTGCATAAAGGATGACCGGTGCAAGCCGCCCCGCGTCCCCGCTCAAGCCCTTGTTTTTGACAATTTGGGGGGTGGGCGGGGGCGCGG
>JALVSR010000120.1:0-369 GCA_027024225.1 Hyphomicrobiales bacterium | reverse complement strand
CACCATCATCGGCGTCAAGACGCCGAGGAAGCGCGCGAACGCGCGGCAATGCCAGTTTGCATGCATGAGGGCTGGCCGGTGCCGATCGTTCCCCGCTCCAGGCCCTTGTCCTACGGAGGGCAAGCAGGGATGTGGAGCACCGGGGATCTTCATGCATTTCGGTTCTTCATGCATTTGGGCATGAGAAACCAGGCGAACCGGGCTCGGGATTCATGCACGGCGCCGCGGCAGCCTGGAACGGGCATCAAAAGATCGACACCCCGGGCGATGGGGAAGGCATTTCGCGCCAGTAGCCTTTAAGATCTCCAGCTCAGAGGGAAAAACCCGGAGGCAGCGGCAGATCGCCGGTGGCCTCCTTCATTTTTTCCG
>JALVSR010000119.1 GCA_027024225.1 Hyphomicrobiales bacterium | reverse complement strand
GTGGCCGTTCCGCTGAAGGTGAAGCCCGTCATGCGCACGATGGAGGATTCGGCGTAAATGAACGAAGAGGTGAAGGATGGAGAATTGAGCAGCGAAACGGTCTTGCCGTGGCCGGTGACCAGCGCACCTTCCTCGCAGTGGATGTGGCGATATACGGTGCCGCCGTCGATGGTGTAATCACCATCGATCTTGATCATGGCGCCACGCACGACATTCATAGAAGCCCAGCAATCTCCGGCAAAAACAAGATCGTTGATGGTGATGCCGGCTTCTCCCCTCATGTCGACAAGGGACACCCCGGCGTTCGTGGAGCTGAGCTTGAGGTGTTCGATTTTCCAGTTGTATGCGCTTTCCTGGTTGCGGAACACGGCGCTGCCGCTCCGAACATGAACATTCTGCGGGTTGGCCGGGTTTCCCCTGATGGTGATCGAGCCGCCGCCGATAAAGGGCTTGAGCGTGATCATCTCGTCATACATGCCGTCGGCCACATGAATCATGATGTCATGGATGCCCAGATCCAGCGAGGCGGTCACATCGACGGCCTTCTGGATGGTCTTGAACGGCCTGGAGGGGTCTAGCCCATCATTTGCATCGGAGCCGGTGGCGGCGTTCACGTAATAGGCCCGGTCGGCGGAAAGTTGTTCACGCACGCCGCCGGAGGGGAACCGCACCGCGCCACTGCCCCCGTCAATGACGATGCCAACGTGCCAGGTGGCGCCATCCGCGCTGACCTTGAAAGTGAAATCGTCGTTGCCGATCAGGCCGACTTCGGCGCGGCCGGACCAGTCGTCCTGGAATAGCAGGCTGGCCGTCTTGTCCTGAGCAGCCTTGTTGATCTTGAACTGCACCGAGCCGTTGCCAGGGGTGACATCATCGTGGCTGAACAGCACGGCATCGGACTTCACCGCCAGGCGGTTGGTGGCGTCGGCGGTGGTGTTGATGCCCACCTTGCCGCCATCGGCCGGGTTGAGCGATTGCACGCCGCCGGTGACGTTCACCCAGGCCGCGGCGTCGAAGGCCAGCAGCTTGTCTTCGTCTTCCACCCACACGCGCCAGCCTTCGCGCGGGGCGTGGAACACCCATCCGCCGTTCCTGAACTCGGCCAGCTCACCTTCGTGCCCGGCCCAATCGCCAGAAGCGGAGGCGGCGACGATGTAGATATCGCCTTCCACCGGGCTGGCGGGCGGCGCGTTCAGGTCACGATCCTTCACGCTCGCCTGCACCAGCGCATCCAGCGTGGTGAGCGCCTCGTTGTGGGTCACGTGCTTTTGCGCCTGCTGCGCGGCGATGAGCGGCAGGTGCAGTTTCGGGGTGGTGTCCGTCATTTCCATTCACCTCATGCATCGAACGTGCGTTCGGCCCATGCGCCGGGGCCGTAAACCGGGGAGATCTGCGCCACGCGCAGGGTGATGCGCGCGGGCAGGCCGGCAGGAAAATCCGCCGCCTGTTGCGACGCCGTCCAGACGGCTTCGGGCGCGTCCACCTGCCAGCGGCGGATTTCCGTGGGGCCGTCAAACAAGGCCACTTCATAGCGCTCCCGTTCTTCCGTCAGCGGCGCATCGGCGGCCCCCCAGGCATCGGCCGCCTCCGGCATTCGCGAGCGGCGTATCCAGCCGAATGTCCAGTCGCCGCCGGGGAGCTTGCGGCGGCGCAAATGCACCGGCGACAACGGCCGCATGCCCCGGCCGGCGAATGTCACCTCCAGATCGCGCCAGGTGGTGTCGGTCACGTCGCGACCGGAAGGCCCGGCGCGCAACTCCAGCACCTGGCCGACGTCCGCCACGCCGGCGCCATTAAGCTGCGCCAAGGCTCCGTCGAGCAGCACGAAACGGCTGCCGGCGGGATGGGTGATAAGCTCCGGCTCGGAGCCGCGCTGGCCGCGCAGGAACATGGAAATGCGCCACACATCCGGCGCCACCAGCTCGGCATCGCGGAATTGCACGATTTCGAACGTGCCGGTGTAAACGCCGTCCGACAGTATCCAGGAGCCGATGGCGGCGGCGTTCTGGCCGGCAAAAAGCTGTCGCGCGTTCACGGACTCCAACTGGCCGCCGTACAGCCTCACGCGCACCCCTCGCACGCGCTGCCACAGCCACAGGCGTCCGGCGGGCAGATCGTCCAGCAGCTCGCCCATGACCGCCGGCGCATCAAGCGGCGTGGGTGTGTCATTGGGCCGCTTCAACACGGTGACCGCACCAGGCCAGGGGCGCGAAAAGGCCGCCACGCAAGGGCGCTGCGGATCGTGCGCGTCGGCCAGCCGTGGCACGTCCAGCACCAGCACTTCCGGCGCCGGCAACGGCTGGCGTGCGGCGGCGCGATATCGGCGTGGCGGCCATGGCGGTGGCTCCAGCGCCAGCGGATCGTGGGACACGGCGGTGATGCTTCGGATCCAGCCTTCCTCGGCCACCGATTCCACGCGCCATGAACGGGCTCTTCGGGTATTGGCGGCCTTGTCAGGCAGCGACAGGGTGATGACATCGCCCGGTTCCAGCGCCAGGTGTTGCGGTCCCACGGCGAAGGTGATGCGCTCACGCCCGGCGCGCGCCTGCTGCAAGATGGCCGCGGCCAGACCGCCGGCCATGGACTGCGGCAGGGCGGCGGGCATCTGAAGGCCCGACATGGGCTCGCGGCCGCTGTTGGCCACCACCGCTCCTTCCGGCGTGGCGCGCACGCGGATGGTGGCGGGGCGATGCTCCGCCGCCTCTTCCAGATAGGAAAGGGCGATGGCTTGCGGCACCTCGGCGGCATCGGCGCGCTGGAGCTCGAACAGGGGCGCTTCGGCATCCCGCTCCACGAGGTCGGCGGCCCTGATGCCGGCCACGCCGCGCTTCTGACGAGGCCGGAAAACCAGTCTTCCGGCGCTTTCCAGGGCGTCGAACCCAAACACGGAGGCAAGCGGCTCGATGGCGCCTCGGGCGGACATCGGCCTGTCCAGCACATAGCCCGACACCTGCCCCGCCACGCCCGCGATGCGCGCCTTGTCCAGAGGAAAGTCCCAATCGGCCAGGATGGCGCGCAGTAGCGCGGGCATGGACACGGCGTCCAGGCGGCCGTTCAGCCAATGGCCATATTCGTATTGGGCATCGTCGGCCCAGATGTCGCGCCGCGCCGGATACCACGGATAGGGCCGCGCATCCCAGGCCCAGAAGAACATGGCGGAAGCGTCCACCATGGGGCCGCCGTAAACGGACGATGCCGGGTTGTGCGCACCCGGTGCGCCCCAATAATCGAGCATGGCGCGCATGTAAGCCTTCTGCATGGCATCGTCGCGCCGGCCGCTGGAATAATATGGCAGGGCGCTCTCGGAGGACTTGGGGTCGAAGAAGACGTTGGGCTGGTTGGCCCCCTTGTCCAGGGCCGGACATCCCGTTTCGGTGAACCAGATGGGCTTGCTCTCGGGCTGCCAGGCAGTGGGCGTGGCCTTCTCGACGCCGCCGGGGCGGTCATGGTGATGGTTGCGCCACCAGTTGACGAGATCCTTGTAGCGGAAGACCCAGGGCTTGCCGTGGGCGCCGTCGGTGATGGGCGTGCGCAGCTGTGCATCACGATCGGCGCGGCTGGCGTAATACCAGTCATGACCCTCGCCGCCGGCGATATTCGATTTCAGGTAGTCGTGGTCGTAAACGCTCTTCGCGCCCGCTTGCGCATCCAGGTGATCCACGCCCACGCGCCAGTCGGCCAGCGGCATGTAGTTGTCGATGCCGATGAAGTCGATGTTGGCGTCGGCCCACAGCGGGTCGAGGTGGAAGAACACGTCGTTGGAGCCATCGCCGGGGTGATGGCCGAACCATTCCGACCAGTCGGCGGCGTAGGAAACCTTTACCGACGGGCCGAGGATGCTCTTCACGTCCGCCGCCAGTTGCCGCAATGCCCGCACGAAAGGATAGCTGTCCGGCCCGTCGCGCAGCCAGGTGAGCCCCCTCAGCTCCGAGCCGATGAGGAAGGCATGCACGTTGCCGGCGGCTTTGGCCAGGAAGGCGTTGTGCAAGATAAAGCGACGGTAGCTCCATTCATCGGGGCCGGAATAGACCACCTCATCGCCGTTCAGGCTGAAATCCGATGGTTGCGCCGTGCCGATGAACGCGTTCAGCTGGGCATTCAGCGCGGAGGTCTTGTCCGGCGAACCGGGGCGGCCCGGCGCAGGGTCGCAGGTGATGCGCCCGCGCCACGGGAAGGCCGGCTGTTCGACGTCGCCGTGGGGATCGGGCTTGCCGTTGCCCGGTGGGATATCCATCATCACGAACGGGTAGAACACGGGCTTCAGCCCGCGCGCGGCAAGATCGCGAATGGCGCGGATGACGCTGTTGTCCGAGGGCGTGCCGCCAAAGGCGGGGCGACCGTTCACGGTGGATACGGTTTGTGCCTGCTCCCGCACCAGGCCGGCCACCCGCCATTCCTCCGGCATGGTGAATTTCTGCGCCACTTCCACTTTCGGGTGGATGGTGCAGTGCCCGCAGCGCAGGTCATCACCGAACCAGCTGACCACCAGCGCGGCCTTGTCCAGGTTGGGCGCGGCGGCCTGCAGCTGATCGATGGACACGCTCCAGTCGCTGCGCTTTTCGCTGGCGTGGGCGTTTTCAGAAGCGGCAACAGCGGGCGAAGTGAAATGGGGGATCAGGGCGGGCGCGCCACGGGTGATGACCTGCGGATCGCAGAAGAACTCGCCGGCGCCGGGGATGATGTTCACCGCGCGGACCTTTTCCGCCACGTCATCCACCGCGCGCACCACCTCGAAGGTGAGCTGGGGGATGCGGTTGCCGAACTTTTCCAGGTGCAGGCGCTCGAACACAACGTAGGCGACGCCGCGGTAGGCCGGGGCGTTGTCCGCGCCTTCCTTGGCCACGATGAGCGGATCGGGGCCTTGCGTTTCCGTGCCGTGGTAGACGCGCAGGGTGATGCCCTCCGCCTCCACATCCAGCGGCTTGCCGTCCGCCCAGATGCGCTCGATGCGGGCAATGGGGCCTTCGCACAGGGCCACGGCGAAATTGGCGTAGTAATGATAGGTGGTGGTCTTGACCTTCGGACCGCCGCCCTTGCCGCCGCGCTTTTTCGTGCGCACCTCCTCTTCCAGGCGCGTGGCCCAGACGATCTGTCCGGCCAGGCGCACCCGGCCATAGATGCGCGGAATGGGCGCGCCTTCCGTGGAGGCCTGCACCTGCAATTCCTTTAGGCGCGGGCCCTCCACCCGCTGCGCCGGCGTCAAGGCGCCAAGAATGGCGCTATCGATGGCGGCGCCGGCCATGGCGCCCAGGGCGCGGCCGGCCAGCGCGCCAATGGGGCCAAGGAGGCCGCCGACGATGCTGCCGACTGCGGAAAGGACAATGGTGGCCATGGGAACTCAATCCTCGTCGGATGGCGGCAAGGCGCGGGGAAAGGCAAACACCGCCGTCAGGTGGCGACGCCACCAGCCGGACAGCGGCACTTCCACCACGCCAACGTTTTCCTGGGCGTGGATCATGGTGTCCCGCGACGTGGCGATGCCGGCATGACGCGCCGGCAGGTGCGCCCGGTAGCGGAAGAGCAGCACCTGGCCGGGCCGGATGTCCGGCATTGGACCGCCCTCGGCGGCCAGCCAGACGGGCCGCAAGTGGCGCAGGGCGGCGGCCATGAGCGACTCCCGCTCCACCGTAACCACGTCCGTCCAGCTGGCGCTGTAGGGTGGCGGCATTTCCGGCTCCGGGCCGATGACGGCGCGCCACACCCCGCGGACGAGGCCAAGACAGTCGCAGCCCGCCCCCTTGCAACTGGCCTGGTGAACATAGGGCGTGCCCAGCCATTCGCGCGCTTCCGCAACGATGCGCGCGGAGATATCCCGTTTGGACATATCGGACATATGCCTACTTCTTCTGCGCCAAAACGCGGGCGGTTGCGGTGCACTCTCCCACCCGGCCACCCGATATTGTGGGAGCCAGGTGGTTGGGTGGGGACGCGGGGCAGTTTCTCCGGTCAGACATTGCGCAATCTGGTATCACTTGTTCATGCTGCCGCCATCGAGTTCGTCATCGCCCGGAGTGGGGTAGCTGATGACGAAATCGTTGCCCGGCATGTGCGGAAAGCCGCGGAAGTTGACGGCGTTGGCGAACTTGTCACGGCAGGTGGAAAAGGCGCGGTCACAACCAGCGACGAGCGTGACGGCGTCGCCCGCGGCCAATTCCGCAGGCGGTGTGGCGGCCAGCACCAGCACGGCGCGGCCATCCTCGAGCCGATGCGAGGCTATGCGGCTCCTGAACCCCGATGCGGCGCCGGAGGTGACCTCGAAGCGGCCGTGACCAAAAAAGCCCGCCGCGAAGCCGGAGGCGCCATCGAGATGAATCATCGCGCCGTTCACTGCGTGAATGGTGGCGGTGGCGCGCCAGCGCGGATCGCTCAGGTCCACGCCGCAGCGGGCATCGCCCAGCTCGGCATCGCAGCCGTGAGCGAACACCCGCCCGCGCACCTCCGCCAGCCGTGCGGCCAGGGTGCGCATCTCGGCCTCGAAGTGCAGCTCGCCCCGGCGCACCCGACCCAGCTGGCCGGCGCGCAGCAGCACGCGGTCGGCCGGCTCCCGCCAGTCCACCAGCCACAACTCGATCTCGGCGCCATCATATTTGCCCGCCGCAATATCCTCTTCCGTGATGGCATCGGCGGAAAGCGCGCCGGCAATCTCCATGTCGGCGGCCGAAAGCCCCAGCTTGCGCTCGGCATCGGAGCCGATGAAGCCGCTGGCGGAACGGAAGGTCACGCCATCGAACTCGAGGTCGTGGTCATGGTCGGTAAAGCCCATGACCTGTCCGTCCGTGCGGGTGAGCTTCCAGCAGTGGCACAGCGTGGTGACGCCGCTGTCCAGCTTCGCCTGCAGGGTGGTGGGGATGGTTCTCATTATCCTTTCCCTTGCGCTTTAACGCGAGCGGTTCCGGCCCTCTCCCCCACCCAACCACCCGATATTGTGGAAGCAGGTGGCTGGGCGGGGGAGAGGGCCTTTTCCCATGCTTGAAGCACAGGTGCTTCGCCCCTACTCCAGCACCTCCACGATCTCGATGTCCGGGGCCTGGCCGTGGCGGTAGCTCTCGAGATCGATGCGCAGTTCGTCCGTGTCGAAGCGCGCCGGCACATCGAACTCGAACCCGGCGGTGATGGCCGCGCCCGCTGCCGGAGCGGCATCAAAGGTGATCTTGCCGGTGGCGTAATCGACCGTGAAACCCGACGTCAGCTCAGCGCCATCAATGGCCACGCGCACCGTGCCGGGCACGGGGCGGGTGATGCGCCGGATCACGGCATTGGAACCGCTGCCGTAGCGCTTCACCAGCTGGAACGTCTTCGTGGCGCCGTCGCCGGTGCCGATGGGCTGATCCGTCGGTGCGGGCACATCCAGCGGCGGGCAGGACTTCCAGTCTGCCCAGTCGCGGAAGCGGAAGGCATGCAGCCGCCCGCGCCGGGCCTCGAAAAAGGCGATGATGGTGTGCAGGTCATCGATGCTCTTGCAGCCATAACCCACCTGCCAGCGGCGGCGGGCATCGCGCCAGCGGGCGTTGCGGTGCTCATGGCCGGAGCCAAGCACCACGATTTCGGTGCGCCGGGCCAGCACGGCCTGCGCCCGCCTGGCGATGTCCAGCGGAAAGCGCACGTCATGAAAGGCGGTCATGGCCATCCTCGGAGATTGACAAATATATTATAATGATTCTAGATTGCAGTCATGAAGAAGATCAGGAGCATAGCACTCGCTTCACTCGGCGTGGCTGCCGGGGTGTTCGCCATGAAATGGCTGGCAGCGGATCTGACCGGCTCATTGGCCATGCGCGCCAATGCCATGGAGAAACTTCTGAACATCGCAACTGCCTGCATCGTGCTTGCCTCCTTGCTGGCACGCCGCGATGCGCACTCGCCCACGGTGGCGGAACGCCTTGCCTCCGCGCTGCTGGCGCTGCTCATCGGTTATGCCGGTCTCTCCCTGCTGCAACAGGCCGTATCGGCGGCAGACGCCGTGGCGCAAACGCTCTCCGCGGCGGGCCTTGCCGTCAGCCTGCTGGCCAGCGTGCTCAACGGTCTATGGGGCATGATACTGGTGCGTGCCGGGCGGTGGCATCATGCCCCGGCGATGGTGGCGGACGGACGGCACCTTCAGGCAGATGTGCTGGGATCGCTCGTGATCCTCAGTGGCGTCATGCTGCAGACAAGCTGGCTGGACAGGCTGCTGGCCGTCGCCGTGGCCTTGTTGTTGTTTCACCGGGCATGGCACGTGCTGCGTGATGTTCTGCGTTGGTCGCAGCCGCATGTTCGTCCGGCGCTTGTCGAATAGGCATGGTTGTCACAACTGCCGCCGTCCTTCGGCCACGGCGCGGGCCAGCTCGGCGGCGATGCGCCCGCGGTTGCGGCGGAAACTCTCGGCATCCGGCGTGGTGATGTGCATGGTTACGTGCACGCTCGCCGCACCGCTACCCGCGGCGCGAACGCCCAGCCGGCCGTCCGGCCCGCGCGCCAGCGGCAGGATGGCCTCCGGCCCCGCCTCGCCCGCCACGCCCAGGCCGCCGCCGTGGGCGAATATGGTCGGGCTTCCCACCACGCCTCCCCTGGCGAAAGGCATGATGTGGCCCAGCGCCCCGAACAGCGAGGAGGTGAGGCCGAAAAGGGCGGGTTTCAATGCCGCGCGCAGGGACATGCTCAACAGCGAGCGGGCCAACGAGCGCAAAACGTCGGACAACTTGCGCCCCGAGACAATGGCATCGGCGAATGCGCCGCTGATGGAGCCGGCAAAACGGCCGGAAAGTTTTTGCAAATCCCGCATCTCTTCGCGCATGCGCGCCGTCTCCAGCCGCACGGGAATGACAATTTCTTCCAACTGGTCGGGCATGATGATTACTCCCGCTTTTCTCCGTCATGCCGGCAAAAGCCGGCATCTCGTGCCGCATGCTCATGCGGACGTTGCACGAGACCCCGGCGTTCGCCGGTGACGTGCATTTCAATCTCCGAAACGGCGGATGAGATCTTCCAAGGTCTTGCGGTCGGGTGGCGCGGGTGGCAGCACGTGTTCCAGCAGCAGGAAGAGTTCGCGCGGAGTCATGCGCCAGAATTCCGATGGCGCCAGCCCCAGCCGCAGCACCGCCAGAACGTAAAGCTGCTGGAAAGGAAATCGTGTCATTCCTGCCCTTCCGGCGTGGCTTCAGAGGCGCTTAAAGTATCGGCAGCGGGAAAGGCGGCGGCCAGCAGGCGCGCGGCCAAGGTGACGAAGCCCTGCACGCCCTGCTCGTGGGTCATGCGCGCCACCTCTTCCTCGGTGACGGCATGGCCGGCGCCGCGCAGACCGGCGGCGATGAGGCGGATGAGATCGCGGCTGGTGAAGCGGCCTTGCTCGAAGCGCTCGATGAGCGCCAGCAGGCTGTCCGCCTCCAGCGCCTCCTCCAGCTCCGCCAAGGCACCCAAGGTGAGGAGCAGGCGGAATGATCGTCCGTTCAAGCGCGCGATGATCTCCGGTGAACGTGGCATTTGAGCGTATCCTCAGCCTGTGATTCAGGTTGCAAAGAGAATTGCAACTTATTGTCTCATATCGGAATGATATGATGACTTAGGATTGTCGTTCGGCGTCAGTTCATGTCTTGATTCAGGTGCGACCAAGATCTTGATTCAACCGGAAGTGAGAGGTTGATTCAGGTTGCATGACCCGCTACCTCCTCACAGCGTGGCGAAGGCCAGCTCGCCGGCGGATTCCAGCGACAGCTCAAAGGTGAGCGCGCCTTCGTGCTCGCCGG
>JALVSR010000118.1 GCA_027024225.1 Hyphomicrobiales bacterium | reverse complement strand
GGCCGCGGCAGAGATCGCCGCGGATGTTGCTGCTGGTCTGCGTCCAGCGCCTGATAAGCGGTAAGCTTCAATGAGGCCGCGGCAGAGATCGCCGCGGATGGTCCCGGCGGCATGGTGGACGGCGTGCAGGGGCTGGCGCTTCAATGAGGCCGCGGCAGAGATCGCCGCGGATTTTGAAGCGATTTTGCGAAACATGAACGAAGCTGCTGAGCTTCAATGAGGCCGCGGCAGAGATCGCCGCGGAGCCGGACGGCTGTTGAAGTGTCGTTTTCGATGGACGTGAGCTTCAATGAGGCCGCGGCAGAGATCGCCGCGGATCAGGGCATAAGGGCGAGAGTTTCTTGAATGTTATAAAGCTTCAATGAGGCCGCGGCAGAGATCGCCGCGGATGCTGAATGAAGTGCGCGGTGTCGCGTTCGACTTGATGGCTTCAATGAGGCCGCGGCAGAGATCGCCGCGGATCGCCTTCAGGGAAAGCCGCTAGTATCGTTCTCACGGCAGCTTCAATGAGGCCGCGGCAGAGATCGCCGCGGAGCGTGCGCGCCTGGTAAAGCTAGCCAAGCAGCACGACGCAGCTTCAATGAGGCCGCGGCAGAGATCGCCGCGGAATGATTTATTTGCCGGGAGGAATCTGGGGGTGATGCGGCAGCTTCAATGAGGCCGCGGCAGAGATCGCCGCGGATGCCGAGTCCTCATGGAAACCGATGCAGACAAACTTCAGCTTCAATGAGGCCGCGGCAGAGATCGCCGCGGATGGACGCGGACCAGCAGCAAATCTGGAGCAATGTAGAGGCTTCAATGAGGCCGCGGCAGAGATCGCCGCGGATAGAGGAGTCACCACAATGAGCACTATCGCACCGCCGAGCTTCAATGAGGCCGCGGCAGAGATCGCCGCGGATCTGCGTTATTCCGGCGCCTCGATAATGCGCGTGGTGGATGCTTCAATGAGGCCGCGGCAGAGATCGCCGCGGACGTGACACCGAGGGCAAGCCGTGCGGCTGGGGTGATGCGATGCTTCAATGAGGCCGCGGCAGAGATCGCCGCGGAGAGGCTACTGGGACCGCAACGCCAGTGGATTTCCTCGATGCTTCAATGAGGCCGCGGCAGAGATCGCCGCGGATGCGTCAGGCGGGCGAAAGCCTGAATGAGAGGGATCAAGCTTCAATGAGGCCGCGGC
The DNA here is from genome assembly GCA_027024225.1 of Hyphomicrobiales bacterium. Lineage (GTDB taxonomy): Bacteria > Pseudomonadota > Alphaproteobacteria > Rhizobiales > Aestuariivirgaceae > Thermopetrobacter. Next base: position 8,650 of record JALVSR010000118.1, on the reverse strand, counting down.
AGAGATCGCCGCGGATGAGGAGATGCGGGGCGAGATGGAGCTGCGCCGGGCGCGGGGCTTCAATGAGGCCGCGGCAGAGATCGCCGCGGATTATCGCAGCAATCCCGGACACTTTCGAGGACTTCTCCGCTTCAATGAGGCCGCGGCAGAGATCGCCGCGGATCTTGTGGCGCGGACGGCGTTGCGGGGCTGGATGCTGGTGCTTCAATGAGGCCGCGGCAGAGATCGCCGCGGATTAGGTATATTGAGAGAATGCGCCGCCTGATGAGAGAGCTTGCTTCAATGAGGCCGCGGCAGAGATCGCCGCGGATTCGCGTGTGGGATTCGCGCATCGGCGAGATCGACGAGCTGGGCTTCAATGAGGCCGCGGCAGAGATCGCCGCGGATTGCAGGTAAGGATTGGGCGCAGGCTCGTAAAGAGGCGCTGCTTCAATGAGGCCGCGGCAGAGATCGCCGCGGATGAGTCTAACCAATCAGACAGGAGACATAACTATGAATATTACGCTTCAATGAGGCCGCGGCAGAGATCGCCGCGGATGGCGCGGATGGTGTCGCAGGCCTTGACGCTTCAGAATACCAGCTTCAATGAGGCCGCGGCAGAGATCGCCGCGGATTGGATGGTGCCACAGGCCTTGACGCTTCAGAATACCGGCTTCAATGAGGCCGCGGCAGAGATCGCCGCGGATTTTGGTGGAGAAATTCGAAGGCCAAGAAACCTTTTTAGAAGCTTCAATGAGGCCGCGGCAGAGATCGCCGCGGATTGCCCTCTCCATATCCAACTGGTTCCGCCAGTTTTTTCCAGCCGTTTGCGACCGCTTGTTCATTTGCGGCGCATTCTTCTTGTTTGTAGAAACTTGCACCCTTGTCCACAATGTCAAAAAGCGCATGATATCAATGCATTGCACCATGATCGAGCGCTGGCCGGAGATTCCGGCGCATCATGGCGCTCGAATCCATGGCGGCGGCCTTTCTCCTTGCGGAAGAACTCCTGGCAACATTACACGATAAACGGCTTGCGCTCCAGCTTCTGAAAAATTTTTCCAAGGCTTTCCACGCGCAGTTCCGCTCTTTCGGCCGGTCCAAGGTCGAGGATCAGCACATGGTCTTCCTGCTGACGAATGGCCTGCTCGAGTTTGCTAGCCATTTCCACCTTGCGCGCGGGCGTCAACCGGCACTGGAACACCGAGAGCTGCAGCCAGGCGCCGTATCCCTTCATGATGCGAAACACGCGCTGCCAGCGCTGCCGGTCGGAAATGTCGTAAACGACTACGTAAAGCCTTTCGTTCAGGGGCATGGCAGTGTCCCGGGTTCATCGCGGCAGATAGTGTGGATATTCCCTGATTTCGCCCTCCAGGTGCCGCGCCAGCAGGCGCATCTGCACCTCCAGCAGCCGGCGCATGGAAACCTGATAGCCGAACACCGGGTGGGTGACCTCCTGTTCCATGCGCCGCTCGAAGGTGGCGAGGAAGGCCTTGCGCCCCTTTGTCTTCAGGGCGCAGGCGGGGCCGTTGAACACGAAGTCATCATTGGTGATTTCGCGGTTGTTGATGGCGGTGATGACCACCGAGTCGGCGATGATGGGCCGGTATGGCTCCATCATGTCCAGCGACAAGGCCGGGCGGCCGGGGCGGATACGATGATAAAAGCCGTTCCACGGGTCCAGCCCGACGGTAAGCAATACGGACGTGAAGGTGCGCACGAGAATGGCATAGGCGAACGACAACAGGGCATTCACGGGGTCGGTGGGCGGGCGGCGGTTGCGGTGGGTGAAGGAAAAGGGCACGGCGCCGGCATCGGGCGAGATCATGCGCTCGAAATGGCGGAAGTAGATGGCGGCCGCCTCGCCCTCCAGCCCCAGCAGCTCCTGCCGGCTGCGGGCGTGGCGCGCGCGTTCGTACAGGCGCTTCAAGCTGGCGAGGGCTTCCTTTTTCTCCGCGGTGCCGCGGCGTTTGCGCCAGTTGCGGCGAAGAAGCGTGCGTTGATTGCGAATCTTGGCCTCGACGATGCCGCGGGCCAGTTTCAGGCAGCGCTTCTCGTCGAACAGGGCGCGGAATTGCGCGGCGCGCACCTGCGCCGGGCGGCTGCCCTCGCCGGTGGCCAGGCCCAGGAACCAGCCGCCGGTGGAAAACCACGCCACGTGCCGCCGGCTGCGGAACAGGGAGTTCAGCGCCGGGGTGCTGATGGAAACGGGGCCGTAGAGCGAAACGTCGGAAACGGCGCTCAATGGCACTTCTGTCTTCTCGTCCTCGGGGGTGGTGATGACGAGGGTTTCGCCCCTCTTGCCCACGCGGCTGCCGGGGGTGAGCACGTGCAGCGGCATGGCGGCATCGGCGGCGGGGTTGAGCGGGCGGGGCGGGTCGCGGCGGGTGAACCATCCCGTCTCGTCGGGCAGGCAGATGCCGGCAAGCGCGCAGCGCACGCATTTGCGCGAATTTTCCAGCGGTGGCGGACGGCGGCGGGCCATGGCGGCCAGGCGCAGCTCGGATGCGGCGCGCAAGGCTTCCGTGCGGAGTTCCCTGTCCAATTCCACGCGCACGCGCTCGCGCGAGCCGGCGAACCAGATGAAGGCGTCTGCCACCTCGTAGCCGTTGTCCTCCAGGATCATGGCCTGCAAGGCCACCTGGGTGCGCTCGGGCTGATAGGCGCCCTTGCCCACGTGGGGACGCTTGCCACGCTTGATTTCCACCACCGTGACCTTGCCGCCGGTGTGCTGCAACAGGTCGATCCTGGCGATCAGGCCCAGGCGCTCGGAAGAAAGGGTCACGGCGCGGACATGGCGGGTGATGTCGTCGTCGGCGCTTTCAATATCTTCCGGCGCGGGCAGGCGGCCGCCGCCGGCATCGGCGCGGGCATGGGCGCGCTTGCCGGAAAGAGTGTCATGGGTTTCGGCCCATTCGCCCTCCACCCACATGAGGTAGGCAAGCCGTGGGCAATAGACCCACTCGTTCACCATGCGCACGGGCACGGGCGGCTCGTCGGCGGCCAGCGACGGCGCCGGCAGGGGCAGGGGGAGCTGGGAGCGGTTGCGCGGCATGGCTCTTTTCGAGACGAATCAGCCCTGATGTTTCAGGAAAAGCAAATTCCATGCCGAAAAAGCCCCTTTCTCAATGAGAAAGGGGCTTCCAATGAGGCCGCGGCAGACTAGACCGCGGAAAAAGAAGTGGGCATGGTTCCATTGCACAGAAACCGCTTAGTCTTCAATGAGGCCTCTTTGATGAGGCAGGTGGCTGTTTAGCAAATAGGCCGCCTTATGACAAGTTTACTTCCTAAGAGCATTCTGTGGCATGGAAAACCCAATCTTGACAATCGAATGAGAACGGGGTAAAAATATACGCAGGGTCTGGAGTGGCTGCTCCAGACCCTGCGGCTCAAGCATTGAGCGCCGACTAGACGCCGACGCTGTCTGCTGAGGTTGCAGAGCAATTGTAGGCAGTCGTCGAAAAATTTCAACCGCTTGCCATTTTGGGGTCGGCGCTCCTCCATTAAGTAAGGAGGACTATTATACAATGAAGAAAATCTATCGTAAGCGCAAAGGCAGTGACACTTGGCATTTTTGCACTAACTGTGAGCACTGGCCCACAGGATATGGTTATGATGAAAGGTGCGCAGAAAGACACCCTTATGGTGAGGTGTGCAATCAATGCAAAGCCAAGGAGAGAAGGGGCGACTGTCGCATCCGCCGCTGTTGATTGTGCTGAAAGGACAGCAGCGTGGAGGCCATTGGCCTCCACGCTAGTCATATTGCCATAGAGGTTGGCGTGGGGAAATCACTGCACAAATTTTTCGCGGCGCTGACGGGGCATGAGCGCATGCTGCCGTGGCAGCAGGAGCTGCTGGAAGAGTGGCTTCTGCCTGGGCGGTTGCCGCAGGCAGTGGACATCCCCACCGGGCTGGGCAAGACATCCGTCATGGCGCTGTGGCTGCTGGCGCTGGCGGCGCAGATGAAGGACGGCGGCAAGCCGGAGCTTCCACGGCGGCTCATCTACGTGGTGGACAGGCGCGCGGTGGTGGACCAGGCCACGGCGGAGGCGGAAAAACTCCGGGAAAACCTGGCGAACGAGGATGCGCTGGCCTGGATGCGGCGGGCCTTCAGGCTGGCTGATGGCGAGGGATTACCCGTGTCCACCCTGCGCGGGCAGCTGGCGGACAATCGCCAGTGGCTGGCCGATCCGGCCATGCCGGGCATCGTGGTAGGCACCGTGGACATGATCGGCTCGCGGCTGTTGTTTTCCGGCTATGGCGTGGGCGAGGGCATGCGGCCGTATCACGCCGGGCTGCTGGGCGTGGATGCGCTGGTGCTGCTGGACGAGGCGCACCTGGTGCCGGCGTTTCAGCGGCTGCTGGAGGGCATCGCGGGGGTGCGGGATGCCTCCCCGTGGCACACGGGCGTGCTGTGGCCGGAGCGGGAGATCATCAAGCCACTGAAGGTCGTGCCGCTTTCGGCCACGCAGGTTGATGCTGGCGGGGGTGAGGAGGTCTTCACTCTCTCGGCGAAGGCGGCGGAGGACAAGATGACGCGCCAGCGGCTGTTTGCCCGCAAGACGCTGGAGTTGCGCGCCTTCGACCCCGGCAGGAAGGAAGACGACGCGCTGACGGAAGCGCTGGCGCGGGTCGCACGCGAGTTGCTGGACGACGGGGCGGGCGGGCTGCGGCCCCGGCGGCTGCTCATCTACTGCGACAGGCGCAAGGTGGCGGAAAGGCTGCACGGCCAGCTGAAAGACGAGTGGGGCGAGAAGACACGGGGCAGGGACAAGCGGCCCAGGCTTGCGGACATCGAGCTGTTCACCGGGGCGCGGCGCGTGTTCGAGCGCGCGCAGGCCGCCGAGTGCCTCGAGGAACTGGGGTTCATCGCTGCTGGCGAAAGGGCGAAGCGCGACAAGCCGGCCATTCTGATTGCCACCTCAGCCGCGGAGGTGGGGGTGGATCTGGATGCCGATGACTGCATTTGCGACCTGGTGCCGCTGGAGCGGATGATCCAGCGGTTCGGGCGCGTCAACCGGCGGGGAGAACGGGACGATACCCGCATGATCGTGCTGCACCCGGAGCCATTGCCGAAGAAGGGGCCGCACGCGGAACAACTGCCCGATGTTTTGCGCGCGCTGCGGATGCTGCACGGCGATGCCTCGCCCCAGGCCCTGCGCGAGCTTGCCATGCGGGAAAGGGAGCTGGTGAAACGGGCCAGCACGCCGCCGCCGCTGCATCCGCCGCTCACATTGCCGGTGGTGGAAAGCTGGGCGTTGACCAACCTGAAAGAACACACAGGCCGGCCGGACATCCAGCCCTGGCTGCGCGGCTGGGAGGAAGACGACCAACCGCAGGCGGAAATCATTTGGCGAAAATACCTGCCGTGGCCGGAAGGTGGTGGGCCCAGGAAGGACGACGTGAACGCCTTCTTCGACGCCGCGCGTCCGCACCTGCTGGAGGTGCTGGAAACAGATGCGGAAAACATCGCCAGAACGCTCGTTGCGCAGGCGAAGAAGTGGGCTGGCGAAGGGCTGGGCATTTTCCTGCTCAACCATCGCAACGAGTGCGAAAAATATTTCTCCATGGAAGAGCTGGCGGCGATGCAACCCTCCGAACTGAGGGGACAGATCGCCTTCAGGCGCGTGGTGGCGCCGGCGGCGCTGGGCGGACTGGACAAGGACGGCCTGCTGGCCTCGGGCACGACCGAGCCCGTGGTAGCGCTGGATGCAACGGAAGAAGAGCAATGGCAGCGGGCGGTGGGCTTTCGCGTGCGGAAGAGGAAGAAAGGAGAAGAAAGCAAGGAGCCGGATTGGAAAGTGGCCCACACCTGGCAGGAGCGGGAAACGGACGAGGCGGAAGAGCAGGATACCGAACGGCTGGTGGTGGAGGTCTATCGCGGCGCCGATGCGCGCGGTTATGACGGTGACCCGGCCATTGCCCGGCAGAGGCAGGAACTGCTGGAGCACCTGCAATGGGTGCGCAAGGAAGCTGAGGCGCTGGCGGAGCGACTGGGCCTGCCGGATGAATTGAAACGGCCGCTGCGGCTGGCGGCATGGCTGCACGACATGGGCAAGCGGCGGCGGCTTTGGCAGCGGGTAATGGCCCGCAATCCCCAGATGAAACGCTTATGGGCGAAAACGCCACACGGTGGCAACGGGCACCTGCTGGGCGGGTTTCGGCACGAGTTCGCTTCCGTGCTGGACGTGCTGAATGATGGTGGCGTGCTGAACGCGCCGGATGATGTGAAGGCGGCGCTGGCAAGCATCCGCGCGGAAATGGCGGCGCTGGCGGGCTGGCAGCGCGACTTGGCGCTGCACCTGGTGGCGGCGCACCACGGCCGGGCGCGGCCGCTGATGCCGCCCATCGACGAGGAATTGCCGCCCAGCCGGCTGGAGCGGGAAGTCCGTAACATCGCCTTGCGGTTCGCGCGCATGCAGAAGCGCTTCGGCCCGTGGGGGCTGGCGTGGCTGGAGGCGCTGTTGCGCGCGGCGGATCAGCGGGCTTCGCGGCGGCTGGACATGCGGGCCGCGGCAGACGATGGCGGGCGAGCCGGAGAAATGGCAACGCCGGAAGCGATGGAGGCGGCCCATGGCTGAGGTGCGCATTCCCGTCGATCTCCTGAATCCCGGCCAGGTGTTTGCCTGCCTCGGGCTGATGGAGGCGGCGGAAGTTCTGCTGGGCGAGGCGGAGGGCGCCTTCGACTGGCGGGATGAAGGCCAGCCGCATTTCAACCTGCGCGCGGCCGGGGATGAAGATCCGCTGGAGGTGGTCATCGACTTCTTGCTGCGGGCGGAGGTGGAATCGCTGGCCCCGCCCGGCTCGGCGAACCGCACGGAGAAATGGGACGGCATACCAACAAGGGTTCTGGACGACACACGGCCGTTTTCAGCGCCCGATCCTGCGTCTCCCGCCACCCTGCCGGCGCGGCTGTTCACCAATGCCGGCGCCATCGTGGTGGACTACTGGATTGACGGCCTGCAGCAGAGCGGGCGCGACAACGCGAAGTTCTGGGCCGGCGCGGGCGGTTATCCCGGCGTGGCGCTGTTGCAGGACGCGCTGGGCCTGTTGCGGCAGGAGCCGCAGCGCGTGAAGGGAGAGCTGTTCGACTACGACGTGGCGCAGAGCAGCAGCTTCCGCTTCGACTGGCGGCGGGATTACGTGCCCTTCGATACCGGCTTTTCCCTGAACGAACATGGGAACATCGTGACGGTGGGCTATCCGCTGGTGGAGGTGCTGGCGGCCATCGGGCTTTCCCACGCGCGGCCACAGCGGCTGGACAAGCTGAATTACCGTTATGGCGTCATCGGCATGGACGGGAATGGCCAGCTGCTGCCGCCGATGTTCTTGCGCGCGGCGCTGGGGTGCGCGCCGCTGCCGTTTCCCATGCGCACCTTCCGCATGCAGCTGGACTGGCCCGGGCAGGAAAACCAGGCCCGCTGCATTACCAATGCCTACGAGGAGATTGCCGAGGAGATCATGCCATGACCACGTTGTCGCAAATCGTCGATGCCCTGCTTGCCAATACACCCGAGGCGCCGGTGGCGCTGGTGCGCAGGGTGAAGATGGAATCGGTGGAAGGGGAAGACGCGGTAATCTTTCCGCCCACCTATGCAGGCAATCCGCCCTATGTCATCGACACGCTGGCCGACGGCACGAAGGTGGCGCTGATCGATTCGGTCGGCTCGCAGGCCAACCGCATGGAGCCGATTTTCGGAGAGGACAGTTATGCCGAGCTGGTGCCGCAAATCACCATTGAGGTTGATTTAAAAGACAAGAAAGAAATTTCCATCTTCGAGGTGGGGCACCGCGTGGCCGATGCGCTGGTGCGCAGCGCGGCGCCGTTGTCGGAAAAGGTGTCGGAAGCCTTCCAGGCCCTGGCGAAAAATGACGCCTTGCCCATGGCCAGGCTGGCGCCGACCTCGCTGGTGTTCGGCGTGTGGGATTCGCGCGGCGAGGGCATGAAAGTGCCGCGGCTCGTCAATTCCGTCATCCGCGCCCATGACGTGTCGGAATTGAAACGCTCCGCGCAATACAAGGCGGCGCTGCGGCCGGATGAATATGCAGAGGCGGCGGGCTTCAAGGAAGAAGAGCTGCGCAAGGCCGAGGGCGACTCGAAGTCGCCCATGGCCAAGGCCGGTTTCGTCGATGTGCCCAGCACGGGTGATCCCGGCGGCATCATCGCCAGGGGTGGCGTTTACCGCGACTGCACCGTGAACCTGGTGGCGCTGCGGCGGTTGGAGGCGGAACCGGAAGAAGAAACCGCAAAGCTGCAACGCTACATCCTTGGCCTGGCGCTGGTGGCGGCCACCTACCCGCAGGACGGCTTCCTGCGACAGGGGTGCTTGCTGGTGGAAAAGCCCGAAGAATCCATTCCGTGGCAGGTGGTGCATCGCGACGGCCGGCGCGAGGACGTCGAGCTTTCCCACGACGATGCCGTGGCTTTCGCCAGGGAGGCGGCCGCACAGTTCGGCAAGGGGGAGGGTCTGCGGGCGCGCTTCGACCCCAAGCTGGCGAAGGAAGTCCTGGCGGCGGCGAAAAAGCAGAAGGATTGAACCATGTCCGCATCCGCGCCGCATCTGGCCATTCACGTGCACCTGCTGGATGAGCGCTGGCATGGCCTTCCCGAGTGGCCGCCCGCGCCCTTCCGGCTGTTCCAGGCGCTGGTGGCGGCGGCGGCGCGTGGCGA
>JALVSR010000117.1 GCA_027024225.1 Hyphomicrobiales bacterium | reverse complement strand
CCGAACAGCGCGCGCGGGCCCGTGCCGCCTGGGCCGGCTCCGGCGAGCAGCAGGAAGAGGGTGTGTGGTTCGCGTTGAAGGACGAGGTGGGCGCCAGCGAGTTCCTGGGCTACGAGACGGAAGAGGCTGAGGCCACGCTTCAGGCCATCGTGCGCGCGGGCGAGCGCGTGGATGAGATCGAGGAGGGCGAAGAGGCCGCGCTGGTGTTCAACCAGACGCCGTTCTACCCGGAAAGCGGCGGCCAGGTGGGTGACAAGGGCGTCATCCGCACGCGCTCCGGAGCGTTGTTCCGCGTTACCGACACGCAGAAGCGCGCGGGCGCGGTGATTGCGCACCTGGGCGTGCTGGAAAAGGGCACGCTGAAGGTGGGCGAGGAGGCGCATCTTGATGTGGATCACGAGCTACGCGCGCACACGCGGCGGCATCATTCCGCCACGCATCTGCTGCACGAGGCCTTGCGCCAGGTGCTCGGCACGCACGTGACGCAAAAGGGCTCGCTGGTGGCGCCGGATCGCCTGCGTTTCGACTTCGCGCACCCGAAGGGCATGAGCCCGGAGGAGATCCACAAGGTGGAGGAGCTGGTCAACCGCGTCATCGCCCAGAACGACGAGGTTATCACCCGCCTGATGAGCATCGACGAGGCGAAGAAGGCCGGCGCCATGGCCCTGTTCGGCGAGAAATACGACGACGAGGTGCGCGTGGTGGCCATGGGCAAACAGCCCGAGGGCACCGGCAACAAGGAGACGTTTTCGCTGGAGCTGTGTGGCGGCACGCACGTTTCGCGCACCGGCGACATCGGGGTGCTGAAGATCGTCTCCGAGGGCGCCATCGCCGGCGGCGTGCGCCGCGTGGAGGCGCTGGCGGGCACCAAGGCGCTGGAGTATCTGGAAAACCAGGAACGCCTGCTGCACGAGACGGCGGCGCTGCTGAAGATCAAGCCCGAGGACGTGCCCGCGCGCGTGCAGGCGCTGCTGGACGAGCGCAAGAAGCTGCAAAAGGAGCTGGCCGAGGCCAAGAAGAAGCTGGCCATGGGTGGCTCCGGCGGTGCGGACGAGGTGGAGGAAATTGGCGGCGTGAAGGTGCTGCTGAAGCAGGTGGAGGACATTCCGCCGAAGGAGCTGCGCGAGCTCGCCAACGCCATGAAGGGCAGGCTTGGCTCCGGCGTGGTGGGCATCGTGGACGTGGTGGACGGCAAGGTGGCCATCGTGGTGGGCGCCACGGACGACGTGAAAGACCGCGTGGACACGGTGGCGCTGGTGCGCGAGGCCGCGGCAGTGGTGGGCGGCAAGGGCGGCGGCGGCCGCCCGGAGCTGGCGCAGGCCGGCGGCCCGGACACCTCCAAGGCGGCCGAAGCGTTGCAGGCCATCCGCGAGAAGATCGCCGCGCAGCTGGGCTGAGGTGCCTCCTCCACCGGGACGCCATTGCGAAAATCGTCGGCAAAGGCAAGGGGCGAGATGCCGTGCGTTCGGCTTCTCTGCGCCTTACGCCGGTAGTTTTTCGGTTGCCGGGACTGGCAGGAACGACTCTTCCATATTTGCGCCCCTACTGGGTATCGCCAGCGGGCAGTCCCATGTTCTTCAGGATGGGCGGGACGACTTGCGGCCGGGTACGTGACTGAAATTGATGTGGTAGCTGGAAAAAACCGCATGACGTTCTCTCCGCTGCAACCCTCCGGGGAGGATGGCGGTATGGCCATGTTCCCAAGGAGGCCGACGCCAAAGCGGCCTTTCTCCTCGGGCCGTCAGCCGCATGAAGATGCCGGGCAGAGAAGCGGGACACAAGCGGGATATTTTCCAGGGCTTGCAGCTCGCCGGTTCCATGGATGGCAATCCCGTTCCGTGGCTGGAACTGGCAGTCGCCTTCTTGTGGCCCTTGCTTTTCGCGCGACAATCATCATCTGTAGGCGAAGATATGTCTGGCGGGCGATGCAGCGGGATTTCCCACTTTACGCATCGACATCCGTTCAGTCTGCCGCCACCGGCGAAAAGGGGAGGGATGGCCGTGCGTGTTCCGCGCAAGGGCATGGAAGGCAAGAAGGTGCTGGGCCTGCCCGAGCTGCTGGCCATTGGCGTGGGCGGCATGATCGGCGGCGGCATCTTCTCCATGCTGGGTTTGGCGGTGTCCATCGCCGGGCACGCGGCGCCGCTGGCCTTTCTCATCGGCTCGCTGGTGGCCTTCTTCGCCGGCTATTCCTACATGAAGCTGGCCTTGGCCTTTCCCAGTGACGGCGGCAGTTACATCTACCTGCGCCGCGCCTTTCCCGCACGAGAGCAAATATCCACCCTCACCGGCTGGACGGTCGTCATCGGCTATATCGGCACGCTGGGGCTTTATGCCTTCACCTTCGGCGCCTATGGCGCGGCGCTGCTGGGCGGGGCGAACAACATGGCCTTGCGCATGGCGCTTTCCGCTGCGGTGCTGCTGTTCTTCATGTTCGTGAACCTGCGCAGCGCGAAGACTTCCGGGCACACGGAAGACCTCATCGTGCTGGCGAAAGTGCTGCTGCTGGCGGTGTTCGCGGTGGCCGGGCTGCAAACGGTGGAGCCGGCGCGCTTCTTGCCGCTGTTCAACAAGGGCGTGGCCTCCATTTTCATGGCCGGTGCCATCATCTTCGTGGCATTCGAGGGCTTTCAGCTGATCAACAACGCGGTGCAGGAAACGCGCAATCCAGAGAAAAACATCCCGCGCGGCATTTTCGGCTCCATCGCCATCACGTCCTCTATCTATATCCTGCTGGCCATCGTCGCCATTGGCAACCTCCCAGAGGAGCGTATCATCGCGGCGGAGGAATATGCGCTGGCCGAGGCCGCGCGGCCGGTGCTGGGCAATGCCGGGCTGTTGATGGTGGGGGTGGCGGCGCTGCTTTCCACCTCTTCGGCCATCAACGCCACGGTGTTCGGCGCGGCGCGGCTGATGGCCGAAATGGCCGGGAACGGGCACATGCCCGCCGCACTGGCGCAACGCAACGCCGAGGACGTGCCATGGCTGGCGGTGGTGGCGATGACCATGCTGGGCATGTCGCTGGCCCTGCTGGGCGGGCTGGAGATCATCGCCTCGTTCAGCTCCATGACCTTCCTGCTGGTGTCATTGGCCGTATCGGTGGCCAACTGGCGGCTGAAGGAGCAGACCGGCTCCAGCGGGGCCTTCGTCATCGTCGGCATCGCGCTCATGGGCATTACCATCTCGCTGCTGTTGTGGCACCTTGGCACGGAAGAGCCGAAGGTGCTGGCGCAGCTTGCCGGCATTTACCTGCTTGCCGGGCTGCCCGCATGGTTCTATAGCCGGAGATGATTTACATTCATGCTCGTGAAGGAATATGCGAGCGGAAAAAGGAAGTGGAGAGGCAATATGCTGACCCGGCGCGCTTTCAATCTTTCACTGCTTATTTCCGTCCTAACTGGTTGGGTTTCGAAAAAAGAGGGGGTGCGGCAAGCATATGTGCCGCTTTTCGACTTTTGCATCGCCGGTGGTTATTACCATGCCCTTGCTGAGGTGCGGGATGATTTGCGCCCCGGCGTACGCCTCGAGCTGGTGCGCGAGCCTGGCAATCCATATGATGCCAATGCCATCGCGGTATATTGGCAAGGACGGCGCGTGGGTTATGTGCCGCGCGAGGCCAACCCGGAAGTGGCGCGCATGATGGACGAGGGAAGGCCGGCGCGAGCCGTTGTCATTGGCTCCGTAACGCCTGAAGATGAGGAAGATATTCCGGAAGGCCTGCGCTTCACCGATTTTTGGGCGGGCGATCCCGTCCTGCGGCTGGAGGTGGTGCGGACGAAGGCGTGAAGTCGCGTCCGGCGGGCCGGGGGCAAAAAGTTGAAGGGTTTCTGCAAGCGGTAGAATTTGAGCCTCTTGGGCTGGGGCCTCTTGCGTGCGGGATATTTCCTTACCTCCCGTCCCGAAAAACTCTAGACAACATTCATGCGGGCATTTTCTCACGGACATGACTTCATGGCGATACGGTCGAAAACTCCGAGGCACCTGAATCCGGACGCGCCGGTGGTCATTCTCGTCAACCCGCAGCTGGGCGAGAACATCGGCACGGCGGCGCGCGCCATGGCCAACTTCGGCCTGTGGCAACTGCGGCTGGTTGACCCACGCGATGGCTGGCCCAACGAGCGCGCGCGCAAGGCGGCCTCGGGTGCGGATTTCATCATCGACCGGGTGGAGGTGTTCGACACGCTTCAAGAGGCCATTGCCGACCTGCACCATGTCTATGCCACCACGGCGCGCCCGCGCGGCATGACGAAAACGGTCATCACGCCGGAAGAGGCGGGACGCGACATGCACGCGCGGGTGGGCAGGGGGCAGAAGCTGGGCATTCTCTTCGGCCGCGAGCGCTGGGGGCTGACGAACGACGAGGTATCATTGGCGGACGTCATCATCACCGCGCCGGTGAACCCGGACTTCGCCTCGCTGAACATCGCCCAGGCCGTGCTGCTGGTGGCCTACGAGTGGTACCGGCACATCGCGGGTGAAGGCGTGGGCATGGGCACGGCCGAAGCCCCGCCGGTGAAGCCGGGGCTGCAAATGCCGGACACCCGCCCGGCCACGCGCAAGGAGCTCATCGGTCTGTTCGAGCACCTGGAGGAGGCGCTGGAAGAAGCCGACTATTTCCGCGCCAAGGACATGAAGCCCGTCATCGTGCGCAACCTGCGCAACATGCTGGAGCGGGCGGAGCTTTCCGAGCAGGAGGTGCGCACGCTGCGCGGCATCATCCGGGCCTTGTCCGGTTTGCGCAGCCGTCAGCGGCAGAAGGCGCGGGAGGACGACTGACGGGCGGCAACAGCACGTGCGGGGGCAGGGCGCGGTGGCAGCCGAGAAACGCATCCTGGTGTTCGACTCCGGCCTTGGCGGGCTGACGGTGGCGCGCGCCTTGCGCAAACTGGCGCCGGCGGGGGTGCGCATCGACTACGCGGCGGACTTCGCCGGGTTCCCCTATGGCGACTGGGAGGAGGGCGCCTTGCGTGAGCACCTGGTGGCGCTCATGCGGCGGCTCATCGACCAGGCGCGGCCGGACGTGGTGGTGATTGCCTGCAACACGGCCAGCACGCTGGCGCTGGAGGAGCTGCGCAAGAACTTCTGGCCGCTGCCATTCGTGGGCACGGTGCCGGCCATCAAACCCGCCGCTCTGGAAACGAGAAGCCGCATCATCGGCGTGTTGGCCACGCCCGGCACGGTGCGGCGGGAATATACCGAAAAGCTCATTCACACTTTCGCCATGCACTGCCGGGTGGTGCTGCACGGGACATCGAGGCTGGCGGCGCTGGCGGAGGAAAAGCTGCGCGGCGGCGCGGTGGACTTCTCACGGCTGCGCGAGGAGATCGCGCCGGCGTTTGTCGTGGGAGCGGACGGCGCGCGCACGGACGTGGTGGTGCTGGGCTGCACGCACTATCCCCTGCTGTTGCCGGAGCTGGAAGAGGCCGCGCCATGGCCCATCAAGTTCATCGACCCGGCGGACGCCATCGCCAGACAGGCCCTGCGCGTGGCGGGGCTGGATGTGCATGGTGGAAGGACGCGGGCGAATGTGGTGGAGCAGGATGCCGGCCGTGCCGAAAGCACCTGCGGAATCGCCCTTCTGACTCAGGCGCCAGATACCGATCTGCATGACCTGCTCGGGCGGGAAGGATTCGCCGATATCGTGAACGCCGGCGATATCTGAGCTTGTGAATTTCCCGTTTGCATTTTCGCTGCCTGACCGAAGCCTTGTGCCCTGCAAGTGAAAGGCAGGGCGTAAAACGCCCTTCCATCAGTCAGAAAGCCGGGGTGGCCATCTTGCATGGTGGGGTGTTCACCCCACATGAGCATCAGCTCATTCGAATATTTTCAAGTGCCTTGCCTGTTCTGGCGGGCATTCTTCGTTGGTTGATCGGATTGCCATGTCCCGGCGTGGGGCCGGGCGGCTGCGTGCAGTCGATTTTGCCACGGATAATGGACGCATCGATTCACAAAGCGGGAGAAGAAAAATGTGGAACTGGAAGACGGGAGGACTGGCCCTTGGGCTGGTGTTCTTCCTGGCCGTCATGCTGGTGAAGCCCATCGGGGTTTCGACCCAGTTCGTCATCCTGGATGGCATCATCTGGGATGCGATCAACCCCGAGGTGGTGACGCAGACGGAGGACGGCAAATACACTTCCATCAATGCCTACCTGGCCAAGTCCGGGGGCAAATACGCCAAGAACATCGCCAATCCGCTGAACTACAGCTTCGTGTTCGTCATCGCCATGATGATCGGCGCGCTTATCTCCGCCGCGCTCAGGGGGTGGGTGCGGCCGGAGGAACGGATGATGCCGCCCATCTGGCGTGCCAACTTCGGCGACAGCGCCGCGAAGCGTTATCTCGCCGCTTTCGTTGGCGGATTCATCGTGCTGTTCGGCGCGCGGCTGGCGGGTGGCTGTACCTCCGGGCACATGATGTCCGGCATCATGCAGACCTCGCTTTCCGGTTACCTGTTCGCGCTGGCGGCCTTCAGCGCGGCCATTCCGCTGGCGCTGGTGATGTACAGGAAGGAGGGCTGAAGCCATGAGTCACATCATCCTTGCGCTTGTCATCGGCGCGCTGTTCGGGTTCGTGCTGGACCGCATCGGCGCCACCAACCCGCAATACATCCTGAAGATGCTCAACCTCACCGACATGCACCTGGCCAAGACCATCCTGCTGGCTATCGGCGTGGGGTCGGTGCTGATCTTCGGCGGCCAGATGCTGGGCATCGTGGATGTCGGCCACATGTCGGTGAAGGCCACGCATCTGGGCGTGGTGGTGGGTGGCTTCATCTTCGGCATCGGCTGGGCGCTTTCGGGCTTCTGCCCCGGCACGGGCGTGTGCGCGGCCGTTACCGGGCGCAAGGACGCGCTGTTTTTCATCGCCGGGGGCCTGCTGGGCGCGGCGGCCTACATGGCCGTTTATGCCGACGTGAAGGCCAGCGGCCTCCTGGACAAGATCGCCGGCGGCAAGGTGACGCTGGGCACCATTCCCGGCTCGAAGTATCACGGCATCACGGAACTGCCTGGCGATGTCGTGGGCATCGTGCTGGGGCTGATGTTCATCGCGCTGGCCTTCGCCCTGCCGGAGCGGCTGCGTGGCGCCGAGGAAGGCGCAGGAGCCACGCAACCGGCCGAATAGGGTTCATCCGGCCAGGCACACGCCATGCACCGGCCATCCCGGCTTTGCGGGGTGGCCGGTTTATAAATACAAAGATATTTCATGCCCTTTATTATCGGATGTTCTTAACTTGTTGGCAAAATTTGGACACGATAGTATATAAGAAAAAGGATTCCTCCTATAAGAGGTGGTGATCATGAGCCTCAGTCACGCGCAAAAAATTTTGTTGGATAAATATCCCAAGGCTAAGCTGCAACCATTTTCTAATAATAAGATGGCAGAGTATATACGTAATAAAATTCCAAATATGTTAAATAATGTTATTAATAATGACAGGTATATAATTTCTGGAAGCCCCGGAAAAGGGAATTGGGCTAGTGTTCCGTGGATTGCAATATTTGATAGATTTATAACAGATACTGCGCAAGATGGGTTTTATATTGTTTATTTGCCTAAAGAAGATTTCTCTGGAATTTATATTTCTCTTAATCAAGGTGTAACTTCTATTAAGAAAATTTATGGAGCTGATACGAAGGAGGCCCTTTTAGTTAGGGCGTCGGATTATCTTTCTAGGCTGGGAGAGGTTGATGATATTGATAATATTATTTTAGGTCCTATAGATCTTGGAGCTTCTGCGTCCAGACTTCCTTCTTATTATGAGAAGGGGGCTATAATATCAAAATTTTATGATCTCGAACAAATTCCGAATGATGATGTTCTCACAAAAGATTTATATTATTTCATTGAGAAGTACTTCTATTTGTCTATTAAGGAGTTAATTCCTACTTCTGCTAGCTCTTTGGAGGATGATGAGGTGGGTTTAATAGATGAGGACCTAAGGTGTCTTCGTGAGCACAAAAGAATAGAAAGGAATCGCAAATTATCAGATAGGGCAAAAAAATACATGGTATGTATGTCAGGCTTGTGGTTTTGATTTCTTTCAAAAATATGGAGAGATAGGAAAAAATTTATAGAGGCACATCACTTGACGCCACTTCATAGTCTTGTTGGGCAGAAAGTTTCACTAGATCCTAAAAAAGATTTTTCTGTTTTATGCTCTAATTGTCACAGAATGATTCATAAGACAGAATATGTAGGTAATGTTAATAAATTCAGAATTCATTTCGTAAATGATTCTTAGGAAATATTTTTTTGTTGCATCAATAAACGGTACGCTTGACGCATGGGGTGCGGCGGGGTAGAAGCCTGCGTGTCGGTTCGCGGACGGGCTTCGGCTGGAGGAGCTTCGTCCTGTCAGTCCCGGAGACGGGGCGGAGGAGAACCGGCGGCATGTCTCCGGCGGGAGATCATGACCGCGTGTCCAGTTCCGCTTCGGCGAAGTTTGCCGCAGCGGAAGACATCAGGGCATGCGGGGCGTGATCATCGCCGTTTTTGTTGTTGAAACCGATCATACTGGAGTGAAAACCAAAATGGCGAAGAAGAACTCCGGCAAGCGCCATCAGGCCAAGTACAAGGTCGATCGCGCGCTGGGCGTGAACCTGTGGGGCAGGCCAAAAAGCCCCATCAACCGCCGCGACTATCCACCGGGCCAGCATGGCCAGCGCCGGCGCGGCAAGCTCTCGGACTATGGCCTGCACTTGCGCGCCAAGCAGAAGCTGAAGAAGTATTACGGCGACATCACCGAGAAGCAGTTCCACCGCATTTACGTGGAAGCCTCGCGCATGAAGGGCAACACGGCCGAGAACATCATCGGCCTGTTGGAGCGGCGGCTGGACGCGGTGGTCTATCGCGCCAAGTTCGTGCCCACCATCTTCGCGGCGCGGCAGTTCGTGAACCATGGGCACGTGCTGGTGAACGGCCGGCGCGTGACCATCCCGAGCTACCGCGTGAAGCCGGGTGATGTCATCGAGGTGCGCGAGAAGTCGCGCCAGATCCCCATGGTGCTGGAGGCCATCGCCTCGCCGGAGCGCGAGGTGCCGGACTACATCGAGGTGGACCACAAGAACATGAAGGCCACCTACCTGCGCGTGCCGCAGCTGGCGGACGTGCCCTATCCGGTGCAGATGGAGCCGCACATGGTGGTGGAATTCTACTCGCACTGAGGGTTGGTCCGGGGCTGTCCGGGCAACACCTTCGCAACGGATGAAGAAAGCGCCGCGCGAAGCTCTATCGCGCGGCGCTTTTCATTGGCATTTCCCGCTCGCGGATCTTTCGGGCGCGGTTTTGTGCATCGCGTGATGCCATACTGGCGCAAGATGACCGGAACACATTGCCTAGCGGTGGTGCGGGGTGATTTTTCGGCAGGTCCTGCGGGCGATATCCTGCGAAACGGCCGTTGGCATCAGTGTCTTCATTGAGGCCAGAGTCTTTGATTTGGGCCAGAGCGCAAATTCAGAACTGCATGATGAGACTGACGGTGCCGGTTTCCACCCTCGGCCGGATGCGTGTTGCGTTTATTCGCCGTTTCTGGAAATGGATGTGGCGATATTCCACTCGCAGGCGCCAGATGTCGTTCAGGCGTGTTTCCATGCCCAAGCCGGCAAGCAGGCCGTCGGCCTTCGAGTTGTCGCTCTTGCCGTTTGCGACGTTTCCGAAATAGCCGCGCATCCAGCCGCCGCGCAGATAGATCAGCGTGTCGGGCTGGGCCAGCCAACCGACGCGGGCGGAAACATAGAACCCGTAATTCAGGCGGACCTTGGCGCGGTGGGCGTCCAGCCGGCCCTTGCTGCTCAAGGCGGACTTGCTGGCGCCGATTTCCGCGCCCAGGAGCGTGCGCGGGCCGAACTGAAAATCGTGGCCAAG
>JALVSR010000116.1 GCA_027024225.1 Hyphomicrobiales bacterium | reverse complement strand
GCCCAACCCCCAAATTGTCAAAAACAAGGGCCTGGGCGGGGGCGCGGGGCGGCTTGCACCGGTCATCCTTTATGCAGCTTGGTATCAGGCCCTCGTTTCTCAAAAAATTGGGAGGTGGGTGGTCTTTTGTGCGTGCCGGCATAAAAAAGGGCGTCCGGTCGGGGATCCGGACGCCCAGTGATGCGCCTTTGCAGCGCACAACGCCGGGAGGGGAGACCGGCGTTCAAGCCGTTGTCCGGGCCTTGGGGGTAGAAAGCGGGGGGCATGGCCCGTAGGGGACGACAACGGCTGCTGAGGCTAAAATAGGGGCTCGCAAGCCTGATTGCAATCGTTTGTCGGTCGCAATTTTGTGAAATTTTCGTAAGCGATAAGTTTTTCTTATCGTCTCGGATATATGAAGGCGCTCCTTTGTTTCAAGGGGGCGTGCGCCGCCGGCGCCGGCCAAAAAAGGCCCCACCGGCGAAAGGGTGCGGCTCATGCGAACTCAATGCATTTGCGCCGGGGCCTGCTGGCGCCTGGTGGCGGCATCCGCCCGCACGGCCAGGGCTTCGGCCGTCTCGCCCAGCAGCATGATGGCGTTGGGCGAGGACAGGCGATGATCGCCCCCCTTGATGAGGGTGAAGGTCACATCATCGCCGCGCAGCGATTCATAGGTCTTGTGCGCGTGCTGCCAGGGCACGTCCGGGTCGGCGTCGCCCTGCAGGATGCGCACCGGGCAGTGCACATCCATGCCGTCCGGCAGGATGAGGTGCTTGCGCCCCTCCTCGATGAGTTCGCGGGTGATCACGTAAGGAGCATCGCCATACTGGCTGGGGATCTCGATGCGCCCCTCCTTCATCAGTGCGTCTTGCGCCTCCGGCGGAAAGGCCCTCCACATCAGTTCCTCGGTCATGTCCGCCGCCGGGGCCAGCAGCACAAGCCCGCGAATGCGCGCGGCCTCTTCCGGCGCTTCGGTCATCAGCTTGCGATACAGCAGCAGCGCGATCCACCCGCCCATGGAGGAGCCGACGAGAATGCGCGGCCCCGGCGCTGCCTGGCGAAACACCATCTCGGCTTCTTCCAGCCATTTGCCGATGGTGCCGTCCTCCAACTTGCCTGAAGAAGCGCCGTGGCCGGAATAGTCGAAGCGCACCGCCGAGCGTCCGCGCGCTTCCGCCAGGTGCGCAAGCGCGGTGGCCTTGCCGCCGCGCATGTCCGACATGTAGCCCCCCAGCCAGAAGAAGCCGCATTTGCCGGTTTCTTCCGCGTTTTCGCCGTCGTGCAGCCAAGCGATGCGCTCGCCCGCCGGGCTTTCCAGGTAGGAGGGTGTATCGTTTTCGTTCATTCCCGCGCTCCCGTTCGCTTTTTCACAAGATTCGCCTTGACTTGCCATACACCTTGCGAATCTATATTGCCAGTAATGGCAGGCGGAAATATACGGTTTCTCCGCATGCCGGGCACGGGCTTGCAAGCTTGTGCTCAGGGGTGGATGAACCGCTCGAGAGACACTGGAACCTGAACAGGGAGGCATAGCCATTCGCAGGCCGCACAGGGGCACCGCAAGGCCACGTGACGACGGGCCGAGGGTAAACGACCAGATCAGGGCACGGGAAGTCCTGGTCATCGACGAACAGGGTGAAAAACGCGGCGTCATGCCGCTGGAAGAGGCGCTTGCGCTGGCGGCGGAGGCAGGGCTTGACCTGGTTGAGGTATCGCCGAATTCCGAGCCGCCGGTATGCAAGATCCTGGATTACGGCAAGTTCAAGTACCAGCAGCAGAAGCGGGCGGCCGAGGCGCGCAAGAAGCAGAAGACCGTCGAGGTCAAGGAAATCAAGATGCGCCCCACCATCGACACCCACGACTACGAGGTGAAGCTGCGCAATCTGCGCAAGTTCCTATCCAAGGGCGACAAGGTGAAGGTGACGGTGCGCTTTCGGGGGCGCGAGCTGGCGCATACCGATCTTGGCCGCGAACTGATGAACCGCGTGCAGGAAGACGTGGGCGAAGAGGCCAAGGTGGAGCTGATGCCGAAAATGGAAGGTCGGCAGATGGTCATGATCCTGGCGCCTGTGGCCGCCAAGTAGGCTTGGCGACTCCACCTGTCATTTCACCGGCATTCACAACAGGCCCGCGCGGCGAGAAACGCCGGCGGGCATGAGCATGGGCCGCCATGACCAATCAGAAGAACATCCGCAACTTCTCCATCATCGCGCACATCGACCACGGCAAGTCCACGCTGGCCGACCGGCTGATCCAGGTCTGCGGCGGACTATCCGAGCGCGAGATGAAGGAGCAGGTGCTCGACAACATGGAGCTGGAGCGCGAGCGTGGCATCACCATCAAGGCCCAGACCGTGCGCCTGCAATACACCGCCAAGGACGGGCAGACCTACACGCTCAACCTCATCGACACGCCGGGGCATGTGGACTTCGCTTATGAGGTTTCGCGCTCGCTCTCGGCGGTGGAGGGCTCGCTGCTGGTGGTGGATGCATCCCAGGGCGTGGAGGCGCAAACATTGGCCAATGTCTACCAGGCCATCGAGCACGATCATGAGATCATCCCCGTGCTCAATAAGATCGACCTGCCCGCCGCCGACCCGGAACGGGTGAAGGAGCAAATCGAGGATGTCATCGGGCTGGATGCTTCGGACGCCATCGAGGTTTCTGCCAAGACGGGTGAGGGCGTGGAAGAGGTGCTGGAGGCCATCGTCAAGCGCCTGCCGCCGCCCGAAGGGGATGAGAACGCGCCCCTGAAAGCCCTGCTGGTGGACTCGTGGTACGACCCGTATCTGGGCGTGGTGGTGCTTCTGCGCGTGTTCGAGGGCCGGCTGAAAAAGGGCCAGAAAATCCGCCTCATGTCATCGGGCGCGGAATACACGGTTGACCGCGTGGGGGTGTTTACGCCGAAAAAGGAGATGGTGGACAGCCTCGGCCCCGGCGAGATTGGCTTTCTCACCGCCTCCATCAAGGAGGTGGCGGACACCCGCGTGGGCGACACCATCACCGACGCCAAGAATCCGACGCAGGAACCGCTGCCCGGCTTCCGTCCGGCGCAGCCGGTGGTGTTCGCCGGCTTCTTCCCCGTGGACTCGGCCGAGTTCGAGGACTTGCGCGAAGCCATGGCGAAGCTGAGGCTGAACGACGCCAGCTTCGAATACGAGATGGAAACCTCCGCCGCGCTGGGCTTCGGCTTCCGCTGCGGCTTCCTGGGGCTCTTGCACCTGGAGATCATCCGCGAGCGCATAGAGCGTGAGTTCAATATCGAGATCATCACCACCGCGCCCTCGGTGGTCTATCACGTGCATCTCACCGACGGCTCCATGATCGAGCTGCACAACCCCGCCGACATGCCGGAGCCACAGAAGATCGATCACATCGAGGAACCGTGGATCAAGGCCACCATCCTGGTGCCGGACGAGTATCTGGGCGATGTGCTGAAGCTGTGCCAGGACAGGCGCGGCATCCAGCAGGATCTGACCTACGTGGGCAGCCGCGCCATGGTGGTTTACGAGCTGCCGCTGAACGAGGTGGTGTTCGACTTCTACGACCGGCTCAAATCCGTCACCCGCGGCTATGCCAGCTTCGACTACGAGCAGATCGGCTACCGGCCCGGCGATCTCGTGAAGATGCAAATCCTCGTGAACGGCGAGCCGGTGGATGCGCTCTCCGTCATCGTGCACCGCGAGCGCGCGCAGCAGCGTGGCCGCGCCATGTGCGAGAAGCTGAAAGAGCTGATTCCGCGCCACCTGTTCAAGATCCCCATCCAGGCGGCCATTGGTGGGAAGATCATCGCGCGCGAGACCATCGGCGCGCTGCGCAAGGACGTGACCGCGAAGTGCTATGGCGGCGACGTGAGCCGAAAGCGCAAGCTGCTGGAAAAGCAGAAGGAAGGCAAGAAGAAGCTCAGGCAGTTCGGCAAGGTGAACATTCCGCAGGATGCCTTCATCAAGGCCCTGAAAATGGACGAGTGAACCACGGCCCGGCCAGCGTCCGGGCGGGGGCATTTCCGCAAGGGGCGTATCCCTTCCGGCTCGCCCCGGCGGCATGGCGCCTGGCCTGCGCAAGCCGGGCCGAACGCGCGCGATGATGGAACGTCAGCGGGGCGCTGGCGCTTCCGGGTGGTGGGGCGCTTCTTCCAGCGGTTCGCCGAACGCGAACCATGCAAGTTCTTTCTCCGCCAGCGCGCGCGCTTCCAGCGCCGCCAGCTCAAGGCGCGCCTCCACCTCCAGCACCGGCTCGAGTTTCGCTTTCGTCTCCGGCGCTCTGGGCAGGAACAGCGAGCAGGTATCATCGCACGGCCTCGCGGAGGTGCGCTCGGTGCCTATCTTTCGCGCGATGTCGATGATCTCGCGCTTGTTCAGCCCGCACAGGGGCCTGAGCACCGGCAGGTCGGCGGCGTGATCGATCACCCGCATGTTCTCCAGCGTCTGCGAGGCCACCTGGCCGACGCTCTCGCCGGTCACCAGCGCCAGCGCGCGGATCTGATCCGCGTAGGCGCAGGCCAGCCGCATGAAGCTGCGGCGCAACAGCACGATGCGTAAGTGTTCCGGCGCGTGCTCGCGGATGTGCTCCTGGATGGGCAGCACCGGCACCAGCGCCAGCTTCAGCCGTCCCTGGAAGGTGGAGAGCCGCTGTGCGAGATCCTTCGCCGCCTCCAGCGCCTCGTCCGACACCAGCGGCATGGAGTGGAAGTGGATGGGGTGAATGCGCACGCCGCGCTTCATGAGCATGAAGGAGGCCACCGGCGAATCGAACCCGGCGGAAAGCAGTGAGACCGCGTTGCCGGACGAGCCCACCGCCAGCCCACCGATGCCCGGCTCCTTCAGGTAGACAACGATGTGCCTGTCCAGCACCTCGATGTGCACTTCCAACTCGTAATCGCGCATTTTCGCCTTCAGGGAGCCGTCCGGCGCGGCGCGGAACATGGCCGCGGCGAAGGCGCGCTCGATCTCGAAGGACTTCAGCGCAAAGCGCTTGTCCGTGCGCCGCGCGGTGACGCGGAAGGTGTGGCCCATGACGCGCTCGGCGAATGCCGGGGCGAGTCTTTCCAGCGCCTCCATGCTCTTTTCAGCCACCTCGATGAAGCCGAAGTTGGCCACGCCGGGAAACAGGGAAAGCGCCTGGCGCAATTCATCGCGCCAGTGTTCGGGCAGGGTGGCGTTTTCTTTCGTCTCCACCGGCTCGATGTAGATGCGCCCCCAGGCGTTGCGCGCGCGCATCGGCCAATGGCGAGCCTTCAGCATGGCGTTGAGGTTCTTTACCAGCTGCTGCTCGAAGGCCTTGCGCTTGCCGCCCTTCAGGGCGATCTCGTCGTAATGGATGATGACAAGCGGCGTGCTCATGTTCGTTTGCCTTGTTCTGGCTGCCGAGGTCCCTTTGTCGGACATGGCCTCTCCCGACCGGTGGAAAGCATACTTATATTTATCGATGGCGGAGGCGTTTTCATAAAGCGGCCCGCATTCTGTCGCAACAGGTGGCGGGGAGATAATTCGATGAAAGAGAAGGGAGAGAAACCATGCAGGAAGTGAAGAAAAGGAATTATCGCCGGGTGTATGGGGACAAGCTGTGGCACTGGTGCAAGAATTGCGAGGATTTTCCCACTTCCAATTACACCATTCGGCATTTCTCGCCCCATTACGGCGACTTGTGTCCCAAGTGCAAGGAGCTGGAGGAAAAGGGCGAATGTGAGGAGGCCTGAGCGGGCCTTGCGCAGAAGGGGCGGTTTTTTTCCGGGCGGCGCCGTGGTCATCGGCGTCACCCATTTCATTCGAGGGCAGGCCGCCTACAGCCGCCCCGTGGCCATGAGCCAGGCCAGAAGCGCAAAGGCGCCGGTGGCCAGCCCGGCCAGCCAGGCCATCCACAACAGCGCCTGCTGCATGCCGCCGGAGACGGCCTTCAACAGCGGCTTTGCGCTCATCTCGTCGGAATGCAACAGGCGCTCGCGCTGCACCGCCCGATGTGCGATGAACTTGCGCAGGAAATCGACGAGTTCTTCCAGATTGTCGGTTTCGAAAATCACCTCGCGGCCATCGGCGGTGTCCTGTACCAGCCGCCAATGCTGCTGATCGGGCGACATGACGACGTAGGAGATGAAATCCAGCCACAGCCGCGGCGTTTCGCCCCCGGTGAGCGACAGTTCGATGAACCCGCGCACCTCGGGCAGGCTTTCCACGAAGGGCGCCAGCTCCTGCTTCACCGCCAGCAGGCGCATGGCGGCCATGTCGCGCGCGCTCAGTTGCGCCTCGTGCGAGGCGGCCTGCAGCTCACGCGCGCGGCGAAGTTCTGCCTGCATGATCTTGGCGGGATCCTGCCGTGTCTCCCGACGCTCACGCTTTTCGTCTTCAGCGGCCAAGGCAGCCTCCGTTTCATTTGTTCGCGCACCGGAAGGAACACACCCGTGTCCCGCTTCTCTTCCGGCCCGGCTTCCCCCGGTCCCGTGCAAGAATGATACACCACGCATTTTCCGCTCCGGACAATGCAATCCTCATGCCAGCCCAAATGCGGCGAAATCGTGCGAGGAATGAGCAAGATATTGCATTCTTTCCATTTTCTGAACGCAGGATGAAGGTGACGCTCAGACGGGGTTCAGGCGGCGGGGCGTAGTCCTGCAACTGCGCCGTTGATGGTCACGCTATGGTGCCTGGCCGGGACAGCGGCAGCATGGGAGGACGTTCGACATGAACATCTCCACAACACGCCCCCGCAAGATGATGCTGATGATGGTTGGCGCCTTCATGGGGCTGGCCGCGGGCTTCGCTTCCGCCCAGGCTGGCTTCGTCGGCCCGGCCACGGATGTGCCGCTCGCCCGGGGCGATACCGCAAGGCCGGTCGCGCAGGCCGGGTATTATGGCCATGGCCGCTACAGACATCATCGTCGTGCGCGCCCCCATCGCGTCTGGCGCCGGGTATGCCATCGGCATCGTCGGCTGGTACGGGTATGGCATCGCGGCCATCAACACTGGCACAAGCGCTGGGTGCGTGGCCCGCGCCATTGTCATCGCAGGCTGGTGTGGGCCTACTGACGCTAGCGCCACCCTCTCCGTGACGAATTTCGGCCCGCCGATACGGTAGTCGGCGGGTCTTTCCCGTGTGGGCTTGCGCATGGTTGGCGGCGCCGCGCTGGCGGCTTGAAAGAACCGCCAATGGCTGCCACATGTGCGCATCATGAGCGAGAAACGAACAGGCGCGGCGCTGATTGCCGAGACCGTTCGGCACCTGCCGGAACGGCCCGGCGTGTATCGGTATTACGACGAAAGGGGCGAGCTGCTGTATGTGGGCAAGGCGCGGAACTTGCGCGCGCGGGTTGCCAGCTATGCTCGCGGACAGGGGCACTCCACCCGCATCGCCATGATGATCCGCCAGGTGGCGCGGGTGGAATTCACCACCACCGCCACGGAGGCCGAGGCGCTGCTGCTGGAGGCCAACCTCATCAAGAAGCTCAAGCCCCGGTTCAACATCCTGCTGCGCGATGACAAGTCGTTTCCCTACATCCTCATCGCGCACGACCACGCAGCGCCAAGGCTGATGAAACACCGAGGCGCGCGGCGCGTGCCAGGCAAGTATTTCGGCCCCTTCGCCAACGCCGGGGCGGTGAACCGGGCCATCGCCGCCATGCAGAAAGCGTTTCTGCTGCGCACCTGTTCCGATGCCGTCTACGCCAACCGTTCGCGCCCGTGCCTGCTCTTCCAGATCCGCCGCTGCGCCGCGCCGTGCACGGGCGAGGTGAGCACGGAGGAATACGCAGAGCTGGTAAGGCAGGCGGAAGATTTCCTCTCCGGCCGCTCGAAAAAGGTGCAGGCCGATTTGACCCGGCAGATGCAGGAGGCGGCGGAACGGCTGGATTACGAGCGCGCCGCGGTGTTGCGCGACCGCCTGGCGGCCATGCGCCACATCACGCAAGCTCAGGGCGTGAATCCACGCGGGTTCGAATCGGCCGACGTATTCGCCATCGTGCAGGATGGCGGCATGAGCTGCATTCAGGCCTTCTTCTTTCGCAACTGGCAGAACTGGGGCAACCGCGCCTATTTCCCGCGCGTGGAGGACACTCGCGCGCCGGAAGACGTGTTGTCGGCCTTTCTGGCGCAATTCTACGATGCTCATCCCATCCCGCCGCTCATCCTGCTGTCGCACGAAGTGGCGGAGCATGCGTTGCTGGAGGAGGCGCTGTCCTCGCGCGCCGGACACCGGGTACGCATCATCGCGCCGAAGCGCGGTGAGAAGCGCCAGTTCGTGCAGATGGCGCTGGACAACGCGCAGGAGACGCTGGCGCAACGGCTGGCGGACACTCGCGCCCAGCGCAAGCTGCTTGAAGGGGTGGCGAAAGCCTTCGGCCTGCCGCAACCACCACGGCGCATAGAGGTCTATGACAACTCGCACCTGCTGGGCACCAACCCGGTGAGTGCCATGATCGTGGCAGGCCCGGAGGGTTTCATGCGGGCGCATTACCGCACCTTCAACATGCGCGACGCCAAGGCCGAAAAGGGTGATGACTACGCCATGATGCGCGAGGTCATGCGGCGGCGCTTCGCACGGCTGAAAAAGGCGCAAGACGACAAGGCTTGCGGCGCGAAGCCGGACGATTCCTTCCCCGCGAAGCCCGATCTGGTGCTTATTGACGGTGGCGTTGGGCAGCTGCGCGCGGCGCTGGAGGTGGCCGAAGAACTGGGCATAAAGGACATCGCCTTCATCGGCATCGCCAAGGGGCCGGAACGCAATGCGGGGGATGAGACATTTTACCTCGCCGATGGCAGAACGCTGAAACTTTCCGCCCGCGATCCGGTGTTGTATTACTTGCAACGCCTGCGCGACGAGGCGCACCGTTTCGCCATTGGCGCCCAGCGTCGCCGCCGCGGCAAGGCCGCGCGGGCAAGCTCGCTGGATGATGTGCCGGGCATCGGTCCGGCGCGGAAGAAGGCCTTGCTTGCGGCCTTCGGCTCGGTGCGCGGGGTGGCGCGGGCGGAAGTGGTGGAGCTGGCGGCGGTGGAAGGCATCTCCGAACGGCTGGCGCAGCAGATTTATGACCATTTTCATTGATTGGTCAGACATCGGGTGTAAATTGCTCCAACATGGGCTCGCCGAATGCGGATCGGCGAAAGGGGATAACAACGGACCTTGGCCATGAGCACCACCCGCGAGGCAGAGATAAGAAACAGGCCGCGCTCGCGCCTGCCGGTGGCCATGCAGGTGCCCAACTTGCTCACCTATGGCCGCATCGTCGCCGTTCCGCTGGTGGCCGGCGCCCTGCTGTGGGACACCGACGCTTCCCGCTGGCTCGCCTTCGTTCTATTCGTCGCCGCCGCCATTACCGATTTCTTCGACGGCTGGCTGGCGCGCGCCTGGCAGCAGCAGTCCGCGCTGGGGCGCATGCTGGATCCCATCGCCGACAAGCTGCTGGTGGCCGGCGTGCTGCTGATGCTCACCGCCAATGGCACCATCTCCGGCGGGCACCTGTGGGCGGCCTTCATCATCCTCTCGCGCGAAGTGCTGGTTTCGGGCCTGCGCGAGTTTCTGGGCCAATTGCGGGTGTCCGTGCCGGTGACATGGCTGGCCAAATGGAAAACGGCCATCCAGCTGGTGGCCATTGGCTTCTTGATCATTGGTCCGGCAGCGGAGCCATACGTGCCGCACGCCATCGACGTCGGCCTGGCGGGGCTGTGGGTGGCGGCCCTGCTGACGCTCTATACCGGCTACGACTACCTGCGCGCCGGTCTGCGTCACGTGATCCGCGAGGACGAGGCAGACTGAAACCGGCGTGTTTTTCCTGCCGGAAATTTCCTCTTCCCCTGAGCCACGGAAAAAATCGCGCGTCGGGTCTTGAATCCGCGCGCGCGCCGTCATAGGCCTATCTCAGCGGATTTGCCGACGAGCATGTCAGGCCTTGCCGGCGTTTCCCGAATGGTCAATGGACGGGCAAGGCGCAAGAACAACCGCAAGAAGGCGGAGACTACGGGGATGAGAATCGCGATACCGGCGGAAACGGCGCCCACCGAAACCCGCGTCGCGGCCACCCCGGCCACGGTGAAGGATTA
>JALVSR010000115.1 GCA_027024225.1 Hyphomicrobiales bacterium | reverse complement strand
GGAAAGGGCTTATTCCTTCGCCTCGCCCGGTTCGGATGCGGATTTTTCGGCCTCCTCCCGTTCGCCGCGGCGTGGGACGCCGTCCAGCATGGGCACGAAGCGCACCGGAATGAGCCGCTTGCGCTCAAAACCGTGTGGCGTGCGGACGATCTTCTCCAGCTCCTGGTAGCCGTAGGGCGTGCCCACGGGGATGACCATGACGCCGCCCTCGGCCAGCTGGTCCAGCAGGGCCTCGGGCACCTTCGGCGGGGCGGCGGTGACGATGATGCGGTCAAAGGGCGCGGCCTCCGGCCAGCCGTGATAGCCATCGCCCAGCCGCGCCTCGATGTTGTCCAGCCCCAAAAGGGCGAAGCGGCGCCGGGCCAATTCCAGCAGGTCGCGGTGGCGCTCGATGGTGAACACGCGCCGCGCAAGACGCGCCAGCACGGCCGCCTGGTAGCCCGAGCCGGTGCCGACTTCGAGCACCCGGTGGTGTGGCTCCACTTCCAGCTGCTCGGTCATGTAGGCAACGATGTAGGGCTGGGAGATGGTCTGGCCGCAGGAAATGGGCAGCGCGGTATCGTCCCAGGCATGGTCGCGCCAGCCCTCCTCGACGAACAGGTCGCGCGGCGTTTTCTCGATGGCCTCCAGCACGCGAGGATCACGAATGCCGTGATGCCTCAGCGACATGATGAGATGCGCGACGGCCGTTTTCTTCTCGGACATGGGTTCTGCCGCCCCTTCGGCGGCTCATGCAAATGATCGCTTCCTCAAGAAGAAACCTAGGTGTCCCGCAGAGTCTTTCCAAGACGTGCCAGCGCGCGCACGTCGGTCAGGTTCATGCTGAGCGGGGTAATGGAGACGAGCCGGTTGAAGATGGCGAACAGGTCGGTGTCTTCGGGCGGTGTCTTCACCTCGCGGCGGAAGCTGAGCCAGTAGTAGGGATGGCCGCGCGGGTCGGTGCGGGCGTCCACCATGAGCTGGTGCACGTCGCGCCGGCCCTGCCGGGTGATGCGAAAGCCCGCCAGATTTTGTGGCGCGCAGTCGGGGAAATTGATGTTGAACAGCGCGCAGTCCGAAACAGCGCGGCTTTCCCGCTCCGCCCCGTTTTCCGCGCGTAACAGTTTCGCGCGAGCATCCAGCACCATGCGGATGGCCTGCGCGCCGTGGGCCTCGGCCACCCGCCAGGGGATGGCATCGGCGTGTTCGGGCAGGTAGCACTGCGAGAGGGCGAAGGATGGGATGCCCAGCACCGCACCCTCCATGGCCGCGGCGATGGTGCCGGAATAGGTGATGTCGTCGGCCACGTTCTGGCCGCGGTTGACGCCGGAGATGATGATGTCCGGCGGCTGGGGCATGAGGTGGCACACGGCCATGATGACGCAATCGGCCGGCGTGCCGCGCACGGAAAAGCGCCGCTTATCCACCTGTTGCAGGCGGATGGGGTTGGCCAATGAGAGCGAGCGCGAAGCGCCGGACTGCTCGGCCGCGGGCGCCACCACCCATATCTCGCCGTCCGGCGCCAGCTCGCGCGCAATCTTTTCCGCGGCCCTCAAGCCGCGGGCATGAATGCCATCGTCGTTGGTGACCAGGATGCGCACCGCCCCACTCCGCCTCGTGGTTCACTCCGCCGCGATGCGTTCCAGTCCGCCCATGTAAGGGCGCAGGGGTTCGGGGATGGTGATGGAGCCATCGGCGTTCTGATAGTTTTCCATGACGGCAATCAGCGTGCGGCCCACGGCGAGGCCGGAGCCGTTGAGCGTGTGCACGAAGCGCGGCTTCTTCTCCCCTTCCGGGCGGTAGCGGGCGTTCATGCGCCGCGCCTGGAAATCGCCGCATAGCGAAACGGAGGAAATTTCGCGGTAGGTGTCCTGCCCGGGCAGCCAGACCTCCAGGTCGAAGGTGATCTGGGCGGAAAAGCCCATGTCGCCGGCGCACAGCAGGACCACGCGATAAGGCAGGCCAAGCCGCTTCAGTATTTCCTCGGCGGCGGCCAGCTTGCGGTCAAGCTCCGCCCTGCCCTCTTCCGGCGTGGTGATGGAAACCAGCTCCACCTTGTCGAACTGGTGCTGGCGGATCATGCCGCGGGTGTCGCGCCCGGCCGCGCCGGCCTCGGAGCGGAAGCAGGGGGTAAGCGCGCAGTAGCGCTGCGGCAGCGCGCTTTCGGGCAAGATCTCCTCGCGCACGAGGTTGGTCAGCGGCACCTCCGCGGTGGGGATGAGCCAGCGGCCATCGGTCGTCCTGAACAGGTCTTCCGCGAACTTGGGCAGCTGGCCGGTGCCGAACAGGGCGTCATCGCGCACCAACAGCGGCGGCCAGACCTCCTCGTAGCCGTGCTCTTGCGTCTGCACGTCCAGCATGAACTGCGCCAGCGCGCGCTCCAGCCGGGCCAAGGCCCCGCGCAGCACAACGAAGCGGCTGCCGGAAATTTTCGCCGCGCGCTCGAAGTCCATGAGCCCCAGCGCCTCGCCCAGCTCGAAGTGCTGCTTTGGCTCGAAGTCGAATTGTCGCGGCTCGCCTTCGCGGCGGACTTCCACGTTGTCGCTCTCATCGACGCCGTCGGGAACTTCGTCGCGCGGGATGTTGGGCAGGGCGGCGAGAAGGGCGTTCAGCTCCTCCTGCTTGCGGCGGGCCAGTTCCTCCAGCTCCTGCAGACGCGCCTTCATCTCGGCCACTTCGCGTTTCAGCTCCTCGGCGCGCTCCTTATCCCCCTGCGCCATGGCCTGGCCGATCTGCTTACTCAGCGCATTGCGGCGGTTTTGCAGCTCCTGCAGCTCGGTGAGGATCTTGCGGCGCTCCTCGTCCAGCGCGATCAGCCGCGCGGCCTGTGGCTCAAGCCCCCGGCGGGCCATGCCGCGGTCGAAGTCTTCCGGGTGCTCGCGAATCCAGCGGATGTCGAACATGCAAATTCCCCTCTCGCTTTCACCTGTTCAGGGGAGGCTTACACGATTCCATGCATGTTCGGAATGAAAAAACCGCCCTTGCTTACTCCCCGGCGGCCTGCTCGGCGGCGCGTTTCTTCTCGCTCATGCTCACCAGCCAGATGGCCAGCTCATACAGGCCGATCATGGGGATGGCCAGGCCAATCTGCGAGAACGGATCGGGCGGGGTGAAGATGGCGGCGATGGTGACCACCGCGACGATGGCATAGCGCCGGCCACGGCGGAGCTGCTCGGAAGTGACGATGCCCACCCGGCCCAGCAGGGTGAGAATGACCGGCAGCTGGAAGGCCACGCCGAAGGCGAGGATGAGCGTCATGACCAGGGAGAGATATTCCGATACCTTCGGCAACAGCTCGATGGTAGCCTTGCCCTCCTCGCCCGTCTGCTGGAAGCTGGCGAAGAACTTCAAGGCCACGGGCAGGATGAAGAAGAACACCAGCGCCGCGCCGGCCAGGAATAGCAGCGGCGTGGCGATGAGATAGGGGCGGAAGGCGGCGCGCTCGTGCTTGTAGAGCCCTGGGGCGACGAACTTGTAGATCTGGATGGCAATCAGCGGAAAGGCCAGGAACAGGCCGCCGAACATGCCGATCTTGAGCTGGGTGAAGAAGAACTCCTGCGGCGCGGTGTAGATGAGCTCCAGCTCCTTGCCGTCGCCGATGGCCCACTTGTAGGGCAGCAGCAGGAAATTGAAGATGGGATTGGCGAAATAGAAGCTGACCAAGAAGGCGATAACAAAGCCGATAAGCGAATAGATGAGCCGCTGGCGCAGCTCGACGAGATGCTCAATCAGCGGCGCCTTGGAGGCTTCCACCTCGTCCAGCTCCTCTTCGCCGTCCTCCGGGCTGTCGGGCAGGCCGGAGGGAGGCTTTTGCGCGATGTCCCTCGTGCTCATTTTCCGTGCGCTTCACGCATTAATTCATGAAATCATTCCGCGGCGGTCTTCGCGGCGGGCTTTTTCTTCGGTTCTTGTGTGGCCCGCGCATCCCTCGCATCCGGCTCGTCCGCAGCGCCGCTGGCCTTATCGGGGGCGGCCTTCTCCACGTCCTTGTCGACGGTGGTGGGCCTTTCGTCCAGCGCGATTTCCTCTTCGAACTGCCTGTCCAGCTCTTCCTCGGAAACCTCGTCTTCGTCCTGCGTTTCGCCGTCCTCGCCGGCTTCCTCAGGATCTTCGTCCAGGTCCAGCGTTTCCGGCAGAGGGCGTTCGTCCTCGTCCAACAGATCCTCGTCGTCGGCCTCCTTCGGCGCATGGCCGGGCTGCTCGGCACCGGCGGCCAGCTGCTGACGCAGCTCGGCCTCCATTTCCTTGAACTCGCGGTCGAGGTCCTCGATGGATAGCTCTTCCAGGCTTTCTTCCACGTCCTTCCTGACGTCCTTGACGCCGGATTCCTTCGTCAGCTCGTCAAGATGACTCTGGAAATCCGCCGCCAGGGATTTCAGATATCCCATCCAGCGCCCCAGCGTGCGCAAGAGGCCGGGCAGCTCCTTCGGCCCCACCACGATGAGCGCCACCATGGCGATGAGCAACAGCTCCGATGTGCCAAGACCGAAATCGAACATGTCATATTGCCTGTTGGAGCCGATGAGCGGCGCCGACGCGGAAATGGCCGCTCAGCCGCGGCCAGAAACCGACGCGCCGCCGGCCGACCATCCCCTGGTGCCAGCGCGTGTCGCTTCAGCTTTCCGTGCCTGTTTTCTCACGTGTTTCGGCCTGGGCCTGCGTGGCTTCGCGCCGGCTCTCGATGGCCTGGGCCTTTTCCGAGGCAATGGCGGCCTCGTCATCCTCGTCCTTCAGGCCCTTCTTGAAGCTCTTGATGCCCTTGGCCAGGTCGCCCATGAGGGTGGAAATCTTGCCGGAGCCGCCGAACAGCAGCAGCACCACCACCAGCACGATCAGCCAGTGCCAAATGGAAAATGCACCCATGATACCGTTTACCTCCCTTCGCCTCGCGGCATGCATCTCTCTGGCGGAGTTGGCAAACGCGGCCAGACTCCACCACCCGTGGCCGCACTATCGCAAAAAGGCCACGGGCAATCAATGTTATCAATCATGACAAAAAGGTTTGACAAGCGCCAGCGGGACAAGCCGCTGTCCTGGCGGGGGATTGCCGGAGAAGCGTGCGCAGGAAGTGGATGATTTGCCAGCGCTGTTCTTCCGACAACACGTCCCTGAACGCCGGCATGGGTTTTTTCGGATGAAAGTTTGCCCTGCGGGCAATACTTTCATCCGGCATGCCTCATTAGGCGTCGCGCCGCCTTGGGGCGGCCCGGCGGCGGCGCGACAACATCTTTTCCATGTTGAAGCTTACTGCGGAAGCGTGCGCAGGAAGTGGATGATTTGCCAGCGCTGTTCTTCCGACAACACGTCCCTGAACGCCGGCATGGCGGTGTTTAGCTTTTCTCCGCCCTCGGTGATGGTCCAGAACAGGAAACCGTCGGTGGCGATGGGTTTGTCCATGATGAAGGCGATGTCGGCGGGCTTCGGGTCGAGCTCTCTGCCGGCCTCGCCGTCGCCCCGCCCCTTCGCGCCGTGGCATGAGGCGCAATGTTCCTCGTAGAGTTTCTTTCCGGCCTCGATGTTTTCCGGCGTGGCGGGCAACGGATTTTTCAGGGTCGCATATTCGTCCGGCAGGCCCGGCCCCATCATGATGACGCGGTGGCGCACCGGGTTGCCGCGGTGGCGGCCTTCGCCGGGGGCGTGCCCGCGCCCCATGCCCTTTCGGCGCATCATGCCCTTGCCCATGCCGGGACCGCGCATCATGCCTTCGTCCGCGTGGCTTTCCGCGGCCGGCTGAACGATGTTCTTGCCAGCCAGGCGGGCCGGCTCGCACAGCTCCTTGCCGGCGGCATGGGCCTGGGCAACGAGAAGGCCAATGGCGAGCATGGTCAGCGCAGGGCGCACATGTGGGACGACGCTTTTCATGGGGTACTCCTCAATTCCCGCCGATTGTCATGAAATATATCACGTTCGGCGCGAGGAGAAACGGAATCGGGCCAAACGCCCATTCACATTCGCGTGTTGTCCGCCAAAATTAAGCTCAGAACTTGTCGGCGTTGATGACCATGTGGGTGAGGATGGAGGCGGCATAGCCCAGCGCGATGGCCCAGGTCCATTTCAGGTGGCTGAAAAAGGTGTATTGCCCGCGCGCCAGGCCCATGAGCGCCACGCCGGCGGCCGAGCCCACCGACAGCAGCGAGCCGCCCACCCCGGCGGTGAGCGTAATCAGCAGCCATTGGCCCTCCGACATGAGCGGGTTCATGGTGAGCACCGCGAACATGATGGGGATGTTGTCCACGATGGCGGAAACCACGCCGATGATGGTGTTGGCCCAGGTGGCGCCCAGGCCGTCATACAGCGTGCGGCTGAGCAGTTCGAGGTAGCCAATCACGCCCAAGCCCCCCACGGCGAAGATGATGCCGAAGAAGAACAGCATGGTGTCCCACTCCGTGCGCTCCATGACGCGGAAGCTGTCGAACAGGATGTCCGTACGCCTGATGCGGCGGGCGTAATGCTTGAAGAAATAGCTGAAGATGGCGAGATACCCCAGCCCCATCATCATGCCCAGCGCGGGCGGCAGGTGAAACATGTTGCGGAAGGTCACGGCGGTGACGATGGTGAGCGCGAACAGGGCCATGACCATTTTCGCGCCGTTCTTCATTTCCACCCTGGCCTCGTGCGGCTCGGGCGTCTCGTTGGGCACGGCGAAGTGCATGATGGCCGCCGGCACGAGGAAATTGACCAGCGAGGGGATGAAGATGGCGAAGAATTCCCAGAATTCCAGCTTGCCCTTCTGCCAGACCATGAGCGTGGTGATGTCGCCAAAGGGCGAATAGGCGCCGCCGGCGTTGGCCGCCACCACCACGTTGATGCAGGCCAGCACGATGAAGGCCGGGTTCTTCGCCCCCACGGCCAGCACTACCGCGCCCAGCACCAGCGAGGTGGTGAGGTTGTCGAGCAGCGGCGAAAGGAAAAAGGCGATGATGCCGGTGAGCCAGAAGAGCTTGCGGTAGCTCAGGTTCATGGCGATGAGCTTCTCGCGCAGGGCGTTGAACACGCCGCGCTCTTCCAGCGAGTTCACGTAGGTGATGGCGACGAACAGGAACAGGAACAACTCGCCGTATTCCATGAGCGTATGGCGCGCCACGTCGGCCATCAGCTCTTCCTTGCCGGTGCCGGAATAGGCCAGGCCGATGAAGGCCCAGATGAGCCCGGCGGCCAGCAGCACCGGCTTGGACTTGCGCATCTCGATGACTTCTTCCACCACCACCAGCGCATAGGCCAGCAGGAAGACGGCGAGCGCGGCGATGCCGGCGGGGTGCCGGGTGAGGTCCAGCAGGCCGCCATTGCCATTGCCGACGCCGTGCCCTCCGGCGTGCGTTTCGGCCAGGGCCGGGGCACCGAACAGGGCCACCAGCGCCAGCGTCAGTATTGGCAGGACGAGAAGAATCTTCGCCGCGAGAAGCCTGAACGGGCCGGCTTCCCCCGCCGGCCGAATGGGTTGAGCGCGCATCCCCGCCTCCGTGATGTCCCCTCGACGTTCCACGATATGGGGCGTTATTTGCCGCCTGCGGCCGCAAAGGGCAAGGAAAAATGCCATTTCACGTCTCCCTGTTTACGCATATCCCCGCTGCCGCCGCGGCCCTTGCCGGGGGCGTGCGGCTTGTCTATAAGGCGCTGCATCGCGTTGAACACACGCCGCCGGGCGCAACACCCGGCGGATATTTGCCAAATACAAACAGTAACGACCATCAGAGGGGATTTCGCCATGACCGAGCGCACGCTCTCCATCATCAAGCCCGACGCCACGCGGCGCAACCTGGAAGGCAAGATCATCGCCAAGATCCAGGAGGCGGGGCTGAAGATCGCGGCCATGAAGCGCAAGCGCTGGACGCGCTACGAGGCCGAGAAGTTCTACGAGGTGCACAAGGAACGCCCGTTCTACAATGATCTCGTGGAATTCATGACCTCCGGGCCCATCGTGCTGATGGTATTGGAAGGCGAGAACGCCATCGCCAAATACCGCGAAGTGATGGGCGCCACCAACCCGGAAGAGGCCGCGCCCGGCACCATCCGCGCCGAGTTCGCCGAGAACATCGAGGCCAACTCCGTGCACGGCTCCGACAGCCCGGAGAACGCGGAAAAGGAAATCGCGCTGTGCTTCGACGGCGCGGAGATCGTGGGCTGACCTCCCTTGAGCGAGACCGAGAGGAACGAATACGCCATGAACCCGGCGGCGAAACCGAGAAACGAAGCGCTGACGACGAAGGCCGTGCTGGCGGGCATTGCCGCCATGGCCTTCATCGTGACCATTTCCAACGTGCTGGTGCAATACCCGGTGCACGTGACCATCGGCGGGTTGAACCTGGCCGATCTCTTCACCTGGGCGGCCTTCACCTATCCGGTGAGCTTCCTGGTGACGGACCTGGTGAACCGATTCTTCGGGCCTTCTGCCGCGCGCAAAGTGGTCTATGCCGGTTTCGCGCTGGCGGTGGCCTTGTCCATCTATTTCGCCAATTTCCGCATCGCCGTGGCTTCCGGCTCGGCCTTCCTGGTGGCGCAGCTGCTGGACGTGGTGGTATTCGACCGGCTGCGGCGCAGCCCACACTGGTGGGTGCCGCCCATGACCTCTTCCGTCATCGGCTCGGTGGTGGATACCTTCGTGTTCTTCTCGCTGGCGTTCGCCGCCACATTCTCCTTCATCGGGCCGAATGTGCCGTTCGCCATCGAGAACGCGCCCCTGTTCGGCATGCTCTCCATCGAGGCGCCGCGCTGGATGTCCTGGGCGCTGGCCGACCTAGGCGTGAAGCTGCTCATGGCCACGGTGCTGCTGGCGCCCTATGGCATGTTGCGCACCGCGCTCATCCGCCTGCTGGGACTGCGCGAAAACGCCGTGGCGGCCTGAAGGAAGCCCGCGCCTCAAACCAACGGCGGCAATTGCAATTATCGGAAGCGAACGGAGAAGGCGGCGTTTTTCCCGCCTTTTCTTTTTTCTTTCCGGAAAAACTGATTGGTGAGCATTCTTCTCGGATGATGGAATTGCCATGCGCCTAGCGCATGGCAGGGGGCGCAACTCTTCTCGCCCTTCGATCCTGCCGAATTATTGCCATTTTTCTGGTGTGCCACACCCGCGCCTTGTGAAAGACATGTTCAGAAGAGGTATTGGAGTGCGCATCGATGCGCGGCGACATGGAAATTGTCGCTATCATGATACCTCATGGCATGAATTCGAGGAGTCAAGCTATGCATGGAATGCTTCGACTGGGGGCCATGCTGGTGCTGGGAGCAGCGCTCGTGCTGCCGGCGTGGAAGGCCGAAGCCCGCACCAGTGAGACGCGCGCGAAATACAACTTTACCGCCGGCCGCACCATCCTGAGCGGCAAGCTGCGCGCGAAGGTGCGCAAGCCGGCCAAGGTTTCCAGCAAGACCACCAAGGCCAAGCGCGTGCGCAAGGCGCGCCGCACGGCTGGCGGACGGCGTGGCGCCGGCTATGCGGCCTGCAAGGCCGCGGCGCGCAAGTTCGGCGTGCCGATGGCCACGGCGCTGGCGGTGTGCCGGCTGGAGAGCGGGTTCCGCTGTTCGGCCGTGGGCCGCGCGGGCGAGCTGGGCCTGCTGCAGATCAAGCTGGCCACGGCCCGCTCCCTGGGCTATCGAGGCTCGCGCCGGGGGCTTTTGGGCTGCTCCACCGGGGCGTATTGGGGCATGAAGCACCTGGCCCAGGCCATCCGCCGCGGCGGCGTGTGGAAGCACAACGCCGGACTGTATGCCAAGCGCCCCAACGCACAGGCGCGCAAGTATGCACGCAAGGTGGCGGCGCTGCGCCGGCGGTATCGCTGAAGCGCGGGCGATTGCGCATTGCGAGGCGCGCACGGAAGACGAGACAAACAAGACGGGAAAGGCGGCCCCTTGCGGGCCGCTTTTTCTTTTTGCGCTGAGGCGCGGCGTTCCAGCCCGCTCCCCCGCCCAACCACCCGATATTGTGGAGGCAGGTGGGTGGGCGGGGGAGAGGGCTTTTTCTTCTCTGCGCTGAGGCGCGGCGTTCCAGCCCGCTCCCAGATTCTTTTGCACGGATGTGCATCGCGCCGGCCCACTC
>JALVSR010000114.1 GCA_027024225.1 Hyphomicrobiales bacterium | reverse complement strand
GGAAAGGATTCCACCAGTACGTTGTTTTCGCGCACCGCGCCGTTGTAATAGCGCCGCGCCATCTGGATGTCGTGCTCTATCTGCGCCAACTGCCGCTGCAGCTCCAGCACGTTCTGGTTCGCTTTCAGGTCGGGGTAGTTTTCCACCGCCACCATTATCCTGCCCAGCAGAGAGGAGATTTCCTGCTCCACCGCCTGGCGCTCACCCGGCGAGGCGTCGCTCATGCCGGCGGCCTTTGCCCGCAGTTCGGTGATTTTTTCCAGCAGCTCGCGTTCGTGCTTCATGTAGCCTTTCACCGCGGCGACGAGGTTGGGGATGAGGTTGGCGCGTTTCTTCAGCTGCACGTCTATCCCCGACCATCCCTCTCTCACCAGCTGGCGCGCCTGCACCAGCTTGTTGTAAATGACGATGCCGAACAGGATGATGGCGGCGATGATGCCGAGCACGATCCACAGGCCATTCATCGGAATTTCCTTTCACCACGATTCCCACCATCCACAAGGCTCAACGTGCCCGAAAAAGCGTTCGCCTACAACCGGCGATGAAGACAATGTGATTGTGTCGACAAGAAAAATGGGGGCGATCGCCCCCATTCGTCCTTGTCGGTCATTCCAGGTGTTCCGGTGTTCAGGAGATGACGATCCGCTTGGACGGCGTGGCTTCTCCACGCTGACGCAACACCACGTGCGGTCGCGGCTCGGCGGAGGGGGCGCACGTCCCCCGGAAGGAAGGTGCAATCTTCAGCGTCGGCGCGCTCCGCTCCGGGGACTCTTTCCGGTTGTGAAGAGGAGAAACCTCGTCCTCGGCCAGGGCCGTCACCATGTCCAGCCCCAGCAGCCATAGCCCGCCACGCCTGTCGCGCAGGGGCAGGCGCAGCCAGAACAGCGCCATGTGCTCCCTGCCGTTGAAGCGAGGCAGGTGGCCATTCATGGGTTGCGGGGCTTCCTGCAACGCGGTGTAAACCCGCCGCCAGTAGTCCGCATGCGCGCCCCAGCGCTCATCGCTCAGCGTCGCGCCGGTCAGCTCTCCGCCATAGATCTCCCAGGTTTCGCTGCCCGCCAGATGCACGCACACTCCCGTGGGCAGGGGGCGCATTTCCAGCAGCAGCAGGTGGCGCAACAGCTTGGGGATGGCGGCTGGCTTGATGGCCTCCTTGCTTGGCCAGTTTTCCGCCGTTTT
This sequence comes from Hyphomicrobiales bacterium, assembly GCA_027024225.1. Classification (GTDB taxonomy): domain Bacteria; phylum Pseudomonadota; class Alphaproteobacteria; order Rhizobiales; family Aestuariivirgaceae; genus Thermopetrobacter. The sequence continues at coordinate 8,919 of JALVSR010000114.1, read as the reverse complement.
CAACGACAGCCAGTAGTCGAACAGCTGGCGATGTTCGGAAAGCGCCAATTGGCGACCAAAGTCGGCCGCTTGCCCATTGGTCCAGTCTTGTGCAGTCATGCCCCCGTGCCCCCGGATTTCAGTCTCGTTGCATCTGGTTTTTCACTTTTTCGTTGTCCTGCTGCCTCCTTGTCCCCTCTCCCGGAAGTTCCCCCATCTCCTTTTTTGCTCTCCCCGTCTCACAGCATAGGCGCCGCGAATCGGCAGGCTCAAGAGGGCGCCCATAACCCTTGAAAAAATCGGCAGCTTTATTCCGGCGCCATGCGGAAGAGATGATTCGCTTGTGATAATTCCTTGTTCGTTCTATTATGTTCGTGGTTAGTTCGAAAAAGGAATGGAATGTCGCAAGCCATCATGCGCCAACACGGCAAGAATGCCGCGCAAGAGCCTTTGCGCTGGTTGTTTCTGGACTTCGACAGCTACTTCGCCGCCGTCGAACAGCAGGAGAACCCGCACTGGCGCGGCCGGCCGCTCATGGTCATGCCGCTGAACAACGCCGACGTCACCATGGCCATTGCCGTGTCGAAGGAGGCCAAGAGGCTGGGGGTGAAGCGCGGCATGAGCCTGCGCGAGGCCCGCGCCCTGTGCCCGGACATCGCCGTCACATCGGCCCGGCACGAGGTCTATGTGCGCTGGCACCACCGCCTGATGGCGGAGATAGAGCGGCATCTGCCCATCGATCTCGTGCATTCCATCGACGAGCTTTCCGCCCGTTTGGGAAAAGGGCAGGGCACGCCGGCGGCGGCCACCGCGCTGGCGCGCGGCATCAAGGCGGGCATCGCCGCCAACGTTGGCGAGGCGCTCACCTGTTCCATTGGCCTGGCGCCCTCGCGCCTGCTGGCCAAGGTGGCGGCGGAAATGGACAAGCCCGACGGCCTGCGCGTGCTCATGCCGCAAGACCTGCCCGATGCCTTGCTGCACCTTCAGCTGGAGGACCTGCCGGGCATTTCCACTGGTGTGGCCAGGCGGCTGGCCCGCGCCGGGGTGCGCGATATCGCCGGGCTGTGGCGGCTTTCGCCGAAGCAGGCGCGCGCCATCTGGGGTTCGGTGGCGGGTGAGCGCTTCATCCGCGCACTTCGCGGCGAGGATATCGACCCGCCGCCGGCCGGCCCGCCGAAGAGCTTCGGCCACGGCCGTGTGCTGGGGCCGGAGCATGCGCGGGTGGACACGGCCTGGCCGGTGGCCTGCGCCCTGTTGCTGAAGGCCGCCACGCGCCTGCGCCGGGCGCGGATGGTGGCGCAGGAAGTCATTCTTTCCGTGCGCTGGCGCTCCGGCCCGGAGGAGGTGGGACAGGGCGTGGCCGAAGCATGTGGCGGCCCGCGCTCGGCGGCGCGCATCGGCTGGCGCCCGGCGGACAGCGGCTGGCGCAAGGTCTTGCCGGTGGCCACGTCTGACAGCTTTGCGCTGCTGCGGGCGTTGGAAGGCCTGTGGCGGGCGCTGGAGCGCGCCGCGCGCACCCGGCGTGACCCCAGGTTGCGCAACGTGCATGTGCACCTTGCCCGCCTGTCGCCGGAGGCGGCGCGCCAGCTGGACCTGTTCGCGCAAGAAGATGCCCGCTGGCGCGAGCGCGAACGCCTGTGGGCCGAGATCGACCGGCTCAACCGCCGCTTCGGCGGCCGCGCGGTGGAGCCCGCCAGCCTGAAGCACCTGGATCTTGCCTATCTTGGCGCCAAGATCGCCTTCGGCCGCGTGCCGGAGGCGGAAGACTTCATCGGCTCCCTGCCACGAAACACTCCCCGCTCCTCCTCCCCGCCTCCCTGTGCGGACAATACCTGAGGGAGGTGGGAAGGGGGAGTGGGGAGGGCCGGTTGGAGGCATCGAAAAAGAAACCCCGGCAAAAGCCGGGGGGCTCGGGCTGCAAGCTCCGGTGTGTGTCGCACGAGATTCGGGCTTTCGCCCAGTGGTGTCCAAGGAAAGTTGCGTTGAAATAAGAAAAGGGGATGATTTGCAAGCGGTTGCCTCCAATAACAGAGGAAGGGGCTTTTGCAGGTGGTTCCCCTTTTTCGTCATCCCCGCGAAAGCGGAGATCCATAAGTGAATCAGTGGCTTACTGGATTCCCGCTTACGCGGGAATGACGAGTTTTGATAGCGTTTGAAGGTTTCTTGGACACCAATGGGCTTTCGCCGGAATGACGTGCAAACCATTGGACCAGAAGCGCGCGCTTCAGCGCAAAACCAGCCCGCGCTTCGGCGCAATGGCAGGCTCACGCCGCAGGCCAGAAAATGCGCCAGTAGATGAGCGCCCACGCCAGCGCCCATAGCGCAATCACGATGCGCCGCGAGAGAAAACACTGCGCCATGGCGCCCAGGCAGAAGCTCACGCACCCCGCCAGCAGCAGCTTGATGAGCCGGATGATGGCGAACACGGCCAGAAACGGCAAGAGGCCAATGCCCATCTGCGCGGCGAACACGGCATGCGCCTTGCCCGTGGTGGCGGAAAGCACACCGGCGGGAACGGCGGCAAGGCCGTGTTCCATCAGCGCGTTTTCCGCCGCTTCCATCACTTCCGGCCCCAGCCCGGGCAGGGCGGAAAGCAGCGTCATGGCGGAAAACACATCACGCGCCGCCCACAGGTAAAGCATGGCGATGCCGATGACGGCGCCAACGAGCGCCGCACCGGCCGCCCTGAGTGCGCGGACGGGATTGGACAACGCCAGATAGCTGATGAGCACCTCCGCCGCGATGAAAAAGAATATTCCCTCCGCCAGCCCCCACAGGAAGGCCGCCACGTCCCACGGCCAGTTGCGCATTGGCCGCGCACGGGCCCGCGCCAGCCATTCCCGGTAACGTGACGAGGCCGCACTGCCACCCAAGTTTTCAGAATCATCGCTCATGCCTGCCAGCCTATCATATCGATCATGGCAAATCCGGCTCCCGCGCCATTTCCAGCAGGCGCTCGAGGTCAAGGTGCCGCGCAAGGTGCATCGCCAGCGCATCCAGCGCCTCCTCCACCCGCTGCCGGTAGCCGCCGCCAAAGCCCTGCACCCCCAGCCCCGCGAGGTAGGCCCGGCGGAAGGCATCCGAGGCGAAGGCCCCGTGCAGGTAGGTGCCCGCCACGCGGCCGGTGGCATCATGAGCGCCCTCCATGGAGCCGTCCTTCAGCCGCGCGAAGGGACGCGCCGTGTCCGCGCCCTGCGTGCGGCCGAGGTGTATCTCGTAGGCCTTCAGCGGCGTGTTGGTGGGCAGATGCACGCCCCAAATGCCGCGCGTGGTCTTCTCGCGCGTCAGCTCCGTGCGCACATCCAACAACCCCAGCCCTTCCATGTGGCTGCCGGGCGCGCCCTCCACCCCGTGCGGGTCGGCGATTTCCCGCCCCAGCATCTGGTAGCCGCCGCAGATGCCCAGCACCCGCCCGCCACGACGCACGTGGGCCAGAAGGTCGATGTCCCAGCCCTGTTCGCGGAGGAAGGCGAGGTCGGCCATCACCGACTTGCTGCCGGGAATGATGACGAGGTCGGCATCGCCGGGCAGGGCCTCGCCGGATTGCACGGACACCACCTCCACCTCCGGTTCCTGCATGAGCGGGTCGATGTCGTCGAAGTTGGCAATCCTCGGCAGGCGCGGCACGGCGACAAGGATGCGGCCACCTGCCAGCCCGCTTCCCCGCCCAACCACCTCGCCACCACGATATCGGGTGGTTGGGCGGGGGAGCGGGCTGGTGCGATGCACTTCCGTGCAAGAAGAATCCCGGGGTTGGGTGGGGGAGTAGGCTTGTGCAACTCCTTCCATGCCCCCTGCGGCGGAAGCCCGTCTTCTCGCCGCCCCTTCCAGCGCCTGGCTATCCTCCGCCGGCAGTTTCGCAGCATCCGCGAAATGCGGCACCACGCCAAGGCAGGGCCGGCGTGTGCGTTCTTCCAGCCAGCGCACGCCATCGGCGAACAGCTCCGGGTCGCCATGAAAATTGTTGATGATGAAGGAGGTAATGCGCGCTGCGTCCTCCTCGTCCAGCACCGCCAGCGTGCCGACGATGGACGCCATCACCCCGCCGCGGTGAATGTCCGCCACCAATGAGACGGGCGCGTTAACGGCCCGCGCGAAGCCCATGTTGGCGAGGTCGCCTGCGCGCAGGTTCACCTCCGCCGGCGAGCCCGCGCCTTCCACGATGACGAGATCGGCACCACGGCACAGCCGGGCGAAGCTTTCCAGGATCGCCGGCATGAATTGCGCGCGGTTGCGGAAGTATTCGCGTGCGCTCATGCTGGCGGCGCGCTTGCCCTGCACGATCACCTGCGCGCCGCCCTCGCTTTCGGGCTTCAGCAGCACCGGGTTCATGTCCGCTACGGCTGCGCGCCGCGCGGCCATGGCTTGCAGCGCCTGCGCCCGGCCAATCTCGCCGCCATCGGCGGTGGCCGCCGCGTTATTCGACATGTTCTGCGGCTTGAACGGCACCACGGAGAGCCCGGCCTTGGTGAACGCCCGGCAAAGCCCCGCCACGATGAGGCTCTTGCCCACGTGCGAGCCGGTGCCCTGTATCATGATGACCTTCGCGCTCATGCTGTCCCCTCTCCCTCTGCACCCGGCCCCACGGAGATGACGTGCGCGAAGCTGCCCATCACGTTGTTCAGCCTGAGACCCATGGGCTCCAGTTCGTTGCCCGCCGCGTCGCGCGCCATGAACAGCGGTGTGCCGCCATCCTGCCACACGGTGGTGGCGTAATGGAACTCGTGTCCGTGCAGATTTTCGGGCCAGGGCAGGGCGTCGTCGTGCTCCAGTTCCCGGTAGCCGAGGTGCAGCCGCCTGTCGGCAAAGGAGGTGGCCAGGGGCAGCAGGTCGCACATGGCGTGCGCCGCGCCATCCGCATCCACCAGCCCGCGGCCCAGCGCCATGTAGCCGCCGCATTCGCCGTAAATCAGCGCGCCACGTTCGGCGGCGGCCTTCATGCCACGCTTGAAATTCTCGGCGGCGGTCAGCCGCGCGGCGTGCAGCTCCGGGTAGCCGCCGGGCAGGAACACGGCATCGGCCATCTCGTCGGGCGCCTCGTCGGCAAGCGGCGAGAAGAAGGAGATTTCCGCCCCCGCCGCCCGCCAGTCCATAAGCTGGTGCGCGTAGGCGAAGCAGAAGGCCTCGTCCCGCGCCACCGCGATGCGCTGACCCAGCGGCGGCAGGGATGATGTGAGCTGCGAGGAGACCTCCAGTGGCCGCGTCAGGTTGGCCAGCCGGCACAACGCCACCGACTCGGCGGCGACATCGGCCGCCCGCTTCAGCCAGCCCTGCAACTCGTCATGTTCTCCCGCCGGCACCAGGCCCAGATGCCGCGAGGGCAGGGCGAGGTCATCGTGGCGCAAAAAGCGCCCCACCACATCCAGCCCCGTGACCTGCTCGATGACATGGGCGAGGTGATCGCCATGCCGCGGCGTGCCCAGCCGGTTGAGGATGACGCCGGAAACCCGCACGTCCGGGCGCAGGTTCGCGAACCCGTGCAGAACCGCCGCCACGGACGGCCCGGAGCGAGAGGCGTCAACCACCATCAGCACCGGGATGCCGAACATGGCCGCGAGATCGGCGCTTGAGCCAGTGCGTATAAGTGGTGTGGGGTCGGGCCGCTTTGCCATTTCCGCTTCCGGCGTGCCCGGCGCGCCACGCATGGGCGTGTCGCACACGTTGGCCGGGCGCACTTCGTTCGGCAGGTGCCGCACCGCGCCATCATACAGGCCCATGACCGCCTCGATGATGAGCATCTCCGCCCCATCCGCCGCCTGCCGCAACCGCGCGGCCAGCTCGTCGCGCCCCATGGCCCAGGGGTCGAGGTTCACCACCTCGCGCCCGCAGGCGGCGGCGTGAAAGGCCGGGTCGATGTAATCCGGCCCCACCTTGGCGGCGGCCACCTCCACCCCCCGCGCGCGCAGCAGCGCCAGCAGGGCGGCGGTTATCACCGTTTTCCCCTGCCGGGAGGCCGGCGCGGCTATCATCAGCACCTCGGTCATGGTGGTTTGCTTGCCCCCGGTTCCACGTGCGAGCAATGCGGCTTTTCACATCCCGCCGGAGCATATAGCCTTGCGAGCATGAAACAAGCTCTGGCGACAGATAAAGGAGAGCGCAAGCTGCGCACCGGGTATACCACCGGCGCCTGCGCGGCCGCGGCGGCGAAGGCGGCGCTGCTGGCGCTGCTCACGGGGCGGCTTCCGGACAAGGTGCGCATCATGCTGCCCGGTGGCGAGCGGCCCGTGTTCGCGCTGGCGCACACCGTGCGCGGCGAGGCCGAGGGCGGCACGTCGTGGGCCGAGGCGGGCATCGTCAAGGACGCCGGCGACGACCCGGACGTGACCCACGGCGCGCTCATCATCACCCGCGTGCGGCCATTACCGCAAGGCTCGGGGCTGGTGTTTCGTGCAGGCGAAGGCGTTGGCACCGTGACATTGCCGGGCCTGCCGCTGTCGGTGGGGGAGCCTGCCATCAACCCCGGCCCGCGTTTGATGATCCGCGAAGCACTGCAAGAAGCGGTGGAAGAAGCGGCGAAGAAAGCACCAGGCACGGGCAGCATGCCAAACTTCAGCGCGGAAGACCTCGAGATCACCGTCTCCATCCCCGGCGGTGAAGAGCTGGCGAAGAAGACCATGAACGCGCGGCTGGGCATCGTCGGCGGGCTTTCCGTGCTGGGCACCAGCGGCATCGTGCGGCCCTATTCGTGCGCGGCGTGGGTCGCTTCCATCCGCGAGGGCGTGGACGTGGCCCGCGCGCTGGGGCTGGAGCATATCGTTGGCGCCACCGGCCGCACCTCCGAGGAGGCGGCGAGGGAGCGCTTCGGCCTGCCCGAACAGGCGCTCATCGACATGGGCGATTTCGCAGGCGGCCTGTTGAAATACGTGCGCACCCACCCGGTGCCGCGGCTCACCATCGCCGGCGGCCCGGCGAAACTGGCCAAACTGGGGCAGGGGATGCTGGACTTGCACAGCAAGCGTGGCCGGGTGAATATGGCGGAGCTGGCGGAATGGTTGCCGGAATACGTGCCGGAAGAAGTGCGCTGGGCCGTGGCACAGGCCCACAGCGTGGCGGCGGCCATCGCGGCGGCAGAGCGGGCGGGCATCGACCTGCCCGCCATCATCGCCCGCCGTGCATTGGCCACCATGCGTGCGGTGTTGCGCGATGCACCGGTGCGCGTTGACGTGCTGGTGGTGGCCAGAGACGGGCGCGTGCTGGCCGAGGCCACGGAGCCGGACCATGGCGGCGCGTGATTCCACCACGCAGACGAAAGGGCAGGACGCGCCGGTGCTGGTCACCGGCGGCACGGCCGCCGCGCGCACGCTGGCGGAACGCATCGCCGCGGCGGGCTTTCCGGTCATCTACGCGCTGGCCGGCGCCACGCCCCGGCCCAATCTGCCACGGCACCCGAATATCGCCGTTCACACGGGCGGGTTTGGTGGTGCGGCGGGGCTGGCGCACTGGCTGCGGCGGCGCGGCATTGCGGCGGTGGTGGACGCCACGCATCCGCACGCGCGCAACATGCCTCATCATGCGTTGCGGGCGGCGCGGAAGGCGGGCGTGCCGCATGTGCGCCTTCTGCCACCGCCACCGCCACTGCCGGCGGCGGCGGACATCGTGCCACTGGCCGACATTGCCCGCATGGCCGAGCTGTTGCCACGTCATGCCCGCGCCTTCGCCGCGCTAGGCAGCCGCGGCCTGTCTGCGCTGGCGTCACGCGCCGATGTCTGGCTCATCGCGCGCATGATTTCTCCGCCGGCCTTTTTTGTTCCGCCGCGCTGGCGGCTCATCGTGGGGGCGCGGGGCGCGCCGCGCATGACTGTAGCGGCGGAGCTGGCGCTGCTGAAAACAAGCCGCGCGCAAGTCCTGCTGGCGCGTCATGCGGAAGGCAGCCGCAACATGGTGCATGCCGCCGCGCATCTGCGCCTGCCCGTTCTGCTGTTGGCCCGGCCCGCGCCACCAGCCGGCGCGCGGGTGCTGGCGAGCATGGGCGAAGTGCTGGACTGGCTGCGCCGGGCAGGCAGGTGAAATGCCGCTTCGGCGCGTTCATGCTCCAGACATGTTTCCTCGGCATGATGCCGTCATGAGAAGGGCGGAAACCGATTCGCCATGCATGTTGAAATTGAAAAGACGGATGCCGTGAAGGTCATGAGGACAATCCTTGGCCTGCTGGTCTCGGCGCTGTTGCTCCCGGGCGCGCCGAGGACATGGGCGTGGGAAGACCGCGCGCCTTCGCCGCCCGCCCGGCCCGGCACGGAGATGCGCGATCTCGGCCGTCATGTCGCCGGGCTGTTCGTGCGGCAGGGGAAGGTCTGGCGGAAGATCCTCGCGCAACAGAAGGGCAAGCAATTCATTCCGCCACGCCTGCGTTTCTTCCTGCATGAGCCGGATGCGGAATGCGGCGACGAGGCAGAAGGCGGCGCCTCGTTCTTCTACTGCCCGGAAGATGGTCATATCTACCTGAACCTGCTGGACCTGGACGATTTGAAGCACGCGCGCGGCTTCGACGGCAAGCTGCTCATCGCCCAGATACTGGCGCACGAGACGGGGCATCACGTGCAATACCTGCTGGGGCTGGATTCGAAGCTGGGCGGGCTGCTTTCCATTTTCGACAGCCGCCGCACGGAAGAGGAAAAGAGCCACAAGTTCGAGCTACAGGCCGAATGCTTCTCCGGCGTGTGGGCGCGGCATGACGGCGGAAGGCTCACGCCGCAGCGCTTTGCGGCGGCGCTGCGCGGCGCGGTGAAAGGCGGCTTTCTGCCCTACGAGGAAGAGCTGAGCGGTGAGCTGGACGTGCGGCTCTACTGGTTTCGCCGCGGTTATGAGAGCGGTCGCATCGACGCCTGCGACACTTTCCGCAAGTGAACCTTCATCCCGGTTTTTCCTTTCATCATTCCGGCGCAAGCCGGAATCTCGTTCCACACGCTCATGCACCTGTGGCCTAAGCCTTGGGCTTCCGCA
>JALVSR010000113.1 GCA_027024225.1 Hyphomicrobiales bacterium | reverse complement strand
CGGCGGGCGGATGATGAGCCCGTCGGCCTCCGCCAGCGCGCGCAGCATGGCGCTGTCCTGCCGCGAGAAGGGCACGGCCAGCGGCTCGCCGGTCTGTTCGTCCGCTTGCAGGCGCACGCGCAGATAGTCCTGCCGCTCGTCGTTCTCGGGAAGGTCGGCGGCAAGCCTTGCGCGCATGCGGCGCGGGGTCATGTCCGTGCCCAGCAGTTTCGCCATCAGCGGGCGGAGATAGAGATAAGCGCACACCAGCGCCGAGACGGGGTTGCCCGGCAGGCCCAGGATGCGCTGATGCCCGCGGCGGGCGAACATCAGCGGCTTGCCCGGCCGCTGCGCCACCTTCCAGAAGTCGCGCGCGATACCCAATTTCTCGAAGGCATCGCCGATGAAATCGTAGTCACCCACCGACGCCCCGCCGATGCTCACCAGCACGTCCGCCTCCCGCCCGCGCTCGATGGCCGCCGCGATGGCATCCACGTCGTCGGGCTGAAGGCCCAGGTCCATGACCTCACCACCATGCTGCTCGACGAAGGCGGCAAGGCCGAAGTTGTTCGAGGCGATGATCTGGTCTTCCCGCGGCTCTTCGCCCGGCATCACCAGCTCGTCCCCGCAGGCGAGGATGGCCACTTTCGGTTTCTTCCGCACCTGCAGGGTGGGGCGGTTGAGCGAAGCCGCGAGGTTGATCTGCCGCGCGCCCAGCTTCTGCCCCGCCCGCAGCAGCGTTTCGCCCGCGCGATAGTCCATGCCGCGGCGGCGGATGAAGCGGCCCGGCACGGGGGCTTGCAGCACGCGCACGGTATCGCCCTCGCGCTCGGTGTGTTCCTGTATCACGATGGCATCCGCGCCCGGCGGCACCGGCGAGCCGGTGAAGATGCGCACTGCCTCGCCCGCGCCAACTTCCACGTCCACCCCGTGCCCGGCGGCCGCCTCGGCCACCACGCGCAAGGTTGCCGGCACCTCTTGCACGTCTTGCGCCCGCACGGCGTAGCCGTCCATGGAGGAGGCATCGAACGGCGGCATGTCGCGGCTGGCCGTCACGTCCTCGGCCAGGATGCGTCCGGTTGCCTGCCGCAGCGACACCTCCTCTGCGGGCAATGGTTTGACGCCTTCCAGCACGCGGCGCAGCGCTTCCTCCACCGGCAGCAGGCTCATGGGATGCTCCCTCGTGATGATGGTTATTTCTCCGCCACGTAGTGCCCGGACTTGCCGCCCGCCTTTTCCAGTAGGCGCACGTTCTCGATGCGCACGTCGCGTTGCATGGCCTTCACCATGTCGTAGATGGTCAGGCAGGCCACCGACACGGCGGTGAGCGCCTCCATCTCCACGCCCGTCTTGCCGTCCACCTGCACCGTGGCTTCCACGTGAATGCAGCGGTTTTCCTCGTCCACCGTGAAATCCACCGCCGCTTTCGTGATCATCAGCGGGTGGCACAGGGGGATGAGCTCGGCTGTTTTCTTCGCCGCCATGATGCCGGCGATCCGCGCGGTGGCCAGCACGTCGCCCTTCTTCACCGTGTTGTCGATGATGGCGCGCAGGGTTTCGGCGTTCATGACGACAGTGCCGCCCGCCCGCGCGATACGGCGTGTGATGTCCTTTTCCGACACGTCCACCATCCGCGCCGCGCCGGTCTCATCAATGTGCGTGAGCTTGCTCATGGCTGGAGAGCTTCTTTCCGTTGGTTGCGAGTTTGGGGGCGGCGCGGATGGATCCTTTTGCAGAAAACGGCTCCGGCCCGCGCCCCCGCCCAACCTCCCGATGATGGTGGCAAGAGGTTGGGTGGGGTCGCGGCCCTCCGCCGCCGCGCCGCACCGGTTTCATCGATGTGCGTGAGCTTGCTCATGGCTGGAGAGCTTCTTTCCGTTGGTTGCGAGTTTGGGGGCGGCGCGGATGGATCCTTTTGCAGAAAACGGCTCCGGCCCGCGCCCCCGCCCAACCTCCCGATAATGGTGGCAAGAGGTCGGGTGGGGTCGCAGCCCTCCGCCGCCGCGCCGCGCCGGTTTCATCGATGTGCGTGAGCTTGCTCATGAGAAACGCTCCACGAAAGCTTTTTGCGGAATGGTGCATGAGGTGCGGAGCAAGTCAACAGGTGTGGTCAATCAACCGGTCGTTCATTCCGTCAGCCGCCGCACGTGCTGGCGCTGGGTGCCGAGGCCGGTGGCGGAAAGCTCCAACACGTCGCCATCGCGCAGGTATCGCGGCGGTGTGCGGCCCATGCCGACACCGGGCGGGGTGCCGGTGGTGATGATATCGCCCGGCAGCAGCGTCATGTAGCGCGAAATGTGGGCGATGAGCTCGGCCACGGAAAAGATCATGTCTTTCGTGTTGCCCCGCTGCATCACCTCGCCGTTGAGCTTCAACTGCAAGTCCACCGCCTGCGGGTTGGGCAGTTCATCCGCCGTGAGCAGCCACGGGCCGATGGGCCCGAAGGTGTCGGACGACTTGCCCTTCGTCCACTGCCCGCCGTGTTCCAGTTGCCAGGCGCGCTCGGAAACATCGTTCACCAGCAGGTAACCGGCCACGAAATCCAGCGCTTTCGATTCCTTCACGCGCCGCGCGGCGCGGCCCATGACCACGCCCAGCTCCACCTCGTGATCCGCCTTTTCGGCATCGGGGGGCAGCAGGATGTCGTCGTTCGGCCCGCAGATGCAGGAAGGCTGCTTGCTGAAGACGATGGGATGCTCCGGCGCCTCGCCCCCCATTTCCGCCGCGTGCGCCGCGTAGTTCTTGCCGATGGCCAGGAACTTCTGCGGCGCATTGACGGGCGGGCCGATGCGCGGCGTGCCCACCACGGGCGGCAGGTCGGCAAAGTTCAGCCCGGCAATGCGCTCGAGGCACCCCGCCGCCAGCGTCTGCGGCGAGATGTCCGGCACCACGTGCGAGATGTCATACAGCTTCCCGCCCGCGTCCATCACGGCGGGGCGCTCTTCACCAACCGGGCCAACGCGCAGGATTTTCATGCTGGCACCTCCAGCAGCCTGCGCGTGGCGGCGGCCACGTCCGGCTGGCGCATGAGGGATTCGCCCACGAGGAAGGCCTTCGCGCCCGCTTCATCACGCAAATACCGGATGTCTTCCGGCGTGAAGATTCCACTTTCGGCCACCAGCAGGCGCTCTTCCGGCACCAGCTTCGAGAGCTGAATCGTGGTATCAAGTGATACCTCAAAGGTCTTGAGGTTGCGGTTGTTCACGCCCATCAGCGGGGTCTTGAGCTTGAGCGCGCGCTCCATCTCCGCCGCGTCGTGGCTCTCCACCAGCACGCTCATGCCCAGCTCTTCCGCCGCCGCCTCCAGATCGGCGGCCAGCGCATCGTCGATCATGGCCATGATGAGCAAAATGGCATCCGCCCCGTGCGCGCGGGCCTCATACACCTGCCACACGTCCAGCATGAAATCCTTGCGCAGCACGGGCAGGCTCACGGCCTGTCGCGCCGCGCTCATGTAGTCCAGCGCGCCCTGGAAATAGGG
>JALVSR010000112.1 GCA_027024225.1 Hyphomicrobiales bacterium | reverse complement strand
GTGCGCTGGTCACCGGCCACGGCAAGACCGTTTCGCTGCTCAATTCTCCATCCTTCACCTCTTCGTTCATTTACGCCGAATCCTCCATCGTGCGCATGACGGGCTTCACCTTCAGCGGAACGGCCACCGGCAAGCGTTATGCCGTCAGCCACAACGGCGTGATCCGCACGTGGTCCGGTGGCGATCCGGACTATTTCCCCGGCGATCAGAACGGCTCCGCATCCCTTGGCGGCATCTATGACTGAAGGCGCGGAAATGATCGCGCATTCCGAGGAAAGGGAAATGAAGGTGAGCCGTGCCCGTTTCTTCACGGCGGTGCGAAAACATCCGCTTCCTGAGCAACTGCGGCGGGAACAGGTGGATGGGCTGAACGTCCTGCTGGATGTGTGGGAGCGCCACTATGCGCATCATGACATCCGTTGGCTGGCCTATTGCCTGGCCACCGCCTATCACGAAACGGCCCATACCATGCAACCCATCCACGAGCGTGGGGCCCGCGCCTATTTCCGCAAATACGAACCGGGCACCCGCATTGGCCGCAGGCTGGGCAACACCCGTCCCGGCGATGGATACCGCTTCCGTGGCCGTGGCTTCGTGCAGCTCACCGGCCGACGCAATTATGAGCTGGCCTCGCGCAAGCTGGGACTGGACCTGGTGGACAAGCCCGACTTGGCGCTTGAGCCGAACGTGGCCGCGCACATTCTTTTTCGCGGCATGATCGAGGGCTGGTTCACCGGGCGCAAGCTGGGCGACTACATCAGGCCCGGCCGGCAGGCGCGCTACGTGGCGGCCCGGCGCGTGGTCAACGGGCTGGACAGGGCCCGCCGTATCGCCCGTTACGCCGAGGCCTTCGAGCGTGCCTTGCGCAAGGCGATGCTGCCCGAGCCGATAGCGAAGGCCCCGCCCACGAAACGCATGACGGAACGCCCCGGACTGGCCGCCGCGTTGGCGGCCTTTTTCGTGGCCGCCGCCAATCTCGCGATAGCCTTTTGGCACGAAGCCACCCGCCCGGCCGTGCTGCTGGCCGCCGGCGTGCTGGTCGCCATCCTCATGGGTTGGATCATCTGGCGGCTATGGCGGGAAGGGGAGGAACCGGTCAATGCTTGAGCGTCTGAAAGGCTTTCGCACGGTGCTGTTCGCCCTGCTGCTGGCCACCATCGGTGTGCTGGAGGCCACCGACTGGGCAAGCCTTCTGCCCGACGGCCCGGCCAAGGGCTGGGTGCTGCTGGGCATCTCCCTCGTCATCGCCTGGCTGCGCGCCGTCACCACCACGCCCATCGGCAGGAGTGACTGACATGAGCAATGGCTACGACGATCGCCACTGGCACCTGGACAAGCGCGTGCCCATCGCGCTCATCATCACCATCGTCATGCAGACCATTGGTATCGTCTGGTGGGCGGCGTCTCTTTCCGAGCGTGTCGCCACACTGGAAAGCCGCTTCGATGGTCTGGCCACGCACCAGGCGCGCATCGTGCGCCTGGAGGAAAAACAGAACGCGGTCTATCAGCGCCTGGATCGCATCGAGGTCATCCAGCGCCGTATCGAAACCAAGATCGACCGCTTGCTGATCGGGGACATGGGCCGGAGACGGGGTAGATGAGCGTGCTCGCCGGGTTGCTGACGAAGCTGCTGGCCGGCCCGCTGGTGAAGGCGGCGCTGGATGTTTTCGAGCGCGCCCAACAGGCCAACATGGACAGGGCGGCCATCGAGGCCGAGTTGCGCAAGGCCATCGCCGCACGAATTGCCGAGGTGGCCATCACCGAGCTGCAGGCCCGCCGCGACGTGCTCATTGCGGAACTGCGCGGCGAATCGTGGCTGCAGCGCAACTGGCGTCCCATCGTCGCGCTGACCGCCTTCTTCAGCTACTGGTTCGTGATCGTCGCCTATCCCTTCCTGCACGCCTGGGGCTGGCTGCCGGCGGTGCGCTTCGGCGAGGTGGGCCTGCAGAACATGTTCTGGCTCACCACCGTTACGGTCGGCGGCTACATCGGCGGCCGCACGTTGGAAAAAGTGACGAGAACCTTTCACTCAGCCTGAAATTTTTCCCGGCCTTCTGCGGCGCCACTTCCAATTCCTTCGCCATCTCCCATCTTGAATGAGGTGGCGCAGCCGGCTCCATGAACTCTTCATTCATGTGGCATTCAGCCCTCATCCTGCATATAAGCGGCAGAATGCACAAGGAATATCAAACAGCATGCTCGCCAATCTCGTCCATGTGCCACCGCTCATGCATCTGACCCTTCGAGTAAAATTCCACCGTGTGAGCGGGGTAGCGAGTACGCCATCCGGCCATGAACAAACGTTGGCGGCAAGAGAGGAAAGGGTGAAACCACAAGGGCTCAGCTCGTTTCGCACCGGTTTGCGGGGCCTTTCTTTGGTTATGGCCTTGCTGGCGACATTCCTGCTTTCCACCACGGCCGTGGCCGGAGCAGGTTACGACGCTGTCTGGAGGCCACACTCTTCTCTGGCAGAAATTCACGCGACGCTTGTGGCGCCGGCCCAGTATTTTTCACCGTCGCCCCCCAATGTCATGCAACCGCGCCGCCCCTTGCCGCCCCGGCTGCGCGGGTACCGTCCCCCCAACAAGGCTTCCGCGTTGCCCCGCAAGAACAGGAAAATTTCATCCAAGGCCACGCAGTCGAAAGTGCGGCTTTCCCCGTCGCAGGCCCTCAAGCGCGCCTTGCGCCGCTGGCCGGGTGGCATAGGCCTGTCCGTGCGTCTGTTGCGACACTCCCAGCCCGTATATGTCGTGCGGATACGTGCCGGTAGCCGGGTGGTGCAGGTAAAGGTGGACGCGATGAATGGCAGGATCATGCAGTGAGGCGATGCATGGACTGATTGACGAGACGGTGTAGGATTCAAGGCACGATAAGAGGGAGGAATTGGGGCATGCGCATCCTGGTGATCGAAGATGATCCGGAGCTGAACCGGCAATTGTGCGAGGCCCTGGAGGAATCCGGTTATGCGGTGGATACAGCCTTCGATGGTGAGGAGGGCCATTTTCTGGGCGATACCGAGCCCTACGACGCGGTCATCCTGGACCTGGGTCTGCCACGGAAGGACGGGGTGAGCGTGCTGAAGGAATGGCGCGCCGCAGGCCGGGACATGCCGGTGCTCATTCTCACCGCGCGCGATCGTTGGAGCGACAAGGTGGCGGGGTTTGATGCCGGCGCGGACGATTACGTGGCCAAACCCTTTCACATGGCCGAACTGCTGGCCCGTCTGCGCGCTCTCATCCGCCGCGCTTCCGGCCACGCCAACAGCGAGATAACCTGCGGTCCGCTGACGCTGGATACCGCCGGTGCCCGCGTGTTCAAGGACGGCATTCCGCTGAAACTCACGCCTATGGAATACCGCTTGCTGGCCTACATGATGCACCACCAGGGCGAGGTCATCTCGCGCACGCAGCTGACCGAACATCTCTATGATCAGGACTTTGATCGTGATTCCAATACGATAGAAGTCATGGTCGGGCGCGTTCGCAAGAAAATAGGCAAGGACCTGCTGCAAACCGTGCGCGGGCTGGGCTATCGCCTGGCGCCGCCCGGCGGAAACCGGTAATCGGGAGCGGTGCGAGGGCGGATGCTGCGCAAACTTTTCACCGGTTCATTGGCCAGCCGGCTGGTGGTGGCCTCCTTGCTTTCCGCCATCATCTTGCTGGTGGTGGCCGGGGCCTTGTTGTCGTGGATGTTCCGCACCACCCTGGAACGGCAATTCGATACCCACCTTGAGGCCCTGCTCAATGGCCTGCTTGCGAATATCGAGCAGGATGACCGGGGAAACGTCTATCTCGTCAGGCAATTGACCGATCCCCTGTTCCAGTTGCCCGCCTCCGGCTGGTATTGGCAGATAACCCCCCTGACCAGCGATAGGCGAGCGAAGGCGGAGTTTGTCCTGGCGTCTCCTTCCCTGCTCGAGAGGCGCTTCGATGTGAACTGGTTCAGCCAGCGGCCGCGAGATGCCGATGGTGCCGTGCGCATCACCATGCCGGGCCCACATGGCAAACTATTGCGCATTCTGGAACAACGCCTGAATCTGTTCGGAGAAAAACGCCCCTATTCCATCATCGTGGCGGGTGATGCCCGACAACTGAGGAAGGAGGCCATCCGGTTCGAAAACCTCGTTCTTGCGCTCTTTCTGTTGTTTGGCCTGGGCTTGGCCATCACCATTTTCCTGCAAGTTCGGTTTGGTCTGCGCCCCTTGCGCTTGTTGCATGATGAAATCGCCGAGGTGCGCGAAGGCCGGCGCAAGTTCCTGGCCGGCGATTTTCCACGTGAGATTCGCCCGCTCGTGCAAGAGCTCAACCAGCTCATCCGGGCCAATCGCGACGTTCTGGAGCGCGCCCGCACACAGGTGGGAAACCTGGCCCACGCGTTGAAGACGCCATTGGCCGTGTTGATGAATGAGGCCGCCTCCCGTGATGATGACCTGGGTCGTCTGCTGCGCGAGCAGACCTCGCACATGCGCCAACAGATCGACCTTCACCTCGAGCGTGCCCGCCGCGCGGCCTTGGCGGGCACCCTGGGGGTCACCACCCCCGTGCGTGAAACCATCATGCCGATCATCAACGCTCTTGCCCGCATCTATCACGAGAAGTCCGTGCAGGTGGAGGTGGAATGCGACGAGGGCGCCATATTCCTGGGCGAAAGGCAGGATCTGGAAGAAATGCTGGGCAATCTTCTGGACAATGCCTTCAAATATGGTGGTGGACACGTGCGGATTGCCTGCCGCTTGGCGGGGAACATGCTGGACATCATGGTGGAGGATGATGGTCCCGGCCTTTCGGCGGAGCAAGGAAAGCAGGCCCTGCGCCGTGGTCAGCGGCTGGATGAAACCACGCCCGGATCGGGACTGGGTCTTGCCATTGTGAAGGAATTGGCGGGAATGTATAATGGTAGCGTGAATTTGGAAACATCATCTCTGGGCGGGTTGCGGGTGCATCTGCGGCTGCCGGCGGCAAGGAATAACAAGCGTTGACGTGCCATCACGGGGCGGTACCGTGAAACCTCAAAAATTGAAAAAATTTCTGTTGCTTACCACATGGGTTTCAAAGTATAGACCGGCTTGAAAAATATGTGGTTGCCTGGTGTAGCGTGCTGCTGGTTGCCCCCGGTCGCGGCACGTAAAGCCAGGATGGACGCGGATCCCGTGGGATCCGCGTCCTCTTTTTCGGCGCTTCTTCCTTGCCCGCTTTCATTCATGTCGATCCCGTCACATCATGACCAAAGCGTAATATCGCGCCAATTGCTGCTGTCTTCCCGATGCATTAGGTTTGATGTCCGCAAGGCCGGTGCTGTCCGGCACTTGTTGCAGCTCTTGCATCAGCGATGGCACGAGGCGCGGTTTTGCGGCAGGCCGTGTACTGGGAGGAAGCGGGCGTCACATGAGCGAAGGTTCCGTGTTCTGGTTGTTGGCGGGCGGCATGCTGGTGTTGGCGCTGGTGTTCATGCTGGCGCCACTGTTCCGCATACCCCGACGAGCGTTGGCCAGGGCCGAATACGACCTGGCCATCTACCGCGACCAGCTGCGCGAGCTGGAGGAGGAAATCGCTCAGGGCAGCATCGACGAGGAAGTCGCTGAACGCGCCCGCAACGAGATCGCCCGGCGCATCCTGGCCGCCGATGCCGCGCGCAAGCAGGCACGAGAACAGTTGACCGCAGGTGGCGGCAAATCCGTGATCCTGGCGACACTCATGGCGCTGGGCGCCTCCGGATTGGCCATTTTCCTGTATTTGCAGCTGGGCCAGCCCGGCCGGCCCGACATGCCGCTGGAAAAACGCCTGGCAAACGCCGCCCGCAACAACGACCTGGCCGCGCTGGTGAAGCGCGCGGAGCAACGCCTGGCGAAAAATCCCGACGATTTGCGCGGATGGCTGGCCCTGGCGCCCGTCTATGAACAGATGGGCCAGATGGACAAGGCGGTGGAGGCCTGGCGCAATGCCATTCGCTTGACGAAAAAGCCCTCCGCCGAACTTTACAATGCCTATGGCGAGGCGCTGGTGCGTCTTTCGCAAGGACGCATCCCCACCGAAGCCGTGAAGGCTTTCTCCAAGGCGCTTGAGCTGGTTCCGGGCAATCCCATGAGCCGCTATTATCTCGCCATGGCCGACCTGCAGGCCGGTCGCCGTGAGGCGGCGTACAAGAAGCTCAAGAAGCTGCTTGACGATCTGCCATCCGATGTTCCCGCCCGTGCCATCATAGCCCGGCAGGTGGCGCAATTGGCGCAGGCGCTGGGCAAGAAGCCGGAGGAACCCTCCACGACTGCCCGGACGCCCAAGCCGAACGGTGCCGCCACCGCAGCCACCACACCGGCGAATTCTCCCCGGATGGCCCAGGCCGAACCTTCGCAAGCCGGCCCTTCGGCACAAGCCGTGCGCGAGCGCATGAAGGCCATGCAGGAGATGTCGCCGCAGCAGCGCATGGAGATGATCCGCAATATGGTGGAGGGGCTCGATGAGCGTCTGAAGGATGACCCGAGCGATCTTTCCGGTTGGCTGCGGCTCATCCGCGCCCGCATGGTGCTGGGCGAAAGGGACAAGGCCAGGACCGCGCTGGAAAACGCCCGTCGGGCCTTCGCGGGCAAGGCGGAGGCATTGTCGCGGCTGGACGCGCTCGCTGGCAGGCTGGGGCTGAAGGAATAGCCACGGCCCCCCGGCGCAATGGCGGAGAAATGCCCCGGCAAGCCACATCAGGGCGAAAAAAGGTGTGAAACAAACTTCTGGGAAGGACAGTCAGCCATGACCCGCAAACAACAGCGCACCCTCATCATCATCGGTGCCCTTGTATTTCTGGGCATGGCCGTGGGGCTTATCCTGTTTGCCCTGCGCGACACGCTGGTGTTTTTCTACACGCCCTCGCAGCTCAGCGAGAAGCTGGCGGAGGGAAAGGTTTCGCCCGGTACGCGCGTTCGCCTTGGCGGCCTGGTGGCCAAGGGCTCGGTGAAGCTGCAGGACGATGGCGTCATCCGTTTCGTCATCACCGACACGGCAAAGGATGTGTCCGTAACCTTCAAGGGCATCCTGCCAGACCTGTTTCGCGAAGGGCAGGGCGTGGTGGCGGAAGGCCGCCTACAGCCGGATGGCACCTTCATTGCCGATACCGTGCTGGCCAAGCATGACGAAAAGTACATGCCGCGCGAAGTGGCCGAGGAGCTGAAGAAGCAGGGACTCTGGCAACACGGGAACGAACAGACCGAGGCCCCGCGGGGCGCCACGCCCGCTGCGGCTTCAGCCTCTTCCTCCACCTACTGATTCCATCTACCAAGCAGCAGGACAAAACGGAAAAACACGCGCAACCCTACAACGAGAACAGGAGCAGGCCATGATCGTCGAGCTGGGACATTTTGCTCTGGTGCTGGCACTGGCTGTGGCCTTGTACCAGACGGTGGTGCCGCTGTATGGCGCGCACAAGAACGATGCCCGGCTCATGTCGCTCGCCGCGCCCGCCGCCGTGGCGCAATTCCTGCTGGTCGCCTTCGCCTTCGCCGCACTCGTGCACGCCTATGTGTATTCCGACTTTTCCGTCCTCAACGTCTGGCAGAACTCCCATTCGGCGAAGCCCTTCATCTACAAGATCACCGGCACCTGGGCCAATCATGAAGGCTCCATGCTCCTGTGGGTCCTCATCTTGGCCCTGTTCACGCTGGCCATCGCGCTGTTTTCCGGCAACCTGCCGCTGTCACTGAAGGCCCGTGCGCTGGGCGTGCAGGGCAGCATATCTTCCGCCTTCCTGCTTTACATCGTCACCGTATCCAGCCCCTTCGTGCGCATTCCGCCGGACCGCGTGCCGCTGGAAGGGCAGGGCATGAATCCATTGCTGCAAGACCCCGCTCTGGCCCTGCACCCGCCCATGTTGTATGCCGGTTACGTGGGTTTCTCCGTGGCCTTTGCCTTCGCCATCGCCGCACTCATGGAAGGCCGCGTGGATTCCGCCTGGGGCCGCTGGGTGCGGCCGTGGACGCTGGCGGCCTGGACGTTCCTCACCGCCGGCATCGCACTGGGCAGCTGGTGGGCCTACTACGAGCTGGGCTGGGGCGGCTGGTGGTTCTGGGACCCGGTTGAGAACGCCTCCTTCATGCCCTGGCTGGCGGGCACGGCGCTGTTGCATTCCGCCATCGTGGTGGAAAAGCGCAACGCGCTGAAAACCTGGACGGTATTGTTGGCGCTCATCGCCTTTTCGTTCTCGCTCATCGGCACCTTCCTGGTGCGTTCCGGTGTCCTGTCTTCCGTGCACGCCTTCGCCGTGGATCCCGAGCGCGGCTCCTTCATCCTGGCCATTCTCGCCTTCTTCATTGGCGGCTCGCTGTTCCTCTACGCCCTCCGCGCCAATACGCTGAAAATCGAAGGCCGTTTCGCCCCCCTATCGCGCGAGGGTGCGCTGGTGCTCAACAACGTGCTGCTCTCCGCCGCCACCGCGGCGGTGTTTATCGGCACCCTGTTTCCGCTGATTTACGAGGCCGCCACCGGCGGCGGCAAGATCACCGTCGGCGCGCCCTATTTCAACCTCACCTTCGGCACGCTCATCATTCCGCTGCTCATCATTTTGCCGGTGGGGCCGTTGTTGGCCTGGAAAAAGGCCGACGTGAAAGCGGCGCTGAGCAGGATGAAGGCCTCCATGGCGCTCACCGCGCTGGCCTTCGTGTTGTCGCTGGTCGTGCTGAATGCTTCCATCCGTGCCGCAGGAGGCATCGCGCTGGGCGTCTGGCTCGTGGCGGGTGCATTGGAGGAATGGGCTGGACGCGTCATGCTGTTTCGCGCGCCGTTCAAGGTCACGTGGAAACGCATCACCTCCATGCCTGGCAGCATGTGGGCCATGACGCTGGCCCACGCCGGCGTGGGCCTGGTGGTGCTGGGCATTGTCATCTCCACCGCCTGGAAAGAAGAGCGCATCGTTGCCCTGCAACCCGGCGGCAAGGTGCAAATTGCCGGTTTCGAAGTCATCTACAAGGGCATGCGCAAGGCCACCGGCCCCAATTATCTGGCCGAACAGGGGCTGTTCGAAATCTACCGCAATGGCAAGAAGGTGGGCGAGGAGATCTCCGAGAAGCGCACCTTCCTGGGCCGCCGCAGCATGCCCACCACCGAGGTGGCCCTGATGCATTACACACTGGGCGACCTCTACATCGCCATTGGTGACGAAACGAAGATGGGCCGCACCGTGCGCGTGTACTTCCAGCCCATGATTTATCTGCTCTGGCTGGGCGCGCTGTTCATGGCCATTGGCGGGTTCGTTGGTCTACTGGATGGGCGCTTCCGCGTCGGCGTGGCGGAGCGCACCGAGAGCCGCTTGGCGGCCCAACCGGCGGAGTAGGCAGGCACATAGCGAGGAGG
The DNA here is from genome assembly GCA_027024225.1 of Hyphomicrobiales bacterium. Lineage (GTDB taxonomy): Bacteria > Pseudomonadota > Alphaproteobacteria > Rhizobiales > Aestuariivirgaceae > Thermopetrobacter. The sequence continues at coordinate 18,791 of JALVSR010000112.1, read as the reverse complement.
CGGAAAGGCATGTCTGGCATGGCTTCAAAAAAACTGGGCTTCATCCTGTCCACATGGCTGTTGCTGGCATTGCCCATTGCCATCGTGTGGTTGCCCGCGCCTCGGCAGGCGCACGCGGTGGAGCCGGAAGAAATGCTGAAGGATCCCCGGCTGGAGGCCCGCGCCCGCAAGCTCTCCCAGAATCTCCGTTGTCTGGTCTGCCAGAACGAAACCATTGACGAATCCGACGCCCCATTGGCGAAAGACCTGCGCATCCTGCTGCGCGAGCGTCTGAAGGCGGGCGACACGGACGAGGAAGCCATTCAGTACATCGTCGACCGCTACGGCGAATACGTCCTGTTGAAACCGCGCTTTGGCACGCATACGCTGATTTTGTGGGCGGGGCCGTTTCTGGTGCTGGCGCTGGGATTGATAGCTTCCGGCATCTATTTGCGCCGTCGCATGCAATCTTCCCGGCAGGCCGTGGCGGCAGAAGCACCGCTCACGGAAGAAGAACGTCGGCACCTGCAGGAGCTGCTGGGCGAGGAGCTCACGCAGAGCGATAACGGGAAATCCTGATTCTTCCTGCCCACGGCTTGCAAACATTCCTGCTTTCTAATATTTGCCACATTTCATTTTTAAGCCCCGCGCCTGTTTCCACAATGACAGGTATTCACACGGGGTTTCATTCATGCGAAAGATTATCGTTCTGCTGGTCGTTGGCCTGATCTCCGCGGCTTTCATTGGATCCCAGGCCCGGGCCGGCGACTGGGTCTCCGGCCCTTACGCGGGCCTGCATCCACGCCTGAAGGCCAACCTCTACAAACTGCATCGCGCCTTTGGCCGGCCTGTTCGCATCACACCCGGCGGCGGGTGCCGCGCGCGTGGCAACAAACGCGCGCCCAAGAGCTGGCACCGCCGCGCCGTGGGCTGCAAGGCGGCGGACATCATCGTGCCCGGCATTTCTCGCCGCACCATCCTGAAGTGGTGGGCCAACCATGTCGGCGGTGGACGCGGTTTTTATTGCGGCCAGCGCTTCGTGCACGTGGATATCGGGCCCAACCGCACATGGAGCTGGTATTGCGGGAGCCGTCGCACGCGTATCGCCCGGCGATAATCCGCATCACCCACGCCATATAACCTCGTTCCTCAAAGGCCCGCACCCACTGGTGCGGGCCATTTTTTCGCTGAAAGTTGCGGCAGTTAACAAGTTTTCATGCCACTGCCATTTTTTGGCGCGCGCACGCACCTATCTCTCTGGAAAGCGGGGGATACGTGTGCCGGATCCGGCACGCACATGTTCACTTCCGATTTTGAACAGGGAGATGCAAGACCATGAGTGACAAGACGTTGAAACTTGGCAAGAACGGCGCGCGCCGCATTGCCGGCGTGGCGCTGGCGGCCATGCTGGCGGCCGCGCCGCTGGCAACGACCTCGCCGGGCTTCGCGGAAAGCTCCGGCGGCATGCTCAAGGCCCTCTTCGGCGGCGACAAGAACAAGGCCGTCAGCGTGGAGGGCGTGAAGGCGCCCACGCTGGAATCGGGCTTCGCCGACCTGGTGGAACGCGTCATGCCGGCGGTGGTCTCCATCGAGGTGGAGCTGGAACCCGGCGCTCTGCACAAGGGCAAGCGTTTCTTCCGCCGCTTCGGGGGCGACCTGGACAAGCTGCCGCCCGAGCTGCGCCGTTTCTTCAAGGACTTCCTCGAGCGCTTTGGCGGCCTGGATCGTTTCGGCATGCCCCAGCCCGGTCCCATGCCGCGCTTCCGTGGCCGTGCAATGGGCTCCGGCTTCTTCATCAGCTCCGATGGCTACGTGGTCACCAACCACCACGTGATTGCCCGCGCGGCGAAGATCTGGGTCAAGACCCACGACGGCAAGCGCTATCGCGCCCGCCTGCTGGGATCGGACAAGAAGACCGACCTGGCGCTGCTGAAGGTGGACGCCAAGGGCAAGTCCTTCCACTACGTGCAGTTCGCCGAAAAGGAACCGCGCGTGGGCGAATGGGTCATCGCCGTGGGCAACCCCTTCGGTTTTGGCGGCACGGTGACCGCCGGCATCATCTCGGCCAAGGGGCGTTACATTGGCGCTGGGCCATATGATGACTTTCTGCAGATCGACGCCGCCATCAACCGCGGCAACTCCGGCGGGCCCACCTTCAACATGAAGGGTCGCGTGGTGGGCGTCAACACGGCCATTTTCTCTCCCACTGGCGGTTCGGTGGGAATCGGCTTCGCCATTCCGGCGGACGTGGCGAAGAAGATCATCACCGAGCTGAAGGAAAAGGGCCACGTGGTGCGTGGCTGGCTGGGCGTGCACATCCAGCAGGTGGACAAGGAGATGGCAGAAGGCCTGGGGCTTGAAGAGCCATATGGTGCCATCGTGGCCAAGGTCATGCCCGATGCCCCGGCGGAAAAGGGAGGCATTCGCGTTGGCGACGTGATCCTGGAAGTCAACGGCAAGAAGGTGAAGAATCCTCGCCATCTGGCCATGATGATCGCCGACATCGACCCCGGCCAGGTGGCGAAAATCACCATTCTGCGCGATGGCAAGCGCCAGACGCTGGAGGTGAAGATCGGCCGCATGCCGTCCGATGATGAAATGGCCAGGATCTCCGGCGCGGAGGAAAGCGTTTCCCCGGCCGAGCTGGGCCTGTCGCTCAAGCCCGCGCCGGATGGCGAAGGCGTGGTCATCACCCATGTCGACCCTGCCTCCCGCGCCGCCGAAAAGGGTCTGCGTCCGGGAGATGTCATCCTGGAGGTGGCGGGAGTGAAGGTGAGCTCGCCGGCCGATTTCTCCCGCGCCATCGCCAAGGCCCGCAAGAAGGGACGCAAGGCGGTGCTGCTGCTGGTGCGCTCCGCCGATGGCGACCAGCGCTTCGTGGCCCTGCCGTTGAAGAAGCGGAACTGACCTCCCTTTCCTTTTCCCTTTCCCACGAGAAAGCCCTCCCCCGCATCTGGCGGGGGAGGGCATTTTATTTTCGCCTTGTTCGTCCGGGCGTCTGGGCCGTCTCACTCGGCCGGCGTGTGCTGCGCCCGCGCCACGGTGTCCTGCTTGTCCGCGACCAGCATCTTGCGGTTCAGCCGCATGAGCACGGCGATGGTCTTGAACTGCAAATACACCAGCGGCGCATACAGCAGGAAGTAGGCGATGGAGAACTTCGGCAGCAGGCCGGTCTTCACCAGCCCGAAGTTGATGAGGAAGTTGCCCATCACCACGAAGGCCACGCCGGGGCAGATGGCGGCATAGGCCACCGGGTACCGGCCCTTGCCGGAAATGAACGTTTCATAATAGCCGATGCGCTTCATCACGTGGTGCCCCAGCACGCCGAAGAAGATCTGGATGAAGACGATGACGGCGAACAGCAGGTAGTGCGAGGCCTGCGAGACATGCACGCCGAAGTTATGGTGCAGCCCCATGGAGATGCGGAACAGCGTGATGCCGATGACCGTCAGGATGGGAATGACGATCCACAGCGATACCGCCGCTTCCTTGTTCACGCCGTGCTCGAACATGGCGCGGAAGCCCAGCACGATCTTGATGGCCATCAGCAGCAGCGCCAGCGCCGTGAAGCCCGCCGCCAGCCCCAGGCCAATGGCCGAGGTCAGCTGCACGTGGCTCATCGCGCCCGGCGCGGCCAGGCCGACCCCGATCATGGAAAAGGCGAACACGCTCAGCATCTGCGAGAGCGAGTTGTTCTTCTCGCAGTCGAAGCCGCCTCTCGTGAGCACACGGGAGAGGAAGTCGGTGAAGATCTTGACGGCATAAATGCCGATGGCCAGGAACGCCGCGATGGCCAGCGGAAAGAGGTATTCAACCACGTTCCACAGCCCCGGCACAAACAGCGCGCCCAGGATGAAGCCCACGTTCACCGTCATGGCGTAAGTCAGCGGAATCGCCATCAGCTGCACTTCCGCGTTGGACGAGCGCAGCGTCTGAAAGGCTTCCGTCCGCTGGAACTTGCGGTATTCGGAGATGTTCCAGACCAGCAGCCGCACGTGCAGGAAGGCGAAATAGATGATGCCCCCCAGCGCGAACACCAGCAGCAGCTTGTGCCACATCGGCCCGCTGGTGAGCGCCGTCATCACGTGCTCGAAGCGCGGAATGGGCGATCCCTTGTGCGGGATCATGAACATCAGGTACATGAAGAAGGTAATGGCCATGCCACCGGCGCCCAATGAGGCCAGGAACAGCAGCGGCGAATAGCTCTCCTTCAGGTCCTTTCTCAGGCTCATGGGATTTTCCCCTTTTTTGTTCGATTCGGATTGAAGATTCATCGACTGGCACCATGGCTACCACGTTCATTAGTATATCAGAATAATCTAATATCATTGCAAGAGACAGTCGTGTCCCGCCTGGCGGGAATTCCAGATTTTTGAATATATTCAGTATGTTGCAAAGGCGGAATGGAGGCTATTCAGCTTCGGCGGCCATGATGCGCGAGAACACCTCGGCCACTTCGCGCCGCATTTCCTCGATTACCACCCGTGCATGGTCCAGGTCGGGCGCCTGTGCGGCGCGCGCCAGAATGCGCGCCGCGCCCTTCGAGAGTTTCTCCTCGCGTGGCTTTTCGCCGGGGCGCAGGCACAGGCGCTGGGCGTGCATCACCCGGTGATACAGCGAGGTCGCGCGCAACAATGCATCGCCCACCGCCGACTCCAGTAATTCCCGTTCGATGAGCGCCAACAGCACCTCGTGCGTGTTCTGTCGTACGATGTCCGGATGTGCATAGGCATGTGCGAGCGTCAGCGCCTGGGCGATGAACTCCACGTCAATCAGCCCGCCTTCGCCCGTTTTGACGTCCCAAGTGCTTGCGGGTGGCTTTTCCTTCAGTATCCGTGCGCGCATATCGGCAGCGGCGGCGAATACCTTCGTCGCGTCGCGTTGCCGCGTAATCGTCTGGCGCACGATGTCCGAGATCCTCGCGCACAGTTCCCCGTCTCCCGCCACCGCGCGGGCGCGGGTCAGCGCCAGGTGCTCCCACAGCCACGCCTGTTCGCGCTGATAACGCGCAAAGCTCTCGATGTGTGTCGCCACCGGCCCCTGCGAGCCGGAAGGCCTCAGCCGCATGTCCACCTCGTAGAGCACCCCTTCCGCCGTCGGTGCCGTCAGCGCCGTTATCAGCCGCTTGGTCAACCGCGTGAACCATTCCGACGGCGTGAGCGGGCGAATGCGCACGCCGGCCTCTTTCTGCGCGCGTGTCGGGCGGCTCGATTCCACTTCTGGTGGAAAGTCGTGAATGACGATGAGGTCGAGGTCGGATGTGTGCGTCATCTCGCGGCTGCCCAGCTTGCCCATGGCCAGGATGGCCGAGGTGGAATTGGGCACTTCGCCGTGCCGGCGCACCATTTCCTGCTGCGTGGCCTGGAGCATGTGCGCCAACGCCGCCTCCGCCAGCGCGGTGTAGGCTGCTTCTGCTTCACGTTCGTCGGCCGTTTCCGCAATCAGCCGCGTGCCAATGACGAATTTCTGATCCGAGACATGGATGCGCGCCCGGTCCAGCACCTCCTCGAAAGGCAGCGACAACGCCGCGAAATCGGCCAGCGCCTTCGCATGCTCCTCCCGTGTGGGCAAGGAGCCTGTCAGCTCCCCCTCTATCAGGGCCTCGAACAACCGTGGCCGCCGCGTGAGCTCCTCGGCCAGAGCCGGCGCCGAGCCAAGAATGAGTAACAGCAGATCCATCAGGTGCGGGTTGGCCTGCAACAGGGCGAAGAGCTGCAGGCCCGATGGCGCCCCGGCAAGGAAGCGGTCAAAGGTCGCAAGCGCCGCGTCTGCCTCGCCCGTTTCCGCCATGGCGCGCAGCAGCTTCGGCAACAAGTTGCGCAGGCGCTCCTTGCCGGCTTGCGAGCGCAACGCCGCGTAACGCCCGCCAAACCAGCCCCGCACCGTTTCCGCCACCACGCCAGGGCGCTCGAACCCCAGCCGCGCCAGTATCTCCAGCGCCTCTTCGCCCGGCTCTTCTGCCAGCAGGGCGTTCAGCCAGTCCGCTTCTTCTTCCGCCTCGGCGGCCTTGGCGAACAGGGCATCGTAATGTCCCTGCACGGTTTCCAGCGTGTCGCGCACCTCGCGCTCCATGTCCGCTCGATTGGTGAAGCCGGCGAAACGGGCGAAACGCTCCAGCTCCTCTTCCGACGAGGGCAGGGTGTGCGTCTGCAAATCGTTCTGCATTTGCAGGCGGTGTTCCCACGTGCGCAAGTTGACGTAGGCCTCGTCCAGCTCCACTGCCACCCTTTCCTCTATCCACCCTTCGTCCGCCAGCACGTGCAGCATCTCCAGCGTCTTGCGCCCGCGCAGGCGCGGGTTGCGCCCACCGGCGATGAGTTGTTGTGTCTGCACGAAGAATTCGATCTCGCGAATGCCGCCGCGACCCAGCTTCAGGTTGTGTCCCGGCACGGTGATGGCTCCGTGGCCCTTCACCGCGTGAATGCGGCGCTTGAGCGCATGCACCTCGGCAATGGCGGCATAATCCAGGTATTTGCGCCACAGCCAGGGAGATAGCTCCTGCAGGAACATCTCACCGACAGAAATATCGCCCGCGCATGGCCGCCCCTTTATCCATGCCGCGCGCTCCCATGTCTGACCAATGGAATAATAGTAGGTCAGCGCCGCCTCCACCGGCATGGCCACCGGCGTCGATCCGGGGTCCGGGCGCAGGCGCAAGTCAACACGCATGACCTGTCCCTCGCCGGTGATGTCGGAAAGGATTTGCACCAGCCGCCTCACCAGCCGGGTGAAGAAGGTCTGCGCGTCCTCGCCCTCGCGCAGGGGCGCGCGCGCCGGGTCGAAGAAGAAGACAAGATCGACATCGGACGAATAGTTCAGCTCGAAGGCCCCGCCCTTGCCCATGCTGAACACCACCAGCCCGCACTCGGCCGGGTTGGCGTGTGCGAGCCTGCCCTGTGCTTCGCCCTGTTGCAGCAGGAAGGCCAGCGCGGCTGATATGGCGGCATCGGCGAAGATGGTGAGATTGCCGGTGACGGTGGGCAGCCGCCAGGCCTGTGCAATGTCCGCCAGGGCAATCAGCAGCGCCGCGCGCTGACGCACCAGGCGCAGTTCGCGCATCAGTTCCTTCTGGCCGCCAGCCGTCATCGGCAACTGATTCACTTCCGCAATGATACGGGAAAACAGCAGGTTCGAATCGGCAGAGAAACATTCCGCCGCGAAGTCGGGCTGCTGGCGAATGATGCGGGTGAGAAAGGGCGAGGCGCCGAAGACGGCCAGCAATACATTGGCCACACGTTCATCCGCCTTGGCCAGCGGCGCGACGGGATGGCCGGCGCTGGCCAGCTCTTCGAGCATTTCCGCCGCGGCCTGCCGATACAGCGGTGCCGGCAGGGGAACAAAGCTGTCGGTTATCACGCCCGCCATGCGCCGAGCCTAGCGCATCGCGCCAACGCCGTCAGCCCCTCAGCCGTTCTGTTTCAGCAGGTCGGCGAAGTCGCTCTTCACCAGAATGGCGTGCAGCTTGACATCTTCAGCCGCCAGGTTTTCCGCCGCGCCTTCCTCGCGATCCACCACCGAAAGGGCCGTGTCCACCACATAACCCATGTCACGCATGGTCTTCACCACCTGCAACAGTGATCCGGCGGTGGTGGTGACATCGTCGATGACGAGAACCCGCTCCGGCTCTTCTTCGCTCACTGGCGGCAGCCAGCCTTCGAAGAGCTGCTTCGCTCCGTGCTCCTTCGCCTTCTTGCGCATGAAGAAGGCGTTCACCGGCCAGCCCATGTGGTAACTGCACACGGCCACGGACGAGACGATGGGCACGGCCCCCATCTCCAGCCCGCCAATGGCCCACAGATCGTTCTTCTGCATGAATTCCACGATCAGCTCGCCGATGATGGCCGCGCCCTCGGGGTGCAGGGTGGTGGGGCGCAGATTGAACAGGTAATTGCTCTTCCGTCCGGAAGTCAGTGTGAAATCACCCAGCATGAGCGAATGATCGCGCACGATCTGCCACAGGCGCTTGAGCCGCTCATCCTCCTCCCGCGACCAAGGGCGCTCGATGGTGATGCCTTCAGCTCCGGCTTCGTTGTCGTTCATGATTGCCGCCTCCCTGTGATGTACCGTTGACGGCGGTTTTGCGGGGCTTGTGCGAGGCTGTCAAGCGCGCTCCATCTTGTCGGGAAAATCGGCGCGCCCCTTGTTCCCTTCTTCGGCGTTTCTCCGTCCTGCCGGCAGGCGCAGCACCGCGCGCAAACCGGGGTGGTTGTCTTCCAGCACCAGTGTGCCATTGTGCAGCCGCGCGATGGATGCCACCAGCGACAGCCCCAGGCCCGAGCCCGGCGCGGTGCGCGCCTTGTCCAGCCGCACGAAGCGCTCCTTCACCTTCTCGCGCATGTCTTCCGGCACGCCGGGGCCGTTGTCCGCCACCACCAGCTCGACGTGCTCATCCGGCGTTTGCCGCACGCTGACGGTTATCTCCAGCGGCCGCTCCTTGCTGCGGCCGTATTTCAACGCGTTGTCCAGCAGGTTTACCAGCGCCTGCGCGATGAGTTGCCTGTCTCCCATCAACCGCGCCTGTTGCGGCGCATCCAGTGTGAAGCGGCCGCCTTCGTCCTCCACGATGGGTTCGTAAAGTTCGGCGATCTCGCGCGCCACCTCCGCCACGTCCACCTCCGAGAACCCGGCCCGCGCCTGCCCGGCCTCGGCCCGCGCGATCAACAGCAGTGAATTGAAGGTTTTCAGCAGTTCATCGGCCTGGGCGATGGTGGAGGCCAGCGCCTCCTGCCGCTGCGTTTCGTCGCCGGCGCGCAGGGCGTTCTCGGCCTGTGCCTTCAATCGCGTCAGCGGTGTTTTCAGGTCATGGGCGATGTTCGACGACACCTCGCGCATGCCCTGCATCAGCCGCTCGATCTGTTCCAGCATGTCATTGAGCGACTCCGCCAGCCGGTCCAGCTCGTCGCCGGAGCCTTCAACCGGCACCCGCTGCCCCAGCCGGCCGCCGCGAATGGTGCGCACCGTTGCCGTGATGCCGTCGATGCGGCGCAGGAAATTGCGCGACAGCAACAGCCCGCCGCCGATGCCCAGCAGCGCGGTGAGCCCCAGCGTCCACAGCAGGATGTTGCGGATGACGCGGCGGAACTGGAACAGGTGTTCGATGTCGCGTCCGATGATGAGATGAAAGCCATCTTCGAGTCGGATGTAATATCCCAGCACATGGCGCTTGCGCAGGCGTGGCGATGTGGTGTCAGTAATCTCGAATTGAACCCAGCCGGAGCGCTCGATGCCCTTCACCTCGGGCGGCAGGCGCGAAAGATTGCCCGCCAGCGGTTTGCCCTCTGGAGTGGTAAGAAGATACAGGCCACCCGGCACGCCCTTTTTCATGCGCGCGCGGATGACGGCGATGACGCCCGAAAGCCCGTTGATGGCGTATTGCTCGGCGATGCCGCGCACATCCGCGGCGATGGTCTGCTCCACCTGCGCCTGCAGCAGCCGTTGCGCCTGCCAATAGGTGTAGCTCAGCACCGCGGCCACGGACAAGGCGAACACCACCAGATACACCGCCGCCAGCCGAAAGGTGCTGGTGCGCGCCATGCGCCTGAGCCGCCACCAGCCGCGCCCGGCCACGCCGCCCATGCCCACGTGCCGCGTATCGTTCAGCCCGGCAGCGGCGGGGGCGGATCTGCCGCCGGCCGCAGTCGCGTCTGCTTTCGCCTCTGCCGCACTCTCATTCATCCGGCGCCTTCAGCACATAGCCCGCGCCGCGCACGGTGTGCAGCATGGGCTTGTCGAACTCCTTGTCGATCTTGCCGCGCAGGCGCGAGATGTGCACGTCGATGACGTTCGTCTGCGGGTCGAAATGATAGTTCCACACGTTTTCCAGCAGCATGGTGCGGGTCACCACGTTGCCGGCGTTGCGCATGAGATACTCCAGCAGCTTGAACTCGCGCGGCTGCAGCAAAATCTCCTTGCCCGCCCGCGTCACCCGGCGCTTGAGCAGGTCCATTTCCATGTCGCCCACGCGCAGGCGCGTCTGCACCGGCTCGGCCGTCTTGCGCCGGCCCAGCACCTCGATGCGCGCCAGCAGCTCGGAGAAGGAGTAGGGCTTGGCCAGATAATCATCGCCACCGGCGCGAAGCCCCTCCACCTTGTCCTCCACCTCACCCAGCGCGGAGAGGAACAGCGCCGGCGTCTGGTCGCCCTCCTCGCGCAGCGTGCGCACGATGGTCAGGCCATCCATGTCGGGCAGCATCCTGTCCACGATGAGCACGTCGTAATCGCCTTCGCGCGCCATTTTCAGGCCTTCCGGGCCGGTGGTGGCGAGATCCGCCACGTGCCCCGCCTCGCGCAGGCCCTTGAGCAACCATTCCGCCGCTTCGCGATCGTCCTCAATCACCAGGATATGCATGGTCGCAGATCCGTCCTTTTTCACCTGTGGGATTCATACCGAATATAGGGCAGGGGTGGCGCCAGCGCAAAATCCCGTTGGAAAAATGGCGGAATGTGATGATGTGCCCAGCCTGGACAGGGGCTCAATCGTCGTCGAACAAGTCCGGCAGGGTCGCGCCTTCCGCCGAGGAGCCGGTTGCTTCATCCTCCCGGGATCCCGGAGTGGTCTCACTGGCCATGTATGCATGCGGCATGATTAGCCGCGCCTGGGTGCCCGCCCCCTCCCGGCTGTCGATCTCGAACCGTCCCTCATGCTTTTCCGCCACCGCCTTGACGATGGCCAGGCCTATGCCGGAGCCGCCGGAATGGCTGTTGTAGGCGTGGCCTGCGCGCTCGAAGGGCTGGCCGATGCGGGCAATCTTCTCCTCCGGAATGCCCATGCCCGTATCCCGCACCTCCACCACCAGCTCGCCTTTTTCGGTCATGCCGGCGTGGATGAGCACTTCGCCCTCGTTCGTGAAGCGCACGGCGTTGGACACCAGCTGCGCCAGCGCCCGGCGCAGCAGATTGGCATCCACCCGTCCCCGCAACCCCTGCGGCGCCCGCCAGCTCAGCTGCACGCCCTTTTCCTCGGCCTCCACCATGAAGGATTCGCCGGCTTCGGCGATCAGTTCGGCAATGTTCGCGTCTTGCAGCTCCAACTCGTCTCCTCCGGAGCTCAGCTCCGCATAGACCAGCATGTCCGAAATCTTGCGTTGCACCTCTTTTCCGGCCCGATGAATCTGGTCCGCGTATTCGCGGTAGATCTCGCTGAGATCGCCCAGCACCTCATGGCGCATGGCGTCGGCGGAAGCCATGATGTGGTTCAGCGGCGTAAACAGCTCGTGACTGACGTTGGCCAGGAACTGGGCCTTTATGCGCAGCGCATCCTCGGCCCGCTCCTTCGCCCGGTGGAAATGACGCGCCATGGTGTTGAGCCGCACGTTCTTATCGGCGATCTCCTGGCGAGACTGCTCCAGCTCTTCCACCATCGCTTCCAGTTCGCGCCGCGAATTCTCCAGCTCCATTTGCTTGCGTTTCAGCTCGGTGATGTCCGTGCCCACCGAGACGATTCCTCCGCCGGGCATGCGGCGTTCGGATATTTGCAGCCAGCGGCCATCGGCCAGCTCCAGTTCGGCGATGGTTTCCTGGTCCTTGCCCTCGCCGACGATGCGCGGAGCGTGTCTCTTGCGCACCGGATTGCGGGCGGCGCGCATGACCTCGTCCAGCGTCAGCCCCTTTTTGCAGGCGTCCTTTGGCAGGCCGAAAATCTCGCGGAACTTGCTGTTGCAGGTCACCATGCGCATGTGCGCATCCCACAGGGCGAAGCTTTCGGAGATGGATTCGATGGCCTGCGTCAGGCGCTGTTCGGCGTGGCGCACGGCGTCGCTGGCCTGCTTCTGTTCGGTTATGTCCACCGCGATGCCCACCAGGTGATACACGCCGTCACTTGTGGTTTCCGGCAAGGCGCCGCGCATTTTCACCCAGATCCATCGTCCGTCCGCCTGCCGCAGGCGCAATTCGTGCTCGAAGGTGGGCGAGCCCTTGCTCAGCCCCTCCTCGAGCAGCTGGTCGATGGGGGGTTCCTCCGGATGCTGCAGGGCGAGGAAGTCTTTCAGGTCCATGTAGCCTTCGCGAGGCGGTAGCTTGAGCAGTTGCTGCATGGAGGGAGAAAGCTGGATGCGGCCGCGGGAGATGTCCCAGTCCCACAGGCCGCAGCGTCCCAGCTGCAGGGCCGATTCCAGGCGCGCGATGAAATCGACGCGCTTTCTGTCCTCTTCTTCCGCCCGCACGGACTGCCGGTTGTAAGCGGCCGCCAGCCCCACGATGACGCCCAACGCCCCGACGAACAGCGCCAGCAGCACACCGGCATGCGTGCCCGAAAACAGCGACCAGGCATTGCGCCCTTGCACCAGCAATACCGTGCCCGGCCAGGCGCCCAGCGGGACGGCCCCCACCAGAAGTTCGACATTTTCGGAAAGCCGCACGTGCAGGGGCCGGACCGTTCCGTCGGCTGCGAGCGCGATCCGGCGCAGGGGCTGCGGCAATGGCGCTCCCGGTTGCAAGGAAATCGGCAACGCTTCATCCTTGGCCACGATGGCCTGCACCCGCCCCTCGGCGTCCACGATCACGAACTGTCGCCCGTGCTCGAAGGCATGGGCCGGCAGGACGCGGCGGAGGTCTTCCGCCAGAGGCACGCGCACGGTGTCGCCTTCCTGCACCGCCCCGCTCAGGCCATTCGCGGCCAGCTGCAACAGGCTCACGAACTGTTGTTGCTGAATCCGCGCCGCGTGGCGGAAAAGGCCCTGCAAGTGATAGACGATCCCGAGCGCCAGCAAGGCGAGGGAAACGATGGCTAGGATGGTGACGGTCCTGCGTGCACGCTGTTCGTTGAGGTCCGGCCCGTTGCGATGACCCGCCGTGGCGAGCACCCCGGTCTCGGGCTTCCCCAGAAGATATTTCAAGCTGCAGCGTGTCACCGCCAGGTCCCCCATCTTTGGACAGCCAGTGGTTGCACTGGTTGCCCATCGCCCCCGCCAATCCTTTCCATGCTTCGAAGGCATGCTTTCCAGCTGGAAACCGCAAGGAGAATTCCATGCTGTTACGCCTTCGAAACAATAATTGGGGATTCCCTGTGTCCATGATTGCGGCATTGCCGCGTTTGTCCAGTCCCGGCCAGGCAGGATTCCGCAAATTTAGAATCGATTCGAATTGAATCGGTTCTGCAACAACCCGGTGCCGCCTGCCGGACAATCCGATATTTGCGCACGGGGGAGGGTTGCCGTTTCGTTTCGGCGAAGGCCGGGAAGGGGTTAACCATCCATTGAGAAAAGGTGAAGAGGACGTTAACGGGCTGCTTGACTCCGGGACAGTGAGGATTCCACGCTGCCTGACATGGGCGAAAATACAACTGGCACGCGATTTGCGATTATTCCGCGGGAGCGTGAACGCGTATCAGGCTGGCACAGCCACAGCCGGCCGGAAGGCGACGGGGAAAACATCATGTCGGGCCGTGATATGTCATACCGGAGGGGTTGTCGCAGCCGGGAAGGTGTCGGGTTTCCGGCCGCAGACCTTCCATGGCGGCCTGGTCGGAGGCAAGTGGCGAGGGGGCGTTCGCGCGAAGGGACAATGCTTCCCGCGGCGCTGGCGACCGCACTCGTGCTGCTGATGGCCAGCTCCACATACGCACGGGCCGGACAGGTGCGGGCCACGTTCAAGGTGGGGCTGCGCGTGGATCCGGTGCTGGTCGAGCGCGATCTGAACGGGCGCGGCACGACGCGAACGGTGGCAAGACGCAAGACGGCGCTCGTGAAACCGATGGTCTTGCGCCGAGCCGGTGGCTCTGGCCTGTGCCACAAGGCGTATGTCTCGAAAAGGCGTTTTCGCTGGCGCTGTGACTGATCGGGGCGGAAAAGGCGGCGATTGCCTTGCGCCAGCCAGCCTCTGGAAGCTATCGAAAATGCCGCCTGTGCGCCCCGCCGCCGATACCTTCAGGCGTCATGACGAAATGCCGGTTGCCACGGCAATGGGCATGACAAACATACATGGCAAACTGCCCCGTTGGCGGAGAGGCCACGCGCCGGCATCGCACGCCTGGGAAGAGCCTGGGAAGAGCGCGGTCACAACGCGTCCCGACCGGACGTGCCGGTTCCGCATGCCGCCTGCGCTTTCTGCGCGGTGGCGCTTGCGGGGACTCCCGAAGTGAAAGGCAGCGCCGCCAACTCCGATGGTTTCGGCTCCGTGCTTCCTCCCCCCTTTCGCCATCTCGTGCGGGCAACCTTTCCTTGATAATGCAGGCGAGATGACGGGCCGATGCATGCGAGGATCGGGGATGAAGGCCCACCACCCCTCGTTTCATGCCGGCGGCAATGAAGAGGGCCGAAAGTCCATCGCGGACTTTCGGCCCTGAAGCTGCTCATAATACCACCATGCCGATGCGCGGCTTGGCGCAAATCCCTTCAGGCGGCGTTCGGCCGCCCGTTCATTTCGGCAGCTTGTCGGTGATGCCCCTTACATACCAGTTCATGCCCAGCAGCTCCTTGTCGGACATTACCGCGCCTTCCTTCACCCGCAGCTTGCCGTCCTGGTCGTAAATGGGCCCGGTGAAGGGATGCAGCTTGCCGGAGCGTATGGCCTCTTCCGTTTCCTGCGCCATCTTCTTCACCTCTTCCGGCATATTGGTATATGGCGCCATTTTCACCATGCCGGCGGCCAGCCCGCCCCAGGTGTCCTTGCTTTTCCATGTGCCTGCCAAAACGTCCTTGGTGCGCTGGATGTAATAGGGCGCCCAGTTGTCGATGACGGCGGTCAGCTGTGCGTGGGGGCCGAACTTGATCATGTCCGAGGCCTGGCCGAAGGCCTTGATGCCCTTTTCTTCCGCCACCTGCATGGGCGCGGCCGAGTCCGTGTGCTGGGTCAGGATGTCCGCTCCCTGTGCGATGAGCACCTTCGCCGCGTCGGCCTCCTTGCCCGGATCGTACCAGGAGTTCACCCACACGATCTTGATCTTGAAATCGGGGTTCACGCTCTGCGCGCCCAGCATGAACGAGTTGATGCCACGCACCACTTCCGGAATGGGGAACGAGGCGATGTAGCCCGCCATGCCCTTTTTCGAGATCTTGCCGGCGATCTTGCCGATGATGTAGCGGCCCTCGTAGAAACGGGCGGAATAGGTGGAGACGTTCTTCGCTCGCTTGTAGCCGGTGGCGTGCTCGAACTTCACGTCCGGATATCTCTTCGCCACCTTGATGACGGAATCCATGTAGCCGAATGAGGTGGCGAAGATGAGCTTGTGGCCCGAGCGCGCCAGCCGCTCCAGCGCGCGCTCCGCGTCCGCGCCTTCCGGCACCTTCTCGAGGTAGCTGGTGGTCACCTTCTCCCCCAGCGCCTTCTCTATGGCCAGCCGCCCCTGATCGTGCTGGTAGCTCCAGCCATGATCGCCAATGGGCCCGACGTAAATGAATCCCACCTTCAGCTTTTCCCCGGCCTGTGCCGAGCCCAGGGTGCCGGCCAGCGCCACGGCCGCCAATGTCACTTTCAGTGTGGTGCGCATGGTGTTTTCTCTCCTTGCCGTTGTGGAATGCCGAAACGAGGAAATGGACTGTCACCGGTCGGGCATGAATGGCTGCCCGATCATGGCCGGAGTATTCATCAGAGTCAAAATTCGATTGCGTGAAATCAACACCAGCGCGACGATGGTGGCGAGATAGGGCAAGGCGGAAAGAAACTGTGGCGGCAGACCATAGCCCGCGGCCTGCGCATGCAGCCCCAGTATCCAGACCGCGCCGAACAGATAGGCCCCGGCCAGCACCCTGAGCGGCCGCCAGGTGGCGAATACCACCAGCGCCAGTGCGATCCAGCCGCGGCCAGCCGTCATGTCCTCCACCCATTGCGGCGTGTAGCTGACGGAAAGATAGGCGCCGGCCAACCCCGCCATCAGCCCGCCGAAAAGGATGGCAAGCGTGCGCACCAGCCGCACCGGGTGCCCAAGCGCGTGCGCCGCGTGATGATTCATTCCCACCGCCCTCAGGACGAGCCCGGCGCGGGTGCGAAACAGGAACCAGGCCACCGCCGCCGTCATGAAAAAGGAGAGATACACCAGCACGTCGTGCCCGAACAGCACCGGGCCGATCAACGGCAGGTCCGAAAGCCCCGGAATGTCGAGCCGCGCCAGCCGCACGCCGGGCTGGCCCACGAAACCCTCCCCGATGAGGCCGGAAAGCCCCAGCCCGAACAGCGCCAGCGCCAGCCCGCTGGCCACCTGGTTGGCCGCCAGCAGCTGAGTCAGGAAGACGAAGGGCAGGGCCACCACTGCCCCCGCGACGGCCCCCGCCAGCGCGCCCAGCAGCGGACTGCCCGTGCCCAGCGCCACGGCGAAAGCGACGATGGCGCCGGTGGCCATCATGCCTTCGACGCCCAGGTTCAGCACGCCGGAGCGCTCCACCACCAGCTCGCCGATGGCCGCCAGCAGCAAGGGCGTGGCGGCCGCTATCACGGTCAGCAGAAACGCCTCCAGCCCGTTCATTCCGCCTCCTCCCGCTTCTCGTCGCGCCCGCTGCGCCACGTGATCCGGTAGTTCACCAGCACGTCCGCTCCCAGGATGAGAAACAGCAGCATGCCCTGCAGCGCCTGGGACACCTTGGCCGGCATGTTCAGCGCCAGTTGCGCCGATTCGCCCCCCAGGTAGGTCAACGCCAGCAAGAAGGCCGCCGCCAGCACGCCCCATGGCGAAAGTCTGCCCAGAACCGCCACGATGATGGCTGCGAAACCGTACCCGGGGGAGATGGCGGGTTGCAAGTGGCCGATGGTGCCCGCCACCTCGCCAATACCCGCCAGCCCCGCCAATGCGCCGGAGATGAGCATCACCCGCATGGTGATGGCACTGGCGGAAAAGCCGGAAAACCGCGCCGCCCGCGGCGAGACGCCCTGCACCCGCACCGCGAAGCCGAAGCGCATGTGCGACAGCATCAGCCATAGCCCGAAGATGGCCAGAAGCGCCAGCACGAAGCCAAGGTGCACCCGCCCCGAGAGGGTGGGCAGAACGTGCCATCCCTCGAACGCCACCGACTTGGGAAAGTTGAAGCCCATCGGGTCACGCCACGGACCGCGCACCAGCCAGTCCAGAAACAGCCCCGCCACGTAAACCAGCATCAGCGAGGTCAGGATCTCGTTGGTGTTGAAACGGTTTTTCAGAAAGGCCGGAATGGCCGCCCAGGCCGCCCCGCCCAGCGCCCCCAGCGCCAGCATGGCCGCCATGGCCAGCGGATTGTTCCAGTCGGGCCACAGGATGGGAACGGCCGAACCGGCAATGGCGCCCATGATGAGCTGCCCCTCCGCTCCGATGTTCCACACGTTCGCCCGGTAGGCCAGCGCCAACCCGGCGCCGATGAGCAAAAGCGGCGTCGCCTTTACCGCCAGCTCCTCCAGCGACCACCACGAGGTCAGCGGCTCGACGAAATAGACGTAAAGCGCGCGCAAGGGTGGGTGGCCCAATGCCGCGAACAGCACGCCGCTGAGCGCCACCGCCAGCGCCAGTGCCAGCAGCGGCGCGCCGAGGCTCCACAGGCGCGACGGGGCGGGGCGGCGTTCCAGCGTGATCATGGACATCATGGGGCCCCTCCGCTCCTTGCCGTGTCGCCGCGTTTTTCGTGCGCGCCGGCCATCAGCAGACCCAGCTCTTCGCGGCTGACTTCATCGGCCGGCCTGGCCTCTGAAAGCTCGCCGCGGGAGATGACGGCAATGCGGTCGGCCACCTCGAAGATTTCGTCAAGATCCTGCGATATGACCAGCACCCCCGCGCCATGCCGCGCAAGGTCGATGAGCTCCTGGCGGATCAGCGCCGCCGCGCCGGCGTCCACGCCCCACGTGGGCTGGTTCACCACCAGCAGGTTTGGCCGGCGGTCAAGCTCGCGCCCCATGATGAATTTTTGCAGGTTGCCACCCGAAAGCGCGCCTGCCCGCCGTGACGGATTGGCGTTGCGCACGTCGTATTCCGCAATCACACGGCTGGTTGCCGTGCGCGCCGTGTCATAGTCGATGAAATGATGGCGGATGAAGTCGGAATCCACCGCATGTCTCGTCAACAACAGGTTTTCCGTCAGCGTCATGTCCGCCACGCAGGCGTGACCCAGCCGCTCTTCCGGCACGAAGGCCGCGCCCAGCTGTCGCCGCTCGTTGATGCCCCGCAGGCTCACGTCATGGCCCATGATGAAGACCGCGCCAGGGTTCTGCGCCAACCGCTCGCCGGAAAGCGCGGCGAAGAGCTCGCGCTGGCCGTTGCCGGCCACGCCGGCGATGGCCACCACCTCGCCCACGCGCACGTCCAGCGAGATTTCGAACAGGGCAACGCCGAATGGTCCCGGCGCCGGCAGGGTGAGATCGCGCACGTGCAGCGCCGGCGCGCCGGTTTCCTCGCGCGGCGGGGCGGCAACGTCATGCACCTCCGCCCCCACCATCATCCGCGCGATCTGCCGCGCGGTGTGTTCCGCGGGCTCTATCTCCGCCACCACCCGGCCATGACGCAGGATGGTGGCGCGGCGGCACAACTCCCGCGCTTCCTCCAGCCGGTGGGTGATGTAGAGGATGCCCCGGCCTTCCGCCGCCAGCTGCTTCAGCGTGCGGAACAGCTCGCGCGCCTCCTGCGGCGTGAGCACGGAAGTGGGCTCGTCCAGGATGACGATGTCCGGATCGGCCAGCAGACAGCGCACGATTTCCACTCGTTGCCGCTCGCCCACCGAAAGATCGGCCACGAGCGCATCCGGGTCCAGCGGCAGGCCGTATTCGCGCGAGATGTGGTGAATGCGCCCTTTCAGCGTTTCAAGATCGAAGGCGCCATGCCGGCGTGTGTGACGGCAGACTGGTGCAAACCACCCCGCGCCCCCACCCGGGCCCTTGTTTCCCGATAATTTGGGGGTTGGGTGGGGGCGCGGGGTGGTTTGCAC
>JALVSR010000111.1 GCA_027024225.1 Hyphomicrobiales bacterium | reverse complement strand
CCCCTCCCCACCACTTCAGGCAGTGTATTGGCAAGGGTGGTGGGAAAGGGGAGCGGGGAATTTTTTGCCAAGGCGCGCGGCAGATTTCCGCATGGCGCGCGAAAGACCATGCGCGAGGTTGACAGGGGCGGCCTTTTTCCTCTTTCTCCTCTCAGGGCATTTTTTCCGTAATCAATTCGGGGTTGTTTCCATGAGCAATGACATCATCATCGCGCCGAGCATGTTGTCCTCGGACTTCTCGCGGCTGAAGGAGGAAATCGAGGCCATCGAGCGCGCCGGCATGGACTGGGTGCACCTGGACGTGATGGACGGGCATTTCGTGCCCAACCTCACCTTCGGCCCGCCGGTGATTGCCGCCATGCGGCCGCATACGAAAAAGGTGTTCGACGTGCACCTGATGATCGACAATCCCGACTTGTATCTGGAAGAATACGCCAAGGCCGGGGCCGACTACATCACCGTGCACGCGGAGGCCTGCACGCACCTTGACCGGTCGCTGCAGGTCATCCGCAACCTGGGCAAGAAGGCGGGCGTGTCGCTGAACCCGCACACGCCGGAATCGGTAATCGAATACGTGCTGGACAGGTTGGACCTCGTGCTGGTCATGTCGGTGAACCCCGGCTTCGGCGGGCAGGCGTTCATTCCGGCGGTGGTGGAGAAGATCCGCCGCATCCGCGACATGATCGGCAATCGCGATATCATCATCGAGGTGGACGGAGGCGTGGCGCCGGGCACGGCGGGCATCGTGGCCGAGGCCGGGGCGCGGGCGCTGGTGGCGGGGTCTGCCGTGTTCAAGGGCGGCAACGAGGAGGCCTATCGAGCCAACATCGCCGCCATCCGGAAAGAGGCCGAAGAGGCTATCGCCAAGCAGGCAGCGGAGTGACATTTCACAGCTGAATATCCATATGAAAGACAAGTTTCACGGGCCTGCGTGAGCCATCGCGCAGGCCCGTTCAATAAGAGACACGAGGAAACATGCGGCTGATTTTCGACCTTGACGGAACGCTCATCGATTCAGCACCCGACCTGTGCCACGCGGCGAACCGGATGCTGAAGGAGCTTTACGGCGCCGGGCCGATACCGGTGGAAACCTTTGCCACCTTCATCGGCCAGGGGCTGCCCAAGCAGCTTGAGCGCAGCCTGCGCTATGGCGGGGTGGAGAACCCGTCCGCGGAGGAGTTCGCTCGGGCGCTTGAGACGTTCAAGAAATATTACGCCGAGGAACCGGCCAGCCGCACCATCGTGTTTCCGGGCGTGCGCGAGGCGCTGGATACGCTGCACCGCGCGGGCGCGAAAATGGCCGTGTGCACCAACAAGTCGGAAGATCTCGCCTGGATGGCGCTGGAGGGACTGGGCATGGCCGAGTATTTCGATGCGCTGGTGGGCGGCGAGACACTCAGCGTGCGCAAGCCGCACCCGGAGCCGCTGCACGAATGCGCCCGCCGGCTGGGCGAGGATGCGGGGCCGGTGTTCTACGTCGGCGACTCGGAAACCGACGAGGAAGCCGCGCATGCCGCCGGTTACCCGCTGCTGCTTTACACGGAAGGCTACCGCAAGAAGCCGGTGGAGGAGTTCGACGCCGCCGGCACTTTCGACCACTTCAGCGAGCTGCCCGCGCTGTTGAAGCAAATCGCCTAAGCATCGGGGCGGAAGTCATGATATTGAAAGCCATCATCTTCGACGTGGACGGCACGCTGGCGGAGACGGAAGAGGCGCACCGCGTGGCCTTCAACGAGGAGTTCGCCGCGTGGGGGCTGCCGTGGGAATGGGACAAGGCGCTTTACAAGGAGCTCTTGCGCGTTACCGGCGGCAAGGAGCGCATCCGGCACTATATCAAGGAATACAACCCGCCAAAGGGCGAGGAAGTGCTGGAGAAGGTGCCGGAACTGCACAAGGCGAAGTCGGAGCGCTACATGCGCATGATTGCCGACGGCTCCGTGCCGCTGCGGCCCGGTGTCAAGCGGCTCATCGAGGAAGCGAAAGAGGCGGGGCTGAAGGTGGGGGTGGCCACCACCACCTCCACGCCCAACGTGGAGGCGCTCATTCAGGCCACCATGGGCAAGCCCGCGGCGGAGGTGTTCGACGCCATGGCCTGCGGCGAGGAGGTTTCGGCCAAGAAGCCCGCGCCCGACCTCTACGAGCTGGCGTTGGAGAAGCTGGGGGTGGCGCACAACGAGGCGGTGGCCATCGAGGACTCGCGCAACGGCCTGCTCTCGGCGCTGCGCGCGGGCGTGCCGGTCATCATCACGCCGTCGGATTACACGGCGGGAGAGGACTTTACCGATGCCCTTTCCGTCGTCTCGCACCTGGGCGAGCCGGACATGCCGTATGAGCACATCCACGGCTTCGGCTGGGCGCAGAGCATGGTGACGCCGGAAATGCTCTCGCGCTGGATAGAGGGCTGGGCCGGCCGCCCGCGTCCACCGGCAATGCCGGAGCCGCCACAGGGGTGAAGGTTCAGGCGTTTTGCAGGCGGTCGGGGCGGAGGCGGTGGCGGTCGTCGGTGAGGCGGTAAATCGTCAGCATCATGGCCGCCAATGATGACAGGCCCACCACGCCGGCGATCAGGAACATGATCATCAGCTGATACTTCACCGCCTCCACCGGCGGCACGCCGGCCAGGATCTGGCCGGTCATCATGCCGGGAAGCGAAATGATGCCGGTGGCGGCCATGGCGTTCATGATGGGGGTGAGCGCGGTGCGGAGCGCCTCCGCCGCGAAGGGGCGGATGGCGCGCCAGCGCGAGAAACCCAGCAGCAGGCGCGCCTCCACTGCGTTGCGCTCGCGCACGATGGTGTTGGTGATGGCGTTCAGCCCCAGCGTGATGCCGTTCATGGAGTTGCCCAGGATCATGCCGAATATGGGCAGCAACTGGCGCGGGGAATGCCATGGCTCGGGGCGCAGCACCACCAGCAGGGTGAACAGCAGCGCCAGAACGCCGGTGAACAGCAACGAGGCCGAACCGGGCAGCCAGCGCCACGCGCCCTTCAACGGCCGCTGCTGGCGGCGCATGACCTCGCGCACGGCCATGAAGGCCATGACGGAAGCGGCGGCGAGCGTCACGAGGCCGTTGGTGGCCTGGAAGATGAACTTCAGCACCATGCCCACCAACAGGAGCTGCGCCACCATGCGCACGGCCACCCAGGCCATGGCGCGGGCCAGCCCCGCCTCGAACAGCAGCGCGAGGCCGGATGCCAGCACGAACAGCAAGGCCGAGGCCGCGACCTCCCAGTATTCCAGCGTGATGTATCCGGTGGTGGTCATGGTTGTTGATGCCCGGAGATTTCCGAAGTTGAAAACCCGCCGTCACCCCGGCGCAAGCCCACTGCTGTCCAAGAAAACTACAGTAACAAACAAACCGCGTCATTCCCGCGCAAGCGGGAATCCAGTAACTGAGTGATTCAGTTGTGGATCCCCGCTTTCGCGCAGTGGTGTCCAAGGAAAGTTATCATAAGACCATGTCTCCAAAGAGCGGCGTTGTATGGAAC
>JALVSR010000110.1 GCA_027024225.1 Hyphomicrobiales bacterium | reverse complement strand
TCTGCCTTGAGCATCGAGGCGCTCATTCGCCAGGCCGAACGGGAAGAACAGGAAGGCGCCACCACGCCACCTTCTCCCCCGCGCAGCGAGGCCCGCACGCCGCCGACCACCTCCACGCAGGCGGCGAGCCCACCCCAGGCCGGCGTACCCGTCCCCCAGCCCAGGAAACGCCCGAGCCGAACAACAAGGCCCAGGCCCAGGCCAAAATCATCCACCACGCGCCGCCCACCGGCCGTGAAACGGCCGAAATCACGCCCCAGGACGGCGATGTCCGGAAAGAAGGCGCAGGGAGAACAGGCGAAACAGGCAAGGCAGGCAGGGCAAACAAGGCAGGAAAGGCAGGCAAGGCAGGAAAAACAGGGCGCACCCCGGAAAAAGGCGCAGTCACAACCAGTTCCGCTTGTCAATTGGAACAAGCTGGCGCCCCCGCCCCAATAATTCCTCTGTTGCCGAGATTGCATCTCACAGGCGCGATACAACCGAACCTGAAGGAGGCAGGGACATGAGCGAAATCAGGCTGGAACGCAACCCGGACAGGACGAAACTGGAAGAAATGGGCGTATTCGACTGGCCCGTCTGGACCCATGACGTGGCCAAATTTCCCTGGACTTACGATGGCGATGAAATCTGCTACATCCTGGAAGGCGAGGTGGTGGTCACACCAGAAAGCGGCGAGCCGGTGACCATCAGGGCGGGCGACCTGGTCACCTTCCCCGACGGCATGTCCTGCACCTGGGACATCAGGAAGCCCATCCGCAAGCATTACAATTTTCCCTGACATTTCATGCGAGAGCGCTTCTCCAGGGTGGGGAAATCCCTTTCCCCATCCTCGTCGTGGCGTTTACGAACGTGCTACATATCCATCGACAAACCCCGATTCCCAACCGCAGGATTGCAGCCGCGCCCCATGGCCGACCCGTTTGACACCGATGACATCTGGCAGGATCCGTGGGCTGACGGCATGCCGGATACACCCGCCACCCCCGCCCCGGAAGCTGCGGCCGGACCGGGGGGCGAACCGGCCTATCTCGCCGGCCTGAATCCGGAGCAGCGCGAGGCCGTGCTGACCACGGAAGGGCCGCTCTTGGTGCTGGCCGGCGCCGGCACGGGCAAGACGCGCGCCCTCACCACGCGCCTGGCGCACATCCTGGCCTCGCGCCTGGCCTGGCCGGGGCAGATTTTCGCCGTCACCTTCACCAACAAGGCCGCCGCCGAGATGAAGGAGCGCATCCGCGCGCTCATCGGCGACATGGTGGAGGGCATGACGTGGCTGGGCACGTTCCATTCCATCGGGCTGAAGTTCCTGCAGCGCCACGCGGAAGCCGCGGGGCTGAAGAGCGGCTTCTCCATCCTCGACGACGATGACCAGCTGCGCCTGCTGAAGCAGGTCATGGCCGCGGCCAACGTGGACGAGAAGCGCTTCCCCGCCCGCCAGATGGCCTCCGTCATCGACGGCTGGAAGAACCGCGGCCTGCTGCCCACGCAAGTGCCGGAGCAGGAAAGTTTCATCGGCCCGGGCGTGAACGCCAAGGCGCTCTATGCCGCCTACCAGCAGCGGCTGGAGCAGCTCAACGCCGTGGACTTCGGCGATTTGCTCATCAAGCCGCTGCACCTGCTGCAATCGGACGAGTTCCTGCTGAACGAATACCGCCAGCGCTTCCGCTACATCCTGGTGGACGAATACCAGGACACCAACGTCGCCCAATACCTGCTGCTGCGCCTGCTGGCGGGCGAGCACGGCAACATCTGCTGCGTCGGCGACGACGACCAGTCCATCTACGGCTGGCGCGGCGCGCAAGTGGAAAACATCCTGCGTTTCCCGAAGGACTTTCCGCAGGCGAAGGTCATCCGCCTGGTGCGCAACTACCGCTCCACCGCCCACATCCTCGGCGCGGCCAACAGGCTGATCGCGCACAACCGCGCGCGCCTGGGCAAGGATCTCGTCTCTGAGCTGGGCGCGGGCGAAAAGGTGCGCATCCGCCCCTGCCGCGACGACCGCGAGGAGGCGCGCCTCATTACCGACGAGCTGGAGGCTATGCAGCGCGCCGGTGAATCATTCAGCGAAGCGGCCATCCTCGTGCGCGCCTCCTTCCAGATGCGCACGCTGGAGGAGCGGCTCATCGAAACCGGCATACCGTATCGCGTGGTGGGCGGCCCGCGCTTCTACGAACGCGCTGAAATCCGCGACGCGCTGAGTTATCTGAAGGTGGTGGCCTCGCCCGACCATGACCTGGCGTTCGAGCGCATCATCAATGTCCCGAAGCGCGGCGTCGGCAAGAGCTCGCTTGCGAAGTTGCACGCCTTCGCCCGCAACCGCGGCGTTTCGCTCTACCGCGCCGCCGAGCTGATGGTGCAGACCACCGAGCTGCCGGCGAAGGCGCGCACCGCCATCCGCCAATTGCTGGAGATGTTCGCCCGCTGGCGGCGCGAAATGGCGACGCTCAAGCCGAACGAGCTGGCGGGCCTCATACTGGACGAATCGGGCTACATCGAGATGTGGCAGGCCGAGCGCTCCGTGCAGGCGGAAGCGCGGCTGGAAAACCTCAAGGAGCTGGTGCGCTCCGTGGGCGAGTTCGACACGCTCACCGGTTTTCTGGAGCATGTGGCGCTGGTCATGGAGGCCGATTCCATGGCCGATGACGGCAAGGTCACGCTCATGACCATGCACGCGGCCAAGGGGCTGGAGTTCGACACCGTGTTCCTGCCCGGCTGGGAGGAAGGGCTGTTTCCCAACCAGCGCGCGCTGGACGACGGCGGCGCGGCATCGCTGGAAGAGGAACGCCGCCTGGCCTACGTGGCGCTCACCCGTGCGAAGCGCCGCGCCATCATCAGTTTCGCCGCCAGCCGCATGGTGCACGGCATGTGGCAGAACAACCTGCCCAGCCGCTTCCTCGAGGAACTGCCGGCGGAGCACGTGGAGGTGGACGAAACCGGCAACGCCTTCTTCGGCTGGGCCATGCGCTCCGGCGGCATGAGAGACACCGGTGGCGACGTGCCGGGCTTCGCCGCCGCCGAAGAGATAACGCCAGTGGTGAGCACCCCCGAGCCGGCGCGCCGCTCAGCCGGATTTGACGGCGGCTTCGAGCGCAAGGGGCGCGAAACGGACCGCGTGGTGAATGCCTCCTTCAGCACGAAACCGGCCCACAACCCACGAGCGGATGACGGGGAAAGGGACAGCCGCGTCGCCGCCGCCCGCCGCCTGCTGGCCGCCAGCGCGCGCAGCAATCCGGCCACCATGCGCCCGCGCATGGCGAAGTCCAGCTTCCGCGAAGGTGACCGGGTGCGTCACGCCACCTTCGGCCCCGGCACCGTCATCGCCGCGGAAGGCGACAAGCTCACCATCGCCTTCGACGAAGCGGGCGAAAAGCGCATCATGGCCAGCTTCGTTCAAAAGGAAGGCTGAGCACGTTCACGCAGCCTTCAATTTATAATCATCATTATCGTGTTTGCTGATGATGATCTCTCGCGGCGCGGCGGTCGGCACGGTCAGACGCGCCAAATCCTCCACCTTCATATGAAGGTCAATGCCCAACTTCTCGGCTGCCAATTGCCGA
>JALVSR010000109.1 GCA_027024225.1 Hyphomicrobiales bacterium | reverse complement strand
GTCGTTGATGGCCACGAACTCGATGTCGTCGCGCCCCGCCTCCACGGCCGCACGCAACACGTTGCGCCCAATGCGGCCAAAGCCGTTGATTGCCACTCGAATTGCCATGTCTTTCCCCTTCTTTCTGCTCTCGACGAACGACAAATGACCCTTCCGCCGGCGCGCCCCCGCCGCCGACAGCGTCATTCCCGCCGTTATAGCGAAAAAATGCCGCATGAAAAGGGTGCCTGAATTTCCATCATGCGGCGAGAGGCTTGATTTCCGTCAAGCACGTTGCGGTGCCCCGGTGCATAGCTGAGCATATGTCAGCAAGAACACATGCAGTCGAGACAAGGGGGCGAACGATTGACAATGGGTGGCAAAACACTGCTGGATCTTCCCGAGGTGGCGGTGGCCTCGATGAACGCCACGCACGCGGAGGAAATGGAGATCATCGAACGCCTGCTGGCGGCGCTGGCCGCGGACGATGCACCGGCGGTGCAAGAGGCGGCGGAAGACTTCGCGCGACACGTGGAAGAGCATTTCTCTCGCGAAGAGCGGTTGATGGAACAACATGGCTTTCCGCCCTACCCCATTCACAAGGGGGAGCATGATTACATGCGCGCGGAGGTGGCGGCGGTGTGCGCCGTGGTGGATATGGCGGAGGGCCGGGCGAAGCTGAAGGCCTTTCTGGAGCAGGAATTCCTGCCCTGGCTGGTGAACCATGTTTCCACGATGGACATGGCCACGGCGCACTTCCTGGCCATGCATGGCGTGGAATAGTCGAACAGTATCGGGGGCGGCGCCGGAGTGGGCATTTTGCGACAAGCCCATCTCTCCCAAGGTCCGTCGACAATGATCGATGATGGCGCTATCGTGCCATCATCGGTCATCGCCCGCCGTACCGGGTGCGGCGGGGCGTTTTTCGTGGTCGTTCCTTCATCCACATCCAGGCGGAAGCAGATCGATGAGCTCCCAGCCCGAACCTTCTCCTCAACATGCAGCCACACCAGAAGAAGAACGCGCCGATCCGGTGGCCTATCAGCTGCTGGTGCCGCTGATGCTGATCGCGCTGCTCAACGGCATGCATTCGCCCTTCACCGCGCTACTGGTGAAGATGGCGGGGGGATGGTATCCGCCCTTTCTGCCGCCGTTGCCCGAACTGGTGTTCTATCTGGCGCAGATTTTCACTGCCACGCTCACGCTCATCGTGGCGGGCATTCCCGCCGCGCTGTACGAGCGCCTCATGGGAACGAAGCGCACGACATACGTTTCCATGGGCATCTGGCTTTTGGGCGCCGCGGTGTTGTCATTGCCCGCCATCGGGGTGGTGAGGCAGCTTCTGTGAAGTCATCCCTTCCGCTGGCGAGAGGGTGTCGGCCAGCTCCGCGATCACGCGCTCCAGCACCAGCACGCCGCGCTCGGTCGCGCCTAGCCGGTCATTGCCGGCCTCGCGCAAAAGCCCCTGATGGACCAGCTCCGCCACCTTGTGCGGTGAAACGTCGTGTCCGGAAATGGCGCGCAGGCGCGCGCGGCTCATGCCCTCGCGCGTGCGCAGGCTCATGAGCAGATATTCCAGTGCCATTTGCCGCGGCGCAAGCTCTTCCATTTCCGCCACGCCGGCGCCGCCAGCGCGCAGCGTCTGCCGCAACCAGCGGGCGGGACTGCGCGTGGCCACCAGCGCCAGCCGGCCGGCGCCAGAACCTTGCGCGGGCAGACGGGCATGGGCGCCGGGCCCGACACCGGCATAGATACCATAGCGCCAATAGAGCAGGTTATGGCGGCATTCCTGGCCGGGGCGGGCGAAGTTGGACACTTCGTAGGGCGGCAGGCCGGCGCTGGCGAGCATCCGTCGCGTCAGGCGATACATTTCCAGCGCGGTTTCCTCATCCGGCAGATCGAGCCTTCCCCGCTCATGCAGGCGAAAAAAGGGCGTTTCCGGCTCCATGGCGAGCTGATAGACGGAGAGGTGCGCCGGCTCCAGCGCGAGGGCACGGGTCAGTTCGCGCTCCCATTCCGCCGTGGTCTGCCCAGGGCGCGCGGTGATGAGGTCGAAGGACGCGCGGGGAAAGGTCTTTCGCGCCAGCTCGAAGGCCGCGATGGCTTCGGCCGCCGTATGCGTGCGGCCCAGCAGGCGCAAGGCCGCATCATCCAGCGCCTGCACGCCCAATGAGAGACGGTTGACCCCCGCGGCGGCGAAGGCAGCGAATTTGCCCTGCTCGGCGCTGGTGGGATTGGCCTCCAGCGTGATTTCCACATCCGCATCCAGCGGCCAGCGCGCCGCGATGCGCTCCAGCAGCGCCGCCACCAGTGAAGGCGGCATGAGCGAGGGGGTGCCGCCGCCGAAGAAAACGGACGTGACGGTGCGCCCCCGCGTGCGCTCGGCGAACCAGTCCAGGGCGGCGAGATAGGCCCGCCGCCAATCCCGCTCCTCCACCCGTTGCGCCACGTGCGAGTTGAAGTCGCAGTAGGGGCACTTGGACAGGCAGAATGGCCAGTGGATGTAGATGCCAAGGCCAGGTCGCGCCGGTTTCGGCGCGCACGAGATGGAAGAGGTCTTCACCAACTACAGGTCGATACCCTTTTTCTTCGCTTCTTCCTTGGCGCGCTTGAACAGCTCCTGCGCGACCGAGCGGCCCCATTCCATGCCGGCCTTTTGCGATTCCATCATGATTTCCGGCATTTTCCGGATGAACTTCCGCCCTACCGGCGTTTCGTAGAAAGCGATGAGCCTGTTCATCTCATCCGTGGTGAAATGGCGCGCGTAGATATGGGCAATACGGTCCATGAGATCCTTCTTCCGCTCGGGCGTGCTCATCTCCTTGCCAACCCTGTCCAGGATCTCCAACAGCTCCTTCTTCTTTTCCGGCTTCATGCGCACCATCACCATGCCCACCTGGCTGATGGCCATTTTCAGGATCTGGTCGATGAGCCTGTCGGAGGTGGTGGTGCGGATGAGCTTGCGCGCCGCCTCCAGCCGGGCGGGATCGATTTTTTCCACTTTCGCCTGCGCTTGCGCGGCGTTCCCGGCGGCCTTGTCATCCTTGGCCAGCGCAGGCTGGGCGGCAACGGCCACGAAAGCGGTCAGCGCCAGGGTAGCTGCGATCTTTTTCATGGGAATCTCCGTTCAAGGGTCATCGTGATGCCAGGGCACCCCCCGCACAAAATCAGCGAACGCCTTGCGGCGATATGAGGGCACCCGCTCCAGGGTTCCACAGGTGTCGTTCCGTGGCCTTCATCGCGCCCGTGCCTGACGCGCGCCTGGTCATGCCGCTCGCGAGGAGCGCTCTTCCGTCAACAGGGCATACAGGGCCCGGGCATCGCGCGTGGCGCGCAGCTTCTCCACCAGCGAGGCGTCGCGCAGCACGCGCGACACGCGCGCCAGCGCCTTCAGGTGATCTGCGCCCGCGCCTTCCGGCGCCATGAGCATGAACACGATGTCCACAGGCTGGTGATCCATGGCGTCGAAGTCCACCGGCGCGGCCAGACGGGCGAAAAACCCGCGCACGGCATCGAGGCCGGCGAAGCGTCCGTGCGGGATGGCGATGCCGCCACCAACGGCCGTGCTGCCCAGCCGCTCGCGTTGCATGAGCACGTCGAAGATGGCGCGCTCGTCCAGACCCGTGGCCTTGGCCGCGTGCGCGGCCAGCGCCTGCAGAACCTGACGTTTGCTGCCTGCCTGCAGGGCGGGCAGCACATCCTCGGACCGCAAGATGTCCGACAGATCCATGAGAATTACCCCTGTTCGTCTGCCCCTTGCGGGCCGCTCTCCACCAGCGCCACAACCACCGCCATGCACGACATCAGGCCGCACAAGCATGAAGCATGGCGCGGGAGGGGTCAAGCCAATGAGGGAATGGCTGCCATTCCGTCCGGCCCGCCCCGTTGCCGGTCGTCCATCTTGGCCGCGGCTCAGGAGGCCTCCGCCTGATGGCACGGCCCCGGATCCACCCAGGCCACGTGGCCGTCGTCGCGGCGGTACACCACGTTGATGCCCCCGTGTGAAGCGTTGCGGAAGATGAAGAACGGACGCTCCTGCAGCTCCAGCTGCATCACGGCCTCGCCGGGGGTCATTTCCACGATGTGTTCTTCCGTTTCCGCCACCACGGTGGGATGAAACTCCTCCTCGTGCTCCTCTTCCGCCACCCCGGCGATGGCCATCTCCTCCGGCTCCGGCGCCACCAGGAAGCTGGGCGCGACATGACGCGCCAGCGGCTTCCGTCCGCGCTTTTTCACGTGGCTCTTCAGCTTGCGCTTGTAGCGGCGCAAACGTTTTTCCATGTGCTCCAGCGCCTGTTCGAAGGCGGCGTAGGCATCGCCGCCGTGACCCTTCGCCTGCATGACCAGGCCAGTGGTGAGGTGCATGACGATTTCCGCCTGGAACTGGCTGCGCTGCTTCTCCATCACCACCAGGGCGCTGGTGACACCGTTGAAATACTTCTCCGCGATCTCGTGCAGGCGCGACTCCACATGTTCCTGGAAGGCCACGCCGATATCCAGGTTCTTGCCGGTTATCTTGATTTGCATGGTTATCGGTCTACCGTTTTGTGAACTGTGCCGCGGGACTCGCCCCGACCTCGCCACCCCGTCGCACATGCCGGGCCGGCGAAACGACGATGAAGCGCCAGGAAAAGGCGCCATACGGGAATCATTATGGAGAAAACCGGGGGGCTTTTCCAGCCCCGCGCACGGAAATGTTTGTCGGGGCGGCCTTGCCGCAGGGGCTGCCCGGCCCGACACAAGAACCTCATCTTCCTGATTTCATAAGCATTTTCTTTTCGCGGCGGCGTTTTGGAGAAGACGGAATGCCCATGGCCTCGCGATACTTGGCCACCGTGCGACGGGCGATGTCGATGCCTTCTCTCTTCAAGATCTTCACGATGGCGTCGTCGGAAAGGACGGCGTTTGGCTCCTCCGCCTCTATGAGCGCGCGAATGCGATGGCGCACGGCCTCTGCCGAAATGGCTTCCTCGCCGGAAGTGCTGGCGATGGCGGTGGTGAAGAAATAGCGGAACTCGAAGATGCCGCGCGGCGTGGCCATGTACTTGTTGGCCACCACGCGGGAGATGGTGGACTCGTGCAGCCCCAGCGTTTCGGCCAGCTGGCGCAGGGTCAGGGGCTTGAGGCCCGAAACGCCGCGGGTAAAGAAGGCATCCTGCTGGCGCACGATTTCGCGCGCCACGGACAAGATGGTGCGGGCGCGCTGTTGCAGGCTCTTCACCAGCCAGCTGGCGCGGCTGGCGCACTCGGAGATGAATTCGCGGTCTTTCTCGCGCGTGGCGGAGGCGCGCACCAGCGCGCGGTATTCGTTGTTTACCAGTACCTTGGGCAGGGTTTCCTGGTTCAGCTCCACCAGCCAGGAACCATCGGGCGCGGCGCGCACGAACACGTCCGGGATGACCACCTGCACCGGATCGCCGGAGAACGATGCACCGGGCCGCGGATCAAGCCGCTTCAGGCGGTTGGCCAGCCGGGGGAGCTCCTCTTCCGGCACGCCGCATGCGCGGCTCAGGCCCTTGAAATCGCGCGCGGCCAGCAGCTCCAGGTTGTCCAGCAAGGCGTCCATGGGCGCGTCCAGCTCGCCCCTGTCGGCCAGTTGCAGACGGAAGCATTCCGCAAGATCGCGCGCGAACACGCCGGCGGGCTCCAGCGATTGCAGGGTGTGCAGCACGTCCTCGACTTCCTCCAGCGGCGCGCTCAGCCTTTTGGCGATGTCCTCCAGCGGCTCGCGCAAATAGCCGTCGCTGTCCAGGTGGGCCATGAGCTGTTCGGCAATGAGGCGGCGGGCGGGCTGGGCGATGCTCAGCTCCATTTGCTCCATCAGATGCTCGCGCAGGCTCTTGCTGCCGGAGATGGTGGCCTCCAGGCCGGGAAGCTCGTTGTCGAAACCGCGCCCGGCGGCGCTCGCCGCACCGGCGCCGCCGGCGACGGTTGTCCAGGAGGAGGCGTCTGGAGCGCCGGTGGTGGTGGCCGCCGCCCCACGCGGCGCGGCGGGCTGGTCGGAGGGGGCGGTGCCGTCGAACATCTCGGCAGGGTCCACGCCCATGTCGGCGATGCGCTCTTCCGATGGCGCCTCGCGCGCAAAGGCTTCCGTCAGGCTTTCCTGTGGCGCGCTGGCGTCGTCCACCGCGGCGGATGCGGCTTCCTCGCGGTTGGCGGCGCGGCGCTCTTCCGGCTCGTCCACTTCCGCCACTTCCAGCAGGGGATTGCTCTCCAGCTCGGTGGCGATGAAGGCCTGCAGCTCGAGGTTGGACATCTGCAACAGGCGGATGGCCTGTTGCAGCTCCGGCGTCATGGCCAGCGTTTGCGTCTGACGCTGCCGCTGATGCAGACCCGGCTTTACCGGCATGAACCCTTCAACTCCCGCTTGACGCACGATGAACGCGCAAGAACCCGCCAGAGAAGCCTGGCACGAATTTTGCTGATACTATACACCAACTGCCTGACGCAACGTAAAGGCAAGGCCGGATGCCGGGAAAATCCATTCACATCACCCCGCTTGAACGGCTTGGGGAAACGCTGGCGAACACAGGTCAGGCGGGAGAAGGGAATGTTTTCGTCTGCGGCCTGCTGGGGCCGGGCATGCAACACCCTGCCCTGCCGGTGGCGGAGGAGCATCGCCTGCGCCTGAACTTTCATGACGTGGCGCACGCGCGCGAAGGCTTCACGCCGCCGCAGGCAGAGCACGTCCGCGCACTGCTGGCCTTCGCCGAGCGCTGGCGGGCGGCGGAAGACGCGCCTGCACTGGTGCTGCACTGCTGGATGGGCGTTTCGCGTTCGCCGGCGGCAGCATACATCGTGCAGTGCGCGCTGAATCCGGAAGCGGATGAACGGGCGCTGGCGCGCGAGCTGCGCCGGCTTGCGCCCTTCGCCACGCCGAATGCGCGGCTCATCGCGCTGGCGGATGACTTGCTGGGACGCGGCGGCCGCATGGTGGCGGCGATGAAGGCAATCGGCCGGGGGGAGGAAGCCTTCATCGGCCAGCCCGTGACATGGGCGCTCGCCAGCACCGGGCGCGCCTTGCAAGGGAGCGGGGAAGCATGAGGAAAATCCTGAAGACGTCCGATCCGGCCCTGTTTTCCCTGGCCCGCATGCTGCCGAACCGGGAGCGTATCATGCATTTCATGCTGGATGTGCAGATCACCTCGCCGGAAGGAGAGACGACGGCCGAACCCCGCACCCTGATGGTGCGCGCGGAAGACGAGGCAAGGGCGCGCGCCGCGCTGGCCACCCTGGCCGATCACCTGTTGCCACCGGGAGAAAAAGACGGTGAAGGAAAGTGAAGGCCATCCTGAAGACCAATGATCCGGTGGTGCTGTCCTATGCCTGCCACCTGTTGGCGGAGGCGGGCATTGCCCACGAGGTGTTCGACGCCAACATCGCGTTCACGGAAGGCAACATCGGCGTGTTTCCGCGCCGGCTGATGGTGCGGGAAGAAGATGCAAGACGCGCCCGCGCGGTGCTGGCGCCGGTGGCGGAATACCTGCTGCCCAATGACGGCACGCGATGAGCGCTCAGCACCCCTGTGGGCAGAAGCGGCGGGCGAGCACCTTGCACAGGCCCCAGACGATGAGAATGTTGATGATGGGCGCGCCCAGCGCGATGACCATGCGCATGGTTTCGGAGCCGCCAATGAAAATGGGCGTGAGGTTCCACGGCAGGCCCAATGGCGTAAGAACGAGCGCCGTGAGGATGTCCAACACGTCGTTGTGCAGGCCCTGGTTGATGAAGAACAGCGCCACGCCGGCAATCCAGGCCAGCGCCATGAGCCCGGTGATGATACGGCAGATCATGTTCCCTCCCGATGTCGTGCGTTTTGATCATCCGCTTATATCTGATTATCCGGATGTTCGCACAATGCACCAGGCATGTCGAGATGGCTTTCCCACCTTTTTCGTGTCATGGTGTCGTACAAGGCGGCGATCAGGGCAGCAGCTTGCCGGGATTCATGATGCCCTTGGGGTCGAAATGCGCCTTGATGGCGCGCATGGCCTCGATTTCCTGCGGAGAATGAATGCGTTCCATCCAGTGGCGTTTCATCCGCCCGATGCCGTGCTCGGCGGAGATGGAGCCGCCCAATGAGAGCGCCACCTCGTTGATGGCGGTGGTCACGTCTTCCCAGCGGGCCAGGAAGTCCTCCTTCTTCCAGTCTTCGGGCTGCGAGACGTTGAAGTGCAGGTTGCCATCGCCGATGTGGCCAAAGGGCACCGGGCGCGCGCCGGGCACGATTTTCAGCACCTCCGAAATGCCGCTCTCGATCATCTCCGGGATTTTCGCCACCGGCACGGAAATGTCGCTCTTGATGGAGCCGCCCTCGTATTTCTGCGCCTCCGACATGCCCTCGCGCAGGCGCCAGAAGGCCTCGCGCTGGGTGGCGTTCTGGGCCAGCGCGGCGTCGGTGATGAGCCCTTCCTCGAAGGCGGCGCCGAGGATCTCTTCCATGTCATACATGGCCGAGCCGGCCTCGCCGCGGGCGGAAAGCTCGATGAGCACGTACCACGGCGCGGGCGTGGTCAGCGGGTCGCGCCCATCCATGTGGCGGATGGCGAACTGGATGCCCAGCCGGCAGACCAGCTCCATGGCCGTGAGCGTGCTGCGCTCCAGCCGGGAGCGCATGAAGGTGATGAGCCGCACGGCATTTTCCGGATTTTCGGCCCCCACCCAGGCAAGGGCGGTGTCGGTGAAGGCCGGGTGCAGCTTCATCACCGCGGAAGTGATGATGCCGAGCGTCCCCTCCGCGCCGATGAACAGATCGCGCAGGTCATAGCCGGTGTTGTCCTTGCGCAGGGCGGTGAGACGGCCAATCAGCGCACCCGAAGGGATGGCCGCGCGCAGGGCGAGGCAGTTCTCGCGCGTGGTGCCATAGGCAATGACGTTCAGCCCGCCGGCGTTGGTGGCGAGATTGCCGCCCACCATGCAGGAGCCGGCGGCGGCCAGATCGACCGGAAACGCGAAGCCCGCCTTGCGCGCCGCTTCCTGCGCATCGGCCAGGATGACACCGGCTTGCAGCGTCATGGTGGCGCCCACCTCGTCGATGTCGATGATGCGGTTCAGGCGCTTGAGCGACACCACCACCTCGTTGCCGCCCTCGAAGGGTATCTGCGCGCCCACCAGCCCGGTGTTGCCCCCCTGCGGCACGATGGCCACCTCGTGCTCGTTGGCCACCTTCAGGATGGCCGCCACCTCCTCTTCCGAGCCGGGCAGCAGCACGCAGGCGGCGCGCCCCACGTACTTGTCGCGCCACTCGCGCAAAAACGGGCGCATGGCCTCTTCGTCGATGATGATGTGCTTTTCACCCACGATGGCGGAAAACCGCTCCATGACCTCGGCGGAAGGCGGGGCGAATTCGTGCGGCTGTTTCATTGTTCAGGCCAGTCAATTCGTTCGGGCTTGTTCATCATGAAACCGGAATATCGCTTGGTGTTCCACGCTCTTGCGAATGTCAATGGTGATACCGCTTTGCGGCGGGCCACAGGCCCGCCATTGACATTCGCAAGAGCGCGGAAAGAACGGCAAGGAAGCGCCAATGGCGAAAAACCGCCATTGGCGCTTCTCTTCACTCCGATCATTGAATTGCCGCTTCGGTTATCCTTCGCCACCTTCGTCCGGGCGCGGGGCGGCGGCGCGGCGCAGCCGGTCGTTGATGGCCTCGCCCAGCCCCTCGTTCGGGATGGGCGCCACGGCGATGGTATCCACGCCCGTTTCATCCAGAATGTGCAGGTATGCATAAAGGTTCGCCGCCGCCTCGGCCAAGTCGCCGCTGGGCGAGAGGTTCAGCCCCGGCACGTCGTGCGGCGCGTCGGGGCCGAAGGCCAGGAACATCTCGCCCGGTTCGGGATGGGCAGCGTTCAGGCGCAACTTCGCCCGCGGCGCATAGTGCGAGCGCAACTGCCCCGGCGCCGTGGGGCGTTTCTCCGCCTCATTGGCCCCCGCCTCTCGCGACGCTTCTTGTGGACGCAGCAAGGGCGCGCCCAGCACCTTCTCGATCTCTTCCGCCGCAATGCCGCCGGGGCGCAACAGCGTGGCCGCGCCCGTCTCGTCGAAGCCCACGATGGTGCTCTCCAGCCCCACTTCGCACTCAGCCCCGTCCAGTATCAGCGCCACGTGTTCGGCCAGGGGGCTTTCATCCACGTGCTCCGCCTCCGTCGGCGAAAGGCGACCCGAGATATTGGCCGATGGCGCCGCCACCGGCCCGCCGAAGGCGCGCAGCAGCTCCTGCGCCACGGGGTGCGAGGGCACGCGAACGGCCAGCGTCGGCAGCCCCGCCCGCGCGATGGCGGAGATGGGCGCGCTCTGCCTTGCCGGCGCGACGATGGTCAGCGGCCCCGGCCAGAAGGCCGCCGCCAGCCTGCGCGCCGCTTCCGGCATCTCGATCAGGGCCTCGGCCTGTTTCGCATCGGCCACGTGGATGATGAGCGGATTGGTGGCGGGCCGGCCCTTGGCGGCGTAGATCTTCGACACGGCGGCGTCCGAAGTGGCGTCCGCCCCCAGCCCGTAGACCGTCTCGGTGGGGAACACCACCAGCTCGCCACGTCTCAACGCTTCCGCAGCCGCCTTTATATCGGAAGAAATCTTGCTCATGTCGTCCGGATAAACCAAATATGGACGCACGGGACAAGCGATTGCATCAATTGCACCAACTTGCACCAACGGAGGGGAGCCCGAGCCATGAACGCCGTTTTGGAAGCGCTGGAATTTCGCCACGCCTGCAAGAAATTCGACCCCGAGCGCACCATCGCGGAGGAAACCATCCGCGAGATCATGCGCGCGGCGCACATCTCGCCCTCGTCCTTTGGCCTGCAACCGTGGAAATTCCTTGTCATTTCCGACAAGGCCCTGCGCGAGGAAATGCGCCCGCTGTGCTGGAACCAGGCGCAGATCACCGACTGCTCGCACCTGGTGGTCATTCTCACCCGGCGCGAGAAGTCCATGAAGCCCGATTCGGAGTTCATCACCCGCGTGCTGGAGAGCCGCGGCTTCTCCGGCGAGCGGCTGGAGGATTCGCGGCGGCGCTACGCGGGCTACGTGTGGAACGAGATGCTGCCGCACATGAACGTTTACGCCTGGGCGTCGAAGCAGTGCTACATCGCGCTGGCGGACATCATGGCCGCGGCCGCCGCGGCCGGCGTGGACAGCTGCCCCATCGAGGGCTTTTCCAAGACGGAGCTCGATCACTTCCTGCACAGGAAGCTGCCCGAGGAAATGACGGACGACTTCGGCGTTGCGGTGCTGTGCGCGCTCGGATACCGCCACCCGGAGTGGGAGCAGCCCGAGCGCAAGCGTTTGCCCTTCGAAGAGGTCGTGCGGTTCGTCTGAGCCGCCTCGAGATGGCCTCGGGCATCGGGACGCGGCCTCGCAATTGCTTGCATGGCGCAATTCGCCTCTGCCATAGTGAGCCGAGCGCGGGTGATTTCGACCCATGACGGCGTGACTTATTACGCGCACTTCTTTCGGAGAGGAATTTCGCAAGGGAACGCAGCGGACTGATGTCAGCCGGGATCATGCATTTCGGTTTCCGGCAGGGCATGGCCAGAGCCACACCCGTTGCCAACATTGCGCGCAGTGGAACGAGAAAGGCTTCCGCATGCCGATCGATATCGGGAAATTCCGGAAAAGGTACATGCACGATCATGTAAGGGTGATCGGCAGAAAGGTTCCCCTTGTCAGAAAGATCTACAATCCCCTGGCCTTTCTGGTGAGAGATGCGATTTTCCGGGCACAGGACTTCATCCTTACCAATTCTTACAAGGAGTTCCGCATCGACCTCGATGAACCGCGCATCGTGAAAAACGGCATGAAGGCCGGTGACGAGAGGCCCATCGTCCTGGTGGCGGCGGATGATATTTATGCGCGAAAGTTTTCCAGGCGGCTTTTCGAAAGCTTCGCACGGCATAACGAGGGAAAATTTCTGTTTCACATTCACCTCGTCAGCAACAAGGAAGAAGAAGCGACGGCAATTGCCAGATCGCTTGAAGAGGTCGTGGGCGACGACCTTCATATCACCTGGGAAAGTCCCGATCTTTCCGCCGCCACCTATTTCAATCGGCGCCGATACCTGCAATGCATTCGCTTCTGGCAGGCCCGGGAGGTTCTTTATGCCCAAAGGCGCCCCATTCTGGTGCTGGACCTTGATCTGGTTTGTCGGGGCAGCCTGGATTTCTATGTTCGGAACTTCCGAAAGGCCGGCGACGTGGGATTGTGGGAGCAGGATTATCAATACAATCCCGGCAAGAAAATCCTCGCCGGCGCCCTGTGGCTGAACCCGACCCCCTCCGCCATGGCCTTCATGGATCGCGTGGTGAAACGCATTTTTCTGCATCTGGCCAATGGCATTTTCACCCGCACGCTGGACCAGCGCAGCATCTACCTGGCCAGGAAGGGCCTGCGATACAGTCTTACCACCTTTGCCCTGCCGGATGGTTTCATCAGCCTGCATCCGCATGAGAAGAGCATTCTTTACACCGCGGCCGGGACCATGCCCCTGAAGGAGGGGCAACTGGAAGAGGCGCTGCAGGGCTCTTCCGCCGCCTCCCCCAACACTTCCCCCAACAGCTCCCCCGACGCCTGCCCCAGCGCCGCGGAGAGCGTGGCGAAGGCGCGATGACGGCCGTTCCCACACTGCCGGCCCGGCCTTTGCGCGATGCAGCAGCCTCCGCCCTTTCCGCCCTTTCGGCCGGCGCTCTCGCCGGGGCCGCGCCGCTTGCCCGAAAACGCCGGATGCGTTCGGGGAGCGCGCCGTTTTTCGCCTCCGCTTGAGAATGACTTGCAATTGAACGCCATTGAATGTATATGATGCCTAAATATGAAAATCATTCGCAATTGCGAGTGGTGCGGAGGGAGTTCCAGCATGTTCATGGGAAGGGGCAAGCAGGTGCGGGTGAACGGAAAAGTGAACGAAAAGGCCGCCAGGAATCCACGCATCGGCAAGGGTGGCAACCCGTGCGAACCTTTGAGCACATGCCGCACGGGAGATGACGTGCGCATCGTGGAGATTGAGGGCGATGCGGCCCTGAAGCGCCGGTTGCGGCATCTTGGCCTGCGCCCCGGCAAACCCCTGCGCGTGCGGCAGAAGTCGCCGGCGGGCATGGTGGTGTCCTCGCATGGGCTGAAGCTGGCGCTGGGCAAGGACGCCGCGGAACAGATCCTGGTGGAAACGGATATCAAGAAGGCCTGAGCGCGCAGAGAACTGAAGGGCGCTGCA
Organism: Hyphomicrobiales bacterium; assembly: GCA_027024225.1. Lineage (GTDB taxonomy): Bacteria > Pseudomonadota > Alphaproteobacteria > Rhizobiales > Aestuariivirgaceae > Thermopetrobacter. Next base: position 15,466 of record JALVSR010000109.1, on the reverse strand, counting down.
GGCCTTTTTCCTTGCCGGCATGAGAAGCACAGCGAAGGCGCGGGGCATCACTGGCCTGCGCACGGGAGAATTGTTGCCATTACGGAGCTGAGCCATGACAAGAGAATGCTGCGGACAGGGCGGCGGAAACCCGGCGAAACGCGAAAGCGTCAGCCCGGACGCAAATGCCGGGCGCGAGGAACTGCTCATCCACCTGGCGGGCAACCCCAACACCGGCAAAACAACGCTGTTCAACCTGCTCACCGGCGCGCGCCAGCGCACCGGCAACTGGCCCGGCGTGACGGTTGAGCGCCGCGAGGGGGTGTATCGCGACGAGCTAGGCGAGATCCGCATCATCGACCTGCCAGGCGTCTATTCCCTTTCCGCCGATACCGGCACCGCCGGGCTGGACGAGGAGGTGGCGCGCCGCGCCATTTCCGATTCCGACCATGATGTCATCGTGGACATCGTGGACGCCTCGAACCTGGAGCGCAGCCTGTACCTGACCGTGCAGCTGGCCGAGACGCGCCAGCCCATGGTGGTGGCGCTGAACATGACCGACGTGGCCGAGGCGCAGGGCCTGCCGGTGGATGCGACGGCGCTGGAAGAACGCCTTGGCGTGCCGGTGGTGCCCATGAACGCGCGCAAGGGCGAGGGGCTGAGCGAGCTGGTGAAGGCCGTGCGCAAGGCAGCGCGCGAGAAAACGGTGCCCATCGTGAAGCCCGAATGGCCCGCCGCCGTTTCCGCCGTTATCGCCGAGTTGTTGCCCGAGGTGGCGCCGCTGGCCGAACGCCGCGGCGTGGATGCCGAATGGTTGGTGGTGCGCGCGCTGGAGGGTGACGAGGTGGTGCTCTCCGAGCTGCCGGAGGCCTCGCGGAAGAAATTCGAGGAACGGCAGAAAAAACTGCGCGAGCTGCTGGGCGAGGATATCGATCTGGTGCTGGCCGAGGCCCGCTACGAGCTGGCGCACGAGCTGGCTCGCGCCGCCCTGCCGGCGGAAAAGGCGGAAGCGGCGCACGCCCCCACCATGTTCAGCGACCGGCTGGATGCCATCGTGCTGAACCGCATCATCGGGCCGGTCGTCTTCCTGCTGGCCATGTACCTGCTGTTCATGCTCACCATCAACGTCGGCGGCGCGTTCATCGACTTCTTCGACATCCTTTTCGGCGCCATCTTCGTCGATGGCCTGCGCCACGTGCTTGAAGGCATCGGCGCGCCGGCCCTTCTCATCGCCCTGCTGGCCGATGGCGTGGGCGCGGGCATTCAGACGGTGGCGACCTTCATCCCCGTCATCGGCTTCCTCTACCTTGGCCTGACGTTCCTTGAAGACTCCGGCTACATGGCGCGCGCCGCCTTTCTGGCGGATCGCGCCATGCGGCGCATCGGCCTGCCGGGCAAGGCCTTCGTGCCGCTCATCGTCGGTTTCGGCTGCAACGTGCCGGCCGTGATGGCCACGCGCACGCTGGAGAACCCGCGCGACCGCATCGCCACCATGATGATGGCGCCGTTCATGTCCTGCGGGGCGCGGCTTGCCGTGTTCGCCCTGTTCGCGGCGGCCTTCTTCGGCACCGGCGGGCAGAACATCGTGTTCATGCTCTATCTCATCGGCATCGCGGCGGCGGTGCTCACCGGCTTTCTGCTCAAGCGCACGCTGCTGAAGGGCGCACCGGCCATGCCCTTCGTCATGGAGCTGCCGCCCTATCGCCTGCCCAGCCCGGTCAGCCTGCTGCTGCACGCCTGGATTCGGCTGAAGGGCTTCATCTTCGGCGCGGGCAAGATCATCGTCGTGGTGGTGGCCATCCTCGGCGTGCTCAACTCGCTGGGCACGGACGGCTCCTTCGGCAACCAGGACTCGGAAAAGTCCGTGTTGTCCACCATCGGCAAGCAGATCACCCCGGTGTTCTCGCCGCTGGGCATCCGCGAGGAGAACTGGCCCGCCACGGTGGGGCTGTTCACCGGCGTGTTCGCCAAGGAAGTGGTGGTGGGCACGCTGAATGCGCTCTATTCCACCATGGAGCACGGCGATGCCGCCGGCAAGGAGGACGAGGCCGCCAGCGCGGAAGAAGCGGAAGGCTTCGACCTCATGGGCCAGGTGCGCGAGGCCCTCGCCACCATCCCGGAAAATCTTGCCGGATTGCGTGATGTGCTGCTCGACCCGCTGGGCCTTTCCGCCGCCGGACAGAGCGTGGAGGAAGTGGCGGAAGAGCAGGAGGTGGAGGCGGCCACCTTCGGCGCCATGGCGCGGCTGTTCGACGGCAAGGTGGGGGCTTTCGCCTACATGCTGTTCGTGCTGCTCTATTTCCCGTGCGCGGCGGTGTTCGGCGCCATCGCGCGCGAGGCGGGCCTGCGCTGGGCCATGTTCGCAGCACTTTGGAGCACATGGCTGGGCTGGTTTGCCGCCGTGAGCTTCTACCAGGCCGCCACCTTCGCCCAGCACCCCGGCCTGTCGGCCTTCTGGATAGGGTTCAACATCATCGGCATGGCGCTGGTGATCGGTATCATCCACCGGCTGGGCCGCAGTGGCGCGCTGCGTGTGGATGGCCGCATGGCCCCGGCGGCGTGAACCGGCCAGCGTGAATGAGAAGGACCGATGCTGAAGCGTATCGAGAATTTCCTGAAGGCACGGGGGCAGGCCTGCCTGGCGGACATCGCGGCGCATCTGGGGACGTCGGAAAACGCGGTGCTGCCCATGCTGGAGCTGCTGGAGCACAAGGGCAGGGTGCGGCGCATCCGGATGAATGCACAACTGTGCGCCGGATGCACCCTCTGCGCCCCCAACGCGCGGGAGGAATGGGCGCTGGCGGATGAACATGCCGCCCCCACGCCGGCCAGGTCTCAGGATGCATCCTGACGCTTCTGCCCATGGCGCCCGCGCCGCTTTTCGTCGTGGGTTTTCCGTCCCCGTTCCACTGCCTCGTCGTGGTTCTTCCGCCCACGTTCAACGGCGCGCATCAGCCGCTGGCGCTCCTGCTCGCGCCGCGCGGCGATGACCTCGTGCGCGGCTTCCGCGCCAAGGCCGGTGCTCTGCAACAGCAGCTCCGCCAGGTCCAGGCTGGCCTCCACCGTTTCCGGCACCACCTCGCGCGCACCGCGGCTGACCAGCCGCATGGCATGGCGCGTGTCGCGCGCACGCGCCAGCACCGGCAGGTGTGGCCAGTGATGGCTGACCATGCGCACCACCCTTTCCGCCTCGTCGGCGTCGTCCATGGTGATCACCAGGGCCAGCGCCCTGTCCGCTCCCAGCCGGCGGAGGATTTCCGGATGTGCCGCATTGCCGAAATATACCGGAGCCCGCTCGCGCCCGGCGGCGACGATGACCGGATCGCTGTCTATGGCCACGAAAGGCTGGCGCAGGTCGCTCAATATTTCGCCCAGCAATTGCCCTACGCGGCCATAGCCGACGATGATGACATGATCCCTCAGCTCGCGCGTTTCTTCCGGCATGGGCATGGGCGCATGGCGACGCATTTCCGCGCGCGCCAGCTTCTCGCCCAGCCACCGGCCCAGCCGCGCCAGGAACCCCAGCAAGAACATGCTGACGGTGGTAACCACCATGAGGAACTGCGCCAGGTGCCACGGGACGCTCCCCAGCGCGGCGGCTTGCGAGAATACCACGAAGGCGAATTCGCCTCCGTGCGCCAGCAACAGCGCCAGCTCCACCCCCGTGCCGCCGGAAAGGCCGAAGCCCCGGGCCAACACCAGCAGGATGAGAGCCTTTGCCAGTATCAGCAATGCCACCACCAGCAACAGAATGTCCATCTGCGCTAGCGCCGCCGGCAGGTCGAGGTTCATGCCGATGGAGGTAAAGAACACGCCCATCAACAGCCCCTTGAAGGGCTCGAGATCCACCTGCACCTGGTGGCTGTATTCCGTCTCGGCCAGCAACAGCCCGGCCAGGAAGGCGCCCAGCGCCATGGAAAGCCCCGCCACGTGGGTCAACACGCCCGTGCCCACCACCAGCAGCAAGGTGATGGCCATGAAGGATTCGCGGCTGTGCGCGGCAAAGCGCAGCAGGGGGCGCAGCACCTGCCGCCCCACGATGATGATGATGCCGATGGCCAGCGCCGCCTTGCCGAGGTTCAGCAGCAGCGGCCAGAAAATATTCCCCTGCCCTTCCGCCAGCGCGCCCGTCAGGAACAGGATGGGCACCACCGCCAGGTCCTGGAACAGCAGCACGGCGAAGGCCGCGCGCCCCACCGGTGTGGCCAGCCGACGCTCCTCCACCAGCATGTGCATGACGATGGCGGTGGAAGACAGCGCCAGCGCCATGCCCGCCACCACGGCGGCGGGCAGCTTCAGTCCGGCCATGCCGTGCAGCAATGCCGCCAGTGCCGTGGCCGTGAGCACGACCTGCGCCGCGCCAAGGCCGAACACCAACCGCGACATGCTCATGAGCCGGTCCCAGGAAAGTTCGAGGCCTATCATGAACAGCAGGAACACCACGCCCAGCTCGGCCATGGCGTGCACGGTGCCGATGTTCTCGATGGTCAACCACTTGAGCCATGGCCAGTGTTCCGCCAGCGCGCCAAGTCCATAAGGGCCGATGAGCACGCCGCCCAGCAGATACCCCAGCACGGAAGGCGCCCGCAGCCGCCGCACCAGGGGGACGACAAGCCCCATGGCCACGAGCAGCACGATCCAGTCGCGCAATACCGGCAGTCCTTCCTGCGGCAAGGCTTCTTCCTTCCTGCTGGGTGCGCAGCGCCGCGCGATCGACGCATTCAGCTTACCACGCGGAATATGGATGTGCGGCATTTTGCTTCAATGCCATCATACGCTCCCCGGACCACGCTTGACCCATGCCGCTTGCCGCTGCCCCGGGTGTGGGTTTTAATGTTTCAAGGGACAAGAACGGGAGCCTCGAAAAGCGGCGCAACACAATCAGGGAGGGTGAAGCCATGAACGACACGGCAGGCGGCAGAGTGGGCGGTCCGCGGTGCATCGCCATCGTCGGGCCGCAGGGCAGTGGCAAGACTACGCTGCTGGAAGCGATCCTTCACCGCACCGGCGCCATCTCCCGCATGGGCGACCCGCAGGAAGGAACGGCGGTGGGGGACAGTTCGCCGGTGGCGAAGCAGTTTCACGGTGGCGTGGAGCTGAACGTGGCGAGCTGCGAATTCATGGGGGATACCTACACTTTCATCGACTGCCCCGGATCGAGCGAATTCGCCGGGCTGATGAACCCGGTGCTGCCGGCGGTGGACGCGGCCATCGTGGTGGTGGAGCCCGATCCGGGCCGCGCGCCGGCGCTGCAGGTGATCCTGAAGCAGCTGGAAGAGATGAACATTCCGCGCCTGCTGTTCGTCAACAAGATCGATGCCGCGCAGGGTGGCGTGCGCGAGATGCTGGAATATTTCCAGCCCGTCTCCGAGCACCCGCTGGTGCTGCGCCAGATTCCCATCTGGAAGGATGGCATCGCCATCGGCACCATCGACCTGGCGCTGGAGCGCGCCTACATCTTCCGCGAACACGCCGAGGCCGAGGTGGTGGAGGTGCCGGCTGAAGAGCTGAAGCGCGAAAGGGAAGCGCGCTTCTCCATGCTGGAGAAAATGGCCGACTACGACGACGAGCTGCTGGAAGCCCTGCTTTCCGACATGGAGCCGCCGACGGAAAAGGTGTTCGAAGACCTGCGCGAGGAAATGCGGCAGGGGCTGATCACCCCGGTGCTGCTGGGCTCGGCGAAGAACGAAAACGGCATCCTGCGCCTGCTGAAGTCGCTGCGGCATGACGTGGGCGGCGTGCGCGCCACCTGCGAGCGGCTGGGCATCGACCCGGACCAGGACGTGGCCACGGGCCATGTCATGGCCGCCTTCTTCCTGCAGCAGGGCAAGATGACGCTGGCGCGGCTGTTCACCGGCCAGCTGAAGGAGGGCGCCACCATATTCGGGGCCAACGACGCGGAAACGCGCGTGGGCGGGCTGTTCCGCCTGATGGGGCAGACGGCAAGCAAGCTGGACAGCGCCATGAGCGCAGGCGATACCGCCGCGCTGGCCCGCACCGAGGGGCTGCCGCCGGGCACCGCCTTCGCCACGGAGAAGGACGCCATACCGAATATCGAGGCGCCGGAGCCGCCGCAGCCGGTCTATGGGCTGGCCATTTCCGTGCCGGACAGCAAGGACGAGGTGAAGCTCTCCGAAGCGCTGCAGAAGCTGCTGGAGGAAGACCCTTCGCTGGCGGTGGAGCACAATCTGGACACCGGCGAGCTGGTGTTGTGGGGCCAGGGCGAGATGCACCTGCGCGTGGCTATCGACAAGCTGAAGCAGAAGTTCGGCGTGACGGTGGAAGCGCGTCCGCGCAGCATCGCCTTCAAGGAAACCATCCGCAAGCCCGCCAAGGCGCGCGGGCGGCACAAGAAGCAGACTGGCGGGCACGGCCAGTACGGCGACGTGATCCTGGAAATAAAGCCGCTTAAGCGCGGCGAGGGCTTCAAGTTCACCGAAACCATCCACGGTGGCGTGGTGCCGAAGCAATACATCCCGGCGGTGGAGGCGGGCGTGATCGAATACAACCGCACCGGGCCGCTGGGCTTTCCGGTGGTGGACATCGCCGTGAACCTGGCCGATGGCAGCTATCACACGGTGGATTCCTCCGAGCTGGCCTTCAAGATGGCGGCGCGCCTGGCCATGCAGGAGGCCATGAAGGACGCCGAGCCGGTATTGTTGGAGCCCATCGTGAAGGTGGTGGTGCAGGCCCCGCAGGAGGCGACATCGCGTATCGTGCAGATCATCACAGGGCACCGGGGGCAAATCCTTGGCTTTCAGCCGCGCGAGGGCTGGCCGGGCTGGGATACCATAGAGGCATTGATGCCGGAGATGGAAATGGGCGAGCTCATCAACGAGCTGCGCTCGGCCACCGCCGGGGTGGGCAGCTTCACCTGGACGTTCGACCACCTGCAGGAGGTCACCGGCAAGCTGGCGGAAGAGATCGTGGTGCGTTTTGGCCGCGGCGCGGCGCAAGCGGCGTGAAGGGCGAAATCAAGAGGCGGGCGGCCATCACGCCCCCTCTTCCGCTCCGCCGGGAATTGAAGATGAAAAACTCTCAGGTGTCCTTCGCCGGGACCGTTTCAATGCGCCGGGCGGGGGCGGGGAATGATGGGTGATGGCGCGCCGGAAGCGGCCTTGTCCGCTTCCACGCCGGTGGATTCTCGCGGCCGGGCAACGGGAGCGCACCGCAGTCTTTCCACCTGTAGCCGCAGGCTGTCGCGTTGTCCCGGATGCCAGGGCCAGGCTTCCAGCAACAACAGCGCCCGCCGGGCCTGCAGCGGCACCACCATGCGGCTCGCCAGCAGTTTGGGCAGGGCTATTTCGCCCTTGTCCTCGCTTGCCTGCCGCAACTGAAACCGGATGTGGAACGAACCTGGCGGCACGTGGCGGTCGCTGATGGTGTAGAGAACATCGCCCCCTTCCCCGTAAATCGTGAGCATCCACAGGCCGCGCACGGGCTGACCCTGCAAAATCACGTCGTGTTCCGCCAGAGAAAGCATGCAGGCGGCATGAACGGACGTGTCCAGCGGATGACGGACGAAGCGCCGCACCTGCTCCGGCGACAGCAGCCGCAGGCGGTTTTCCCCCAGTTCCACCGCCGCTTCGTGCATGCGCGCCTGCGCGCCCATCCGCGGCGCGAAGAGCACATAGGCCAGGTGCGTCACCAGCGCCATGAGCAGGAACATGCCTGTCCAGTAAAGCAGTCGCATGGCCTCAGGAACACTCCTCGCGCTCGATGCGGAAGGGGGGCCTTTTCAGCAATCGCTCGCGTTTGAGCGGACTCAGGCCCATCAGGTGCAGCACCAGCCGGATCCCGCCCTTGCGGGGCGCGCGCAGCCAGTTGCCCGGCACCGGCCACGCAGCCACCCCTATCTCCACGGTGGCGTCGGGCTCGTAGATCACGTCCTCCGCCCCCAGCGAAGCGAAGGCATGGGCCGGTGCGTCCGCATCCCTCGCATGCAGGGCCAGGAACCAGAAACGCACCGGCGGCATGGGGCCGCGCACCCGGTAAACGCAGCGGGGGCTCAGGGCGCGGCCTTGGTCATCGGTGTCGGCCACCAGCTCCAGGCGGTCACCCGGAGATGGTGGCAAGGCGCCGTCCAGGTAATGGCGCAAGCGGGCATGCGGCAGGGCATCGGCCACGCCGGCCTTGGGCCAGGCGCGCCAGGCGCCAATGCGCACCGCGCCGGCCAGTGTCGGATGATCAGCCGCCCAGCGGGCGCTCACCACCCCCGTCAGGGCGCCCGCCAGCAAGACCGCCACCAGAATGAAAAAATCACGCAACATGCATCGGCCCCCGTGGCTATGAGTGCTCTATGCCACGGATGGCGGCAAAAATCGACCACCACGGGCTTCATGAACCCTCGGCCTGGCGCCTGGCGCGAAAGGCGGCGGCAATGGTGCCCTCGTCCAGATACTCCAGCTCGCCCCCCACGGGCATGCCATGCGCCAGGTGGCTTACCGTCACTCCCGTCTCCTTCAGCGCCTCGGCGATGTAATGCGCCGTGGTCTGCCCCTCCACCGTGGCGTCCAGGGCCAGGATGACCTCGCGGACGTTTTCCGTTCGCACCCGGTTGATCAGGTTCGGGATGCGCAGATCCTCCGGCGTGATGCCGTCGATGGCCGAAAGCAACCCGCCGGTGACGTGATACCGGCCATGAAACACCCCGGCCCGTTCCAGCGCCCACAGATCGGCCACGTCCTTCACCACGCAGATGACCTCGCGCTTGCGCTTCTCGTCGCGGCAGATATGGCACGGGTCCCGCGTGTCGAAATTGCCGCACACCCCACATTGGCGCACCGATTCGGCCAGCGCCGCCAGCGCCGAAGCCAGCGGCTGCAACAGGCCCTGACGAGCACGCAACAGGTGCAGCACGATACGCTGGGCCGAGCGCGGGCCCAGTCCCGGCAGCCGCGCCATCAGCTCCACCACGCGGGTGATTTCATCATTGCGCGAGGACATGTCTCCTCCGGCTTCGTCAAGTCGCCCGCACGCCCCCGCAACGGAAAGTGCGCGGACGGCATTTGACAGGCAGGGTATGATTGCAAAAGGCACGGAAAGCAAATGGAATGCAAGAGGAGGCCCGGGCATGTTCAACATCTTCAATGACCGCGAGCGGCTGGCGCGCAAGATGCGCATGGTGCCGCCCGAAGAAGCCCTGCCGGGGCGCGAGGAGCCCATTCCCACCGCCACGCATCATTTCGTCTCCGGCCGCCCCCTGAAGGGGCCGTACCCGGAAGCGGCGCAAACCTGTTATTTCGGCATGGGCTGCTTCTGGGGCGCGGAGCGGCTGTTCTGGCAGCGGCCCGGCGTGTGGGTGACGGCCGTGGGCTACCAGGGCGGTTACACGCCCAATCCCACCTACGAAGAGGTCTGCACCGGCAAGACGGGACACGCGGAAACCGTCATGGTGGTGTACGAGCCGGACAAGGTGCGGTTCGAGGAGCTGTTGCGCCTGTTCTGGGAATCGCACGACCCCACCCAGGGCATGCGTCAGGGCAATGATGTCGGCACGCAATACCGGTCCGCCATCTATACCACCACGGAGGAACAGCTAAACGCCGCGCTGCGCTCGAAGGAGGCGTACGAGCGCGCGCTGAAGGAGCGCGGCATGGGGCCCATCACCACGGAAATCCGCCCCGCGCCGCCGTTTTACTTCGCGGAAGAATATCACCAGCAATACCTGGCGAAGAACCCCGGCGGCTACTGCGGCCTCAAGGGCACGGGCGTTACATGCCCCGCGACATGATGCGGCGAAGAACCGGGCAAGAGCCATCCCGGTGCGGTTTGGGGATCGTCTCGTTCAGGGCGTCACGCCGGGCGGAAACAGCTGCCGGAACTCCTCCGGCATATCGTCGAGGAAGCGTACGCCGGCCAGATTCTCGTGCTGCCAGGCCAGCCAGGCCGGGCGCTCCACCCTTATGTCCGGAAACGAGATGATGAAGGTGCGCGGCAACGGAATGGGGTCGCGCAGGCGCAGGCGACAGCCGTGGCGCGAGATGTCCAGAATCCTGATATCGATGGCCGAGAGTTGATAATTGAACACCAGGCGCGCGAGAAAGCGCACCTCGAAACGCGGTTCGCTACGCTTGTCCTGCCAGGCGGCATCGGCGTCGCGGTCGTCGCGTGCCAGTTCCTGCATTCTTGCCCCTTTTTCCCCTTTGACGGCAGGGGGATTGTAAAAACGCGGGCCTTAAGGAAAGCTGAACGCAGGGCGGGGCGGCGAGGTCATCTTTCGCTCAGCCGGCGGGCCCTTTGCGCATCGAACCACCAGGTGTCCAGCACGCCGCGGGCGTATTTGGGCTTCACCTTCGGCCGGCCAAACTTGTCCCACCAGGCGATGGTGTGGCTGGCCTTGTACCAGTGGGGCACCCAGAAATGCAGGGCGCGCAACGACCGGTCCAGGGCGCGCGCGGCGGTGGTCAACTCCGCGCGGCTTCTTGCCGCCACCACGCGCTCGATGAGCGCATCCACGCCCGCGTTGGCCACTCCCGCCACGTTGAAGCTGCCCTGCATGTTGGCGGCGGAAGAGCCGAAATAGGCCCTGAGCTCCACGCCGGGGGTCAGCGAGAACACGTAGCGCTGCGCCACGATATCGAAGTCGAAGCTCTTCACCCGGCGCTGGAACTGCGCCGATTCGACCAGCCGGATGAAGGCGTCTATCCCCAACAGTTTCAGGTTGCGGATGTAGGGGATGATGATGCGCTCGAACGCTGGCGAGGTGATGAGGAACTCGATGGTGAAGCGTTCCCCCTTGCCGTTCACCAGCCACTGTCCCCGCCGTTTCCAGCCGGCTTCCATCAGCAGCCTGTGCGCGGTGCGCAGCAGGCGCCGGTCCTGCCCCGAACCGTCGGATTTCGGTGGCGTGATGGCCGGGCCGAAGGCTTCCCTGGGCAATTTTTCGCGCAACGGCTCCATCAGCTTCAGCTCGTCCGGCGAAGGCGGGCCGGAGGCCTTCAGCGGCGAGTTCTCGAACACCGATTCGGTGCGCTTGTACAGGCCGTAGAACAGCTTGGCATTGGTCCATTCGAAGTCGAAGGCGTAATTCAGCGCCAGCCGGGTTTTCGGGTGTGCGAACTTCGCCCGCCGAAGATTGAGGAAAAAGCCCTGCGCGCCGGAGGGGCGTTCATCGGGCAGCACGCCCATGATCAGCCTGCCCTCGCGCACCGCCGCGATGTCATAGGCCGTGGCCCAGTTGCGCGAGACGAACTCCTCGCGCAAGTCCAGCTCGCCGGCTTTCAGCGCCTCCAGCTCCGCCGTGTGGTCGCGGAAGTAGAGAAACTTGATCTCGTCGAAGTTCCACCGGCCCACGTTCACCGGCAGATGCCTCGCCCAGTAGTCCTTGCGCCGCTCATAGGTGATGAAGCTGCCGGCCTTGAACTTCTTGATGCGATACGGCCCGGAGCCGAGGATGGGCGTGAGGCCGGACCTGGAAAAATCATGCGTCTCGAAAAACTTTTTCGACAACACCGGCAGCGTGACCACCACGCGCGGCAAGTCGCGCACGTTTTCGCCCCTGAAGGTGTAGCGCACGCGGTGCGGCCCCAGCACCTCGCACTTTTCCACATCGCGCAGGGAGAGCCTGTAGCTTGGGTGGGCCTTTTCCTTGAACAGGATGAAGGTGTGGCACACGTCCTGCGCCGTAATCGACGAACCATCGGCGAATTGCGCGATCTTGCGCAGGCCGAAGGTAACCGATTTGCCGTCTTGCGCCACGTCCGCCCATTCGGCGATGAGCCCATAGACGGCATCGGGCTCGTCGAAGGCGCGGGTCATGAGCGAATCGAAGGTCATCTCCAGCCCGTCCGCGGCATCGCCCCGCAGGATGAAGGGATTGAGCGAATCGAAGCTGCGCAGGCCCGAGGTGCCCACGGTGACCATGCGCCCACCCTTCGGCGCGGCCGGGTTCACGTAATCAAAATGGCGGAAATCGGCCGGGTATTTGAGGTCGCCGAAGGCTGACAGCCCGTGTTTCGGCTCGGCCTTGGCGGCATCAGTCATCGATGCCGCACCCAGCGCGGATGCCAGCGCGGAAATCAGCGCGGTCACAAACCAGGCGCCATGCCCTACGCGGCGGGCGGTGGCGCGGAGAATTTCATGAAGGAAAGCTCTCATCATTTCTTCCTGGCATGTATCGGCCGGCGCAAAAATGTGGCCAGATCCCGCGAAAAGATCGGCGCCGACAAGGGTGGCGCCGACAAGAGTGGCGCCGAAAAGGGTGGCGCCGAAAAAGTCGGCTCCGGTCGTGAAACCGGACAATCGAAAGCATCATGATTTCCGAAGCCCAGGTGCAGGGGGCGGAACGCGCCCGTTTGCGGCAGAATCGCTCGTTCAAGCGCATTCAAGCGAATTCCGCAGCCTCGAAACGATGGCCGTTGCCGGCAATGCCGCATTTCGTCATGGTCGACGGCCGGGTCGCCTCGCCCTGAACGTGCGAAATTCTCTCACCCTCTCCTTGCGCGCCAAATCTATCACGCAGGCAAGGAAAGAAAAAGCGCCCGGCGCGGGTGTTTTCGCCTTTCTTGCGATTCATCGTTCTCATCAGGGTCGCTCCCGGACGATCCGTGGCGCGCCTACTCATCGCGGCGGGCGGGACGGCTCCAGGAACATCACGTTCAGATCTTGCCGCGGCGAGAAATCATGGGCCGTGAACTCGAATCGGGTCGGGGAGATCCTGCGCAATTCTCCCCGCCAGCACAGGCTGACCAGCGCATCGGGCCGTTTCTTGTCGATCACCAGGCGAAAATATCCTATCGGCTCCGCCCAGCTGTTGGCGGTGGTGAGGATGAATTTCACATGGGTTCCCACCGGCGGGGCTTCCTCGTCGCCCAGGCGCCTCGCGGCGGCGCGAAAGGCATGGTCGGTGCAGAACGTCTCCCTTATCCAGGGATCCATTTCCGTATAGAAGAACTTGCCGGCAATGGGCGTGTATTCGTGGGTGATGACCACATCCCGATCAGGTGGAAACACCTGTTCCCAGTAATAAAGCACCTTCAGGTCCCAGTGCCATTCCGGAAACACCTCGCCTTCGGCGAGAGAGACCCACTCGACCAGGCCATGGCGCTCGAGCTCCCGGCGAGCGTCAGGCGGCAGGGCATTGAGCTTGCCGATGAGCGCATCCACTTCCTCCGGGCTGGCGGGGGCGAAGAGGGGCAAATCGTATTTGCGCAAGATGGCGGTCTTGTCGATGCCATCGACCAGCGCCCGCACCTGTATTTTCGGTTGCACCGGCCTGCCATCCACCGTCAGCCGGAAATTGACGATATCTTCCGGCGCGCCCTTGCGCTCCGGCAGGATGATGTTTTCCCCGCCCACGGGAACGAGCGGCAGCGGAAAGGCAACAAGGGTTTGCACCGGGCGCTCCGAGCGGGCGCGAAAAACATAACGGTTATGGACGCGGCCCGGCGCAATCGTGAGGAATTCACTTTTCATGACCACGTTGTCGGCCTTCATCAGCCGCAGGCCATCGGCACCAAGGGCGGCGGCAAAGTCGTCGGCCATGGCTCCGGAAAGTTCCGGCAGTGCCAGCATCAGCATCACGGCCGAGGCAATCAATGACGACAACCACCGTGGCAGGATTGAACGTTGGCCATGATGGCTCCTTTTCATTTTTCCGCCTCCGCGCCTTTCTCCAGCTCCCTGATTTACAGATGAGAACCAAGGGCGGCCGGAGCAAGGCCATCGCCTCACAACCGGTTCCACGCCTGGATGAAATCGGGGAATCGAATGTGCGGTGTCGGCCCGGGAGCCGCATGTCGCGCGGCTCACGAATGACGCGGAAATGGCCGACAATGGCAAAATCCGGGTGGCGCCAGCCGCGCCCGCCCGTTTTTTTTCATGAAGCGGCGCGAGGTCTTTATGACGCGGAGCGGCGCACCCCCGTCGGGAAGCTGCCAGTTGTTCACGCGCCCGTGCTGCGCGCCCTCATCGGCCAGAATGCGCAATCACGCCGCATTACGCCGCATCACGCCGCCTCGGCGGTGTTTTCCATGACGATGCGGGCATGTTCGGTGAAGTCCAGGTAGGCTTGTGTTTCTTCCGCCGGCACCAGACGCACCGCCCGCGCGGGCTCTTCGCCCGTTATCCTGCGGAAGGTATCCAGCGCCAGCGAGAAACTCAGCGTGAACTTGCCGGGCACCACGGCCCAGACGTTGTCGTCCGCCTGACGGATGAAATACTGATAATTGCGCTCGCCGGGGCGGGCCGTCACCTCGGTCTTGTAGCCCAGGTAGCTCTGGACGAACCTGGCGCGCTCCAGTGCCGGAAAAACCCTTGACGCCATGCGTTTGAGGTCTTCCACGGCGCGCGCCACGGCTTGCGCGTCGTTCGGGTCGGCGTAATAGCCACCACCGATGAGCGAATAACGCCGCCCGCGCACTTCATGCCAGATGTGATTCACGCTCTTTTCCACGAATGGCGTCATGCGCACGAAATGATGCTCGCTCACCGCCGGGTAGGCCACCAGCAGCGGCGAGGCCACCACCTTCACGTCCTCGGCGCGGGGCAGGAAGCGCCCCAGCCACTTGCCGGCAGAAATGACGACCTGTCCGGCGCGCACCGAGCGCCCCGCACCGTGAATCATCATCTCGCCAGAGGGCAATTTCTCGATATTCTCCACCTCCGTGTTGGTGAAAATGCGCCCTCCCGCTCCCAGCAGGGCGCGGGTGAGGTCGATGATGATGCGATGCGCCATCATGGGCCGGTCATAGCCCACCACACGCTTGTGCGTGTATGGCGAAAGGGAGATATCCTTCAGGTCGTGCTCGGTCATGACGTCACGGGAGTAATCCAGCCAGCCCGCCCGCGGGATCCACTCCGACGCCGGCACCTTGCCGCGCCAGTCGTATTTCCAGAAACGATTGTGGCGCGAAATGAATTGCTTGACCGCCATCTCCCACGTGGCGGTGAAGAATATCTTGCGTCCGAGATTGGACAGACCCGCGTAATCGCGCAGGTCGAAGTCGGGATCCTTGCGGGTGATGAGCAGGTATTCGATGGGCTGATCGCGCAGCCACGAGGCCAGGTTCTGCGGAAAGGCGAGCTGGCCGTTTCTGCCGATACGAATGTTCATGCCCTCGAAGCCGGCATAACATTCCATCAGATTCTCGATGTTGCGGATGAGCGTGCGCAGAAAATGATTCTGCGGAAAGATGGAATAGAGCGAGCCGAAGTGAAACCATCCGTGCTGGCTGGCGCTGGCCTCCTGGCACAAGGCGTGGTTCTTCTCGATCAACGCCACCGAGCGTCCGGCGCGGGCGAACATTTCCGCAATCGCCAGCCCCGCGATGCCACCGCCGATGACCGCCACGTCGTATCTTTCACTCATCGTTCCAGCCCCTTTCAACGGTTCGCCTGAAATCGCCGTATCAGCCCAGAACCTTTTCGAAGGCCGCGGCGATGCGCTGCGCGTCTTCCTCCGTGGTGCCCGACGTGATGGGCGGACACACGTGCCGCGGGCACCATTCCTCGGTGTTCTTCAGCTCTTCCGGCTCATGCGGAATGT
>JALVSR010000108.1 GCA_027024225.1 Hyphomicrobiales bacterium | reverse complement strand
ACGCCATGGGGCTGTTCTACCCCTTCCTGGATGACGTGGATGTGGCCATGTACGGCGTGGAAGCCGCCGGCCGTGGGCTGGAAACGGGCGAACACGCGGCCTCCATCCTGGGCGGCAGGCCGGGCGTGCTGCACGGCAACCGCACCTACCTGCTGATGGACGAGGAAGGGCAGATCACCGAGGCGCATTCCATCTCCGCCGGGCTGGATTATCCGGGCATCGGGCCGGAGCATGCCTGGCTGCACGAGGTGGGCCGGGTGAATTACGTGGCGGCCACGGACGAAGAGGCGCTGGAGGCCTTTCAGGTGTGTTCGAAACTGGAGGGCATCATTCCGGCGCTGGAGCCTTCGCACGCGCTGGCGCACGTGATGAAGATGGCGCCCGAAATGGACAGGGACCAGATCATCATCATGAACATGTGCGGCCGCGGCGACAAGGACATCTTCACCGTGGCGAAGCACCTGGGCGTGGAGTTGTGATGCCGCAAGATCGGCTTGCCGGGTGTGCCGGCTTGTTGCGGCTGTCAAGGGCGCGAAGCGCCGCCTGTGGCGGGCAGGCCCCTTGACAGCCGCAACAAGCCGGCAAATCCTCGCAACCGTCACCCCACCGGGAAGGAAAAGGTGAAGCGCTTCACCTTTTCCTTCCCGGTGGGGTGAGCAAAAATTCAAGGGAACTTGGGCGCATGAGCAAGCTGCCGCGCACCCGCATAGACGACACCTTCGACCGCCTTCGCAAGGAAGGCCGCAAGGCGCTGGTGACCTTCATCACCGCTGGCGATCCGGACCTTGAAACCTCGCAAGCCATTTTGAACGGCCTGCCGCAGGCAGGCGCGGACATCATCGAGCTGGGCATGCCCTTCACCGATCCCATGGCCGACGGTCCGGCCATTCAGCTGGCCTCGCAGCGCGCGCTGAAGGCCGGGCAGACCATGGCGAAAACGCTCAGCATGGTGCGCCGCTTCCGCGAGCGGGACGACACCACGCCCATCGTGCTCATGGGCTATTACAACCCGGTGTATGTCTACGGCAACGAGCGCTTTCTGCAGGATGCGAAAGAGGCGGGCGTGGACGGCCTCATCATCGTCGATCTGCCACCGGAAGAAGACAAGGAACTGTGCATTCCGGCCATGGCCGCGGGGCTGAACTTCATCCGGCTGGCCACGCCCACCACCGACGATGCGCGTCTGCCGAAAGTGCTGAACAATGCATCGGGCTTTCTTTATTATGTTTCCATCACCGGGGTCACCGGCACGCGCGCGCCGGATGCGCGGGACGTGGCGGCCCAGGTGGCGCGTATCAAGAGCCATACGGATTTGCCCGTGTGTATCGGTTTTGGCGTGAAAACCCCGCAACAGGCCCGGGTACTGGCCGCGGCGGGCGATGGCGTGGTGGTGGGCTCGGCCCTGGTCAATGTCATCGCCGAGACGCGGCAGGGAGGCGCGGAGGCGGTGCGGGGCGTGCATGCGCTGACCCGCGCACTGGCCGAGGGCGTGCGCGCCGCCGGCCGGCAACCGGCCTGAAGGCACTGCAACGAGATCAACAACGGGGGCGAGGCAAGAACCCATGAATTGGCTGAAGAATTTCGTTCGCCCGAAGATTCGCGGCTTTCTGGGAAAGAAGCGCGACGTGCCGGAAAACATGTGGATCAAGGATCCGGTGACCGGCAAGATGGTTTTCTACAAGGATGTGGAGGCCAATCTGTGGGTCATGCCCGAATCGGGCTATCACATGCGCATGCCGGTCAACGCGCGGCTCGACTACATGTTCGACGGCGCCGAATACGAAGAGCTGGAGCTGCCGGATGTGCCTGCCGATCCGCTCAAGTTCGTCGACCAGAAGCGCTATGTCGACCGGCTGAAGGCCTCGCGCAACAAGACCGGACGCAAGGACGCCATGGTGGCCGCGCGCGGACACGTGAAAGGCGTGGAAACGGTCATTTGCGTGCAGGACTTTGAATTCATGGGCGGCTCCATGGGCATGGCGGTGGGCGAGGCCATCATCACCGCGGCGCGGCACGCCATCGGTCACAAGTGCCCGCTGGTGATCTTTGTCGCCTCCGGTGGCGCGCGCATGCAGGAAGGGATCCTCTCGCTCATGCAGATGCCGCGCACCACCATCGCGGTGCAGGAGCTGAAGGAAGCTGGCCTGCCTTACATCGTGGTGCTGACCCATCCCACCACCGGCGGCGTCACTGCATCGTATGCCATGCTGGGCGATGTGCACCTGGCCGAGCCCGGCGCGCTCATCGGTTTCGCCGGGCCGCGCGTGATCGAGCAGACCATCCGCGAAAAGCTTCCCGAAGGGTTCCAGCGGGCGGAATATCTGCTGGAACATGGCATGGTGGACATGGTCGTCCCGCGCAGCGAGCAACGTGACATCATCGCCCGGCTCATTCGCCTGTTCCTGGGGATGCCACCGCTGCAGGCGCAGGCGCCGGAAGGACCTTCACCGAAGGACGAGGGGGCGGGCCGGGACGCAGAAACAAAAACCGCCGCGAGTGAAAATTCCACCAGCTCCGAAACGGCAGGGGGTGACGAGGCAGCCACAACCGCTCCCACCGACGAGATCGGGGCGGAAACGGGCGAAGCCGGAAGCCGGACCTGATCCCGCCGCGGATGCATGGGAAGGCGCGCCACCGGCATGGGGCAGGGATCTTGCGATTTCATGTGCCGGCACAGCCCGAAAAGTCACGTAAAATCGTGGTGCGGTCTTTCGCGAATCACCCTATCCGGTCGCTTGATCCTTTTTCTGGTTGTTTGATCATGGCCATGCATACCACAGCGCAGCAGAGCGATTTTCAACGCCGCTGGCCGTTGGCGCGCATTTTCAGCATGCTGCTCATCCTGCTCTCGATGGTGCTGGTCATCGTCTTTTTCTGGTTTGGCGGCCTGTTCGCGCCGGAGGAAACAACGCCCTCACCGGAGTTGCTCAAGGAACTGGAAGCCTATGACAAGGGACGCTCCATCACCCGCAATATCGTGATCAAGGGGCGTGACGAGCAGGGTCGGCCCTACCTCATCACCGCCAGCCGCAGCTTGCGTGATGAAACGCGCAAGAACGTCACCCGCCTGTTCGATGTGGCCGGCAAGCTGGAAGACGGGAAGGGCACGGCCATTCTTTTCCGCGCCAATCACGCCGATGTCCATCGCAAGACCGATGAAGTGTTGCTGGTGGGCGAGGTGGTCATCCGCAAGACCAACAGCTGGCGTCTGCAGGCGCCGGAAGTGCGCGTCAATCGGAAAACCCGCGACATGACTTCCGATCATCCGGTGGTGGTGCACATGAACGGCACCACCATTCGGGCCAAGGGCATCGTGGTGAAGAACCAGGGCGACGTGGTGCGCTTCAAAGGGCCCGTGCATGCCCGGTTCAACGTGAAGACGCCAAACGAGAACGGCGGGACGGCAGAAGCAGAAACGACGGACGCGCCGGGGGAGCCACAGCCATGACGCGGCCGTCGCGTCCGCCTCTCTCGCTGGCGCAGCTGCCGGCACTGCTGCCTCATGGCGCGGGGGCGCGGCTGGCGGAAAGGGGAGAAACGCGCGAGCTTGACGCGACGCAGGCCTTGCGTCGTCTGCGGGAGCAGCCTCATCTGGTGTGTCACGCCATGATGCTGCACGACCGCCTGCGGCAGGTGGTCCACGCCACCGGGCAAAACACCGGGCGGCATGATGAGCGGCGCCACGGGCGGCCGGATGCCGCCGGCCTGCCTCCCATGATGCATCTTGACGTGGCGGAGCTGTTTGCCTTCGTCTGCCCGGCGCAGGCCGTCCCGCCGCTGCCTTCCGCTTTCGGCGCGATGCTGGGACTGGAACTTTCCGATGACGATCCGACCGCGCTGCATCGGCTGGCGAATGCCCTGCTGGAACGACTGCGCACCGCGGAAACATCGGCGCGGGAGCAGGCGCTGGCACTGGCGCAATTGCTATATCCGGCGCGTTGGCCGTGGGCTGAACCCGTATTGCGGGCGCTGGGGGCGAAGCCGGATGCCGATGCCGGCCTGCGCGGGCGCAATGCGCTCGCCGCCTGGGAGCGCCTGCCGGAGTGGGAGGAAAACCCGCCCGCGCCACCACCGGGCCAGCAACCCGTGCAGCCGGAAGAAGCCGTGCGCGAGCTGTTGCGCATTCTCGGCCCGGGGCGCGAACCAAGGCCTGATCAGCAGAAATACGCCATGGAAGTGGCGAAAGCCTTCGCACCGCGGCCATCTCCCAACGAGAATATCGTGTTGCTGGCCGAGGCCGGCACGGGGCTGGGCAAGACGCTGGGATATCTGGCGCCCGCCGCCCTGTGGGCGCGGCGCAACGCCGGCAGCGTGTGGGTGGCCACCTACACCCGCAACCTGCAACGCCAGCTGGTGGACGAAACCCGCCGCATCTGGCCCGAGCCGGCCATTCACCGCCGGCGCGTCAGCGTGCGCAAGGGGCGGGAGAACTACATGTGCTTGCTGAATGCGGAGGAAACCTTCGGCTTGCTGGCCGGGCGCGACGCGCTCTCGCTGCTGCTGGCCGCGCTGCTGGCGCGCTGGATGACCGCCACGCGCGATGGCGACATGGTGGGAGGTGATTTTCCGGCCTGGTTGCTGCCCCTGCTCACCCGCACCCTGCCGGAGCAGGCCACGCCTTTCGCCCTGGGGCTGACCGACCGGCGCGGCGAATGCACCTATGCCGCCTGCCGGCATTTCCGCAAGTGTTTCATCGAGCGGGCGCGGATAAGGGCCGAGCGCGCGGAACTGGTCATCGCCAACCACGCCGTGGTGCTGGTGCAGGCGGCCATGAACGTGTTGCTGGGTGAGGTCGCGCCGCTGAAGCAGCTGGAAGAATTCTCGATTGCCCGGATCGTGTTCGACGAAGGGCATCATCTGTTCGATGCCGCCGATTCCGCCTTTTCCGGTCATCTGACCATGCTGGAGGCGGCGGAACTGCGGCGCTGGATTCGGGGCACGGAAGGCGCGCGCCGGCGCGGCCGCAATCTGCGTGAGCGGCTGGGCGACCTGCTGGGGCCGGCCGGCGGCGGCAAGGGTGGGCTGGAGGCCCTGCAGGCGGTGGAAGAGGCCGCCCGCATCCTGCCGGGCGAGGGCTGGCGGGCGCGTTTGCAGGCACATGAACCGGCCTGCGCGGTGGAGGCCTTTTTCGCGCTGGCGCGGCAACAGGTGCTGGCGCGCACGCGCGCGCAATACGGCGGGCAGGAGGTGGAAACGGACTGTCACCCGCCGGCCGAAGGCCTGGCGGAAGCGGCGCAAGAGCTGCTGGGCGCGCTGGAAGACCTGCGCCGGCACATGGCGCGGCTGGCCGGGTTGTTGCTGCGCCGCCTGAACGGGGAGGCGGCGACGCTTTCCTCCTCCGAGCGCAACCGGCTGGAGAGCATGGCGCGCTCGCTCATCCGCCGCGGCGAGCTGATGGTGGGCGGCTGGGCGAGCATGCTGAAGCGCCTGCTGGCCGGGAAGACGGAGCCATCCGCGCAAGCACCCGCGGAGGATAAACGCATCGTCATGTGGTTTTCCGTCTCGTATGCCTATGGTCAGGAAATGGATGTGGGCATGCATGCGCACTGGGTGGATCCCACCATTCCGCTGGCGGAGACAGTGTTGAAAAGGGTGGATTCGGCCGTCATCACCTCCGCCACGCTGCGCGACCGTCCGCCCGAGGCACCCGATGACTGGCAAAGCGCCGAAATGCGCACGGGCGCCAGTCATTTGCCGTGGCCGGTGCGGCGGGCGAGTTTTCCCTCGCCCTTCGACTATGCCGCCAACACACGCTTCTTCATCGTTTCCGATGTCGATCGCGAAAACATGGATCAACTGGCCGCTGCCTATCGCGAGCTGTTTCTGGCCGTCGGTGGTGGCGCGCTGGGGTTGTTCACCGCCATCTCGCGATTGCGGGCCGTGCACCGGCGCATCCTCGGCCCGCTTGCCGCCGCCGGATTGCCGCTTTACGCCCAGCACGTGGACGCCATGGACACGGCCACGCTGGTGGACATCTTCCGCGCCCAGCGCAACGCCTGCCTGCTGGGCACGGATGCGGTGCGCGACGGCGTGGACGTGCCGGGCGAGAGTTTGCGCCTGCTGGTGATGGACCGCGTGCCCTGGCCGCGCCCGACCATTCTGGAGCGCGCCCGGCAACGGGAATTCGGAAAGGGGCGCTGGACCGACATGCAGGTGCGGCTGCGGCTGCGCCAGGCCTTTGGCCGGCTCATCCGCAAGGCGGATGATGTGGGGGTGTTCGTCATGCTGGACAACCGGCTGGCCAGCCGTTTTCTCTCCGCCCTGCCCCAGGGAGTGCCGGTGCGGCGCGCCGGTCTGGCGGAGGTGATTCGGCAAACGGCGGCTTTCTTGCGGGAATCGAGGGGTATGTGACGCCGGCCGAGGCCATGACATTGCGGAAGGATCCGCGCATGACTATCCGGAAGGCTGATCTCGTCGGGCTCGTATCCGCTGCGGTTGCATCCGTGGGGGATTGCTTTTTCCGCTTCCAGGCAGCGGTCACGTCCGAACCGCGAGTTTTTGAATTCGCCATGTCAATGAATTGATGCCTGGCGCTTGGCTTTGACTGGCAAATGTGAGAAATCTGTTCTTCGTATTTCAACGGACATTGTCAAAAAGGAAAATCATGACTCTTGTTCTTGGTCTGAACGCATATCATGGTGATGCGGCAGCGTGTCTGGTTCGCGATGGTGAACTCGTGGCCGCTGTGGAAGAAGAACGCTTTCGACGCATCAAGCATTGGGCGGGATTTCCTTCCGAGGCCATTCGTTATTGCCTTGCCGAAGCGGGGGTTTCATTGGCGGACGTGGAGCATGTCGCCATCAATTCCGACCCACGGGCGACCCTCTGGCAGAAAATATTTTTCACGCTGAAACAGCGCCCCAGCATGCAATTCGTGCTGGAACGCCTGCGCAATCAGGCCAAGCGCCAGTCCGTGGAAAGCGAGCTGGATCGCGCCTTTCCCAACAGTGGTTTCAAGGGGCAAATCCACCGGGTTGAGCACCATTTGGCGCACCTGGCTTCCGCCTACCTGGTCTCGCCCTTTTCCGAAGCGGTGGTCCTGTCCGTCGACGGATTTGGCGATTTCTCTTCCGCCGCATGGGGCGTGGGACGCGGCAATGAGATACGGATCGATGGCCGGGTGCATTTTCCGCATTCCCTCGGCATCTTCTACCAGGCTCTCACACAATATCTCGGCTTTCCCCATTATGGCGACGAATACAAGGTCATGGGGCTCGCGCCTTATGGCGAACCTCGTTACATGGAGGCCATGCGCGAAATCGTGAAGCTGCATGACAATGGCGGTTTTTCATTGGAGACGCGTTTTTTCCGTCATCACAAGGAACACATCCCCTATGCCTGGGAGGGGGGCGCGCCACATGTGGGCACGCTGTTTTCCGCCGCCCTGGAAGATCTCCTGGGACCGGCGCGGGCGAAAGACGAACCGTTGACCCAAAGGCATCGTGACATCGCCCGTTCGGTTCAGGCGATGTACGAAGAGGCCTTCTTTCACATCCTCGACAAACTGCACGAGCGCTATCAGCTCGATACCCTGACGCTGGCCGGTGGCTGTGCAATGAACTCCGTCGCCAATGGCAAGGTGCGGCGGAGATCCGCCTTCAGGCGGCTGTATGTCCAGTCCGCCGCGGGCGACGCCGGCGGCGCGATCGGCGCGGCCATGCACGTGTGGCACAGGCTCGATCTGCCGCACAGCATTTCCGCGATGCGCGCAACGACTCCATTGGCTGGTGATGAACAGACCGACCATTTCGTGATGAGCCATGCCTACTGGGGACCTTCGTTCACCGATTCGGATATCGCGACCTTGCTTGAAGAGCGAAAGGGCGAACTCGAAAACCAGAATTGCGTCGTGCGGCACGTGCCGGATGAAACGGATCTCTGCCGCAAGACGGCGCAGGCCATCGCCAGGGGCGAAGTGGTGGGCTGGTTCCAGGGGCGTATGGAATGGGGTCCCAGGGCGCTTGGCAATCGTTCCATCGTTTGCGATCCCCGGCGGGCGGACATGAAGGACATCCTCAATGCCAAGATCAAGCGGCGGGAGAGCTTTCGTCCCTTCGCGCCGTCCATCCAGCGCGAATGGGTGGCCGAATGGTTCGAGGAAGACCATGACGTCCCATTCATGATGCAGGTTTTCCAGATTCGCGAGGATCGGCGCTCGCAAATTCCCGCGGTCACGCATGTGGATGGCTCGGGGCGTTTGCAGACCGTATATCGCGAGACGAACCCCCGTTACTGGCGCTTGATCGAATCCTTCCGGGAGGAAACGGGCGTGCCGATGGTGCTCAACACGAGTTTCAACGAAAACGAACCCATCGTGTGCAAGCCGGAAGAAGCGCTCGATTGTTTTCTGCGGACCAACATGGATCTGCTGGTTCTGGAAAATTTCATCGTGGAGCGCCGCAGATGAGGGACGGCTCTTCGTGAAGTCATCGCTTCCTTGAGGCGTGGCTTGTCAGGCGCAGCTGGAATAATCACAGGTCAGGCATTGCGGGCAGCCTTCGGTGTGTACCAGCGTGGGTTCTCCGCACTGGGGGCAGGTTTCGGCGAAACGCTCCGGGCGTGGCTCCGCCGCAGGCAGAGAACAGGCACCGGAATCGCAGCCATCGCTGGCCAGATCAGTCTCCGGAAGGTGGTCGGATCTGGGCCGATCTTTTCGCCTGGAAGCGCCATCCGTGCGGGTGACGGGCCGCAGAATGGCGCCGGTGACGGGATTGGGCCGGTAAGTGGTGCAGCCCTTCAGGCCCGCGCGCCAGGCTTCATGATAAACATCGCGAAACTCCTCGAAGGAGATGCTCTCGGGCAGATTGATGGTCTTCGAGATGGCCGAATCCACGTGTTTCTGCATGGCCGCCTGCATGCGCAGGTGATCGCGCCAGTCAAGATCCTCCACCGTGACGAAGGCTTCCGGTAATGGTTTGCTGCCATGCAGCTGGCGCCATAGGCGCACGGCATAGTCTTCCAGCAATTCTTCCTTCACCGTGTCGTCCGGCAGGCGCAGCCGGCGCACATATTCCAACGCGAAAATCGGTTCGATGCCAGAGGAAACGTTGCCGGCCAGCAGGGAAATGGTGCCAGTGGGCGCGATGGAGGTGAGCAGGGCGTTGCGAATGCCATGACGCCTGATGCGTTCTCTCAGTTCTTCCGGCAGGCGAGCGGCATGACCGCAATGGGCATAACGCTCCGGATCGAACAGCGGAAAGGGACCTTTTTCGCGAGCCAGTTCCACGCTGGCTTCGTAGGCGGCGCGTTCGATGCAGGCCATCCACTTCTCCGCCCTGTCCGCGGCTTCCTCCGATCCGTAGCGAAGCCCCAGCATGGCCAGCGCGTCGGCCAGGCCGGTAACGCCCAGCCCGATGCGGCGCTTGGCGAAAGCCTCGGCGCGCTGCCGATCCAGTGGATAACGCGAAATGTCGATGGCGTTGTCCAGAAAGCGCACCGCCACGCGCACCACCGCGCACAGCTCTTCCTCGTTCAGGCGCGCCTTGTCGGAAAAGGGCTGCTCGACAAAACGCACAAGGTTCACCGACCCCAGCAGGCAGGAGCCATAGGGGGGCAGGGGCTGCTCGCCACAGGGGTTGGTGGCGTGAATATGTTCGATCCACCAAAGATTGTTTTCGCGATTGATGGTATCGACGAAAATCACGCCTGGCTCGGCATGATCGTAGGTGGCGCGCATGATGGCATCCCACAGCGTGCGCGCCTTTACCGTGCGATAAACCTTGCCGGCATGTTTCAGTTGCCAGTCGGCGTCCTCCTCCACCGCCCGCATGAACGCGTCGGTGATCAGCACCGACATGTTGAAATTGGTCAACCGCCCCGGCTTGCGCTTGGCGGTGACGAACTGTTCAATATCGGGGTGGTCGCAGGCCAGCACGCCCATCATGGCGCCGCGCCGGGCGCCCGCGGCCATGATGGTGGAGCACATGGCATCCCATACATCCATGAAGGCGACCGGACCGGCGGCGGTGGCATCCAGCCGCTCGATGATGGCGCCGTGGGGCCGTATGGGAGAGAAGTCCACGCCGATGCCACCACCGGCTTCCATGGTTAGGGCCGATTCTTTCAGGATGTCGAAAATCCCCGCGATGGTATCCTCGATGTCCCCCATCACGAAGCAGTTGAACAGGGTCACATCCCGTCTGGTGCCCGCGCCGGCGATAATGCGGCCTCCGGGGAGAAAACGGAAATTTTGCAGGATTTCGTAGAATGTCCCGGCCCATTTCTCGCGGTGGATGGAGTCCTCGGCCATGGCCGCGGCCGTGGCCACCCGGCGCCAGGTGTCCTCGATGGTATGGTCCACGATGGTGCCATCCGCCAGCCGATAGCGATATTTCAGCTCCCAGATTTCTCTTGAAATGCCGCTCAGCTCGAAAGGCCGAATGCGCTTGCTCATGGCCACGTTCCATGGTGCGGTGTTTTGCAATCACTATATGGTGAGGCCGTTCAACCGTCCAGTGAGGCGGATGATTCGCACAACAAGCCGTTGGCCTTCAGCTGGGCAATGCCCTGTTCGACCAGCTCCTCGGTGGCCGGTTCGATGGCCTCCTGCAGACGGGCCATGAATGCGCGCCTTTGCAGCCCCGGCTCGATGGGCGGCAGAAAGCGCACGGTGATGGTGCCGGGCCAGCGCCAGAATGTCCGGCGGGGCCAGAACACGCCGGAATTGAGCGCAAAGGGCACGCA